>DDKP01000105.1 GCA_002339745.1 Firmicutes bacterium UBA2595 | reverse complement strand
TGGGCATCCAAGAGTTGAATTAATTCCATCAGGCTCAAATAGGTTCCCTCCTCTTAGTGTTCATAAAATCGAGACTTTTCAGGCAGGATTTTGCGGAGATTTGTCTAATCCAATATTGTCAGCAGCATGTTTTTTAGGCTGTTCAATTGTTTTGGGGCATTGCAATTAAAGGTTAATGTGAGCTCCATAGGGGTAAAACCTATAAAGCTTTATTTGCAGAGAAGGGAAATTTGTTAATTAGTAAGATTCGCTGTGATTATCGGCAATTCCTGCTTAAAGGGTTTAGTAACAAACAAAACTTACTAAGTATATATATCCATTTTCCTCATATTCAAAAAATTGAGACATTTCCGGCAGGAATTGCGGATTTTTTGTCAAATACTTTACTGTTACTCCGTTTTCTATAGCCTATTTCCAAATAAAAAACAGATATCAGGGAAGGAGGGAAGAACGTGTGTCATTGCTCTAAAGAAGCAGAACCGAAAACCAAAGAGGACCTCGAAATGGAAAAGGTGTTTGCACAATATGCAGGTCAAAAAGGCGCCCTGATCCCGGTTCTCCAGAAATCACAGGATATATACGGGTACCTGCCGGCAGAGGCGCTGAAGGAGATTTCCAAGCGATTACAGATCCCCCTCAGCAAAATTTACGGAGTAGTAACCTTTTATGCACAGTTCCATCTGAAGCCGAGAGGCCGTAACATCATCAGGGTCTGCCTGGGGACTGCCTGCCACGTGCGTGGGGGCGCCAAAATTGTCGAGGCAGTAACTAATGCTATCGGAATCAAAGATGGCGAAACAACGGAAGACCTCAGGTATACGTTTGAATCGGTTGCATGCCTGGGCGCCTGCGGGCTGGCCCCGGTTATGATGGTTAATGATGATACCCACGGCCGTTTGACACCAGACATGGTGAAAGGGCTGCTGGAACAGTACGAATAAAATAAGCGCCAGGAACCTGGAAAAGAGTTTTAATGCTGCAAACTAGTCTATTAAATGCTCTAACAAGGAAGGGGAGGTGACCTTAGTGATTAAAAGCCCTGAAGACTTAAAACGCCTGAGGGAAGAAGCAAAGGCTCTGACCGATATCCGTGCGGGTCAGGGTGTTGAAATAATTGTCGGGATGGGAACCTGCGGTATTGCCGCTGGCGCAAGGGAAGTAATGAGCGCGGTCCTGGAGGAACTCAGCAAGCGGGGAATGTCTGACGTAAGGGTTACGCAGACCGGCTGTATTGGTATGTGTGAGAAAGAAGTTCTGGTGGATGTCGTTCGTCCCGGCGAAAAGAGAATAACGTACGGCCGGGTAAAACCCCAGGATGCTGCCAGAATTATCAGTGCACATGTTATTAACGGCCAGATTGTAGATGACCTGGTTGTTGCCAAGCTTGATTAACCCAGAGAGGAAGGAGGGAGTATAATGCAGTTATTTCGCGCTCACGTGCTGGTCTGCGGTGGCACGGGCTGTGTATCTTCCGGTTCCAGGAAGATACAGGAAGCCATTGTGGACGAGGTGGCCAAGCAGAAACTTGATAAAGAAGTCAAAGTAGTGGAAACCGGATGTCACGGCTTTTGCGAAATGGGACCGATTGTGATCGTGTATCCGGAAGGAACATTCTACTGCCGCGTAACCGTGGAAGACGTCCCTGAACTGGTGGCGGAACACCTGGTGAAAGGCCGGATAGTTCAGCGGCTGCTGTTTAAGGCGCCGGTTACCGAGGAGCAGGTGCCTTCTTACAAGGATATCGCTTTTTATAAGAAGCAGCACCGGGTTGCTTTGAGGAACTGCGGGCATATCAACCCGGAGAATATTCATGAATATATCGCCCGGGACGGTTATGAAGCGCTGGCCAAGGTACTGACAAGCATGACCCCCCAAGAGGTCATTGAGGAAATGAAAAAATCAGGCTTAAGGGGCCGCGGAGGCGGCGGGTTCTCCACCGGCTTGAAATGGGAATTTGCTTCCAAATCCCCCGGGCCTAAGAAATATATTATTTGCAACGCTGACGAGGGCGACCCCGGCGCGTTCATGGACAGGAGCGTACTGGAAGGCGATCCCCACAGCGTGCTGGAAGGGATGCTTATCGGCGCTTACGCCATAGGCGCTGATGAGGGATATATCTATGTCCGGGCCGAATACCCTCTCGCTATTAAGCGCTTGAAAGTTGCTATCGCTCAGGCCGAAGAACTCGGCCTGCTGGGTGAAAACATTATGGGTACCAACTTCAGCTGCCGCCTCCACATCAAGGAAGGGGCCGGCGCTTTTGTATGCGGCGAGGAAACGGCGCTCATGGCTTCTATTGAAGGTTCCCGCGGTATGCCTAACCCGCGGCCTCCGTTCCCGGCTGTCAAAGGGCTTTGGGGCAAACCGTCCAATATCAATAACGTTGAGACCTATGCTAACGTTCCTGTCATTTATCTCCAAGGCGCCGAGAAATTTGCCAGTATCGGGACAGAGAAGAGCAAGGGTACCAAAGTATTTGCCCTAACCGGTAAACTGAGGAATACCGGTTTGGCGGAAGTTCCCATGGGGATTACGCTCAGGGAGATTATTTTTGATATCGGCGGAGGTATTATAGACGACAAGAAATTCAAGGCTGTCCAGATTGGCGGGCCTTCCGGCGGGTGTATTCCTGAGGAACACCTGGATACCCCGGTTGATTACGACTCCCTGACAGCCCTTGGCGCCATGATGGGTTCCGGCGGTCTTGTTGTGATGGATGAAACCTCCTGTATGGTTGATGTGGCCAGGTTCTTCCTGAACTTTACCCAAAAGGAATCCTGCGGAAAATGCATCCCCTGCCGCGAAGGGACCAAGAGAATGTTGGAAATCCTGCAGAGGATCTGTGACGGCCAAGGGGTACCTGAAGACATCGATACTTTGGAAAGGCTGGGGAAAGTTATCAAGAACACCGCTCTGTGCGGTCTCGGCCAGACCGCTCCCAACCCCGTTCTGGCTACTCTCCGGTATTTCTGCGACGAGTATGAAGCTCATATTAACGAAAAGAAGTGTCCTGCCGGAGTTTGCTCCGCGCTGCTCGAATACAAGATCGTAGCCGAGAACTGCAAAGGTTGCGGCGCCTGTGCCCGTGTATGCCCGGTCGGCGCAATCACCGGTGAGAAGAAAGAGCCCCACGAAATCGATACTTCCAAGTGTATCAAGTGTGGAAGCTGTATCGAAAAATGCAAGTTTAACGCCATCGTTAAGGGTTAAAGGGGGTCTGGTTCAATGGCCAACGTCACTTTAACCATCAACGGGCAAAAGGTTTCTGTGCCTGAAGGGATCACGGCGCTGGAGGCAGCCCGGCAGCTGGGGTGCTTTATCCCGACTTTCTGTTACGAGAAGGACCTGACCGCTCCCGGGGCATGCCGCATCTGTGTCGTGGAAATAAAAGGCTGGCGAAACCTGCCTCCTTCCTGCGTTACCACTGTGGCTGAGGGAATGGAAATTGAGACGGAATCGCCGGCTGTTATCGAGGCCCGCAGGACCATACTGGAACTGCTGGTTGCCAATCACCC
>DDKP01000016.1 GCA_002339745.1 Firmicutes bacterium UBA2595 | reverse complement strand
TCCTGGCGGTTACGCTCACCGCTATTGAACAGGGGGATTACCCGCTGGCATCGAGGTTTATCAGGCCGCTGCCCGGGGAAAGTGAACAGGAAATTATCCGGCGGCTAAACCGAATAAAATGGATGGCGGTTTCCGAAATATCGGACGCCGGGGATGGAAAAGGGGATAAAGACTATGAGGCCAAGGTTTCATATGAGTTAAAAGACGGGACCAGTTTCCGTAACCGTCCGGTAAGATTCACGCTAGCCGGGGATTCAGGAAAAATACCCTGGAAAATCAGCGCCGAAAGTGTCAATCAACTGATGGAAAAGCAAAAAGGAGCCGGTGAAGCTGAAACGCCCCAGGATGGGAGCGTGTACCTTGAATGAAAAACAGACCTGGAAATGTAAAAGGACACGGTTACCCAAAAGCAACCATGTCCTTTTCTTTTCCGGCCTGGAGAATTAGCGTCCCCGGTTAATCGAGGAGTTACGTGTAATGCAGCGTCAGAAAAACGGTAAATATCACTACCGAAATTATTGTTCCAAGCGCTGTGAAAGCAACCATCTTGGCGAAAAAACTTTCTATGGAAAACTTGTGAAAAGTAATATAAGCACTTATGGCGAAACTAACCAGCAGGAGCAGTATTATACCAGCAACAAACAGTGCTGACATCAGCTTTTCCCTCCCTTCCTAAAAATGGGAACATTTTGTTGCAGCATAGAGGCGGCTAAATTATGTCAAACATTGTTTGTGCAATAATTCACAATTGCCGGCAAATTTATAAAAGTATGTTAATCATATTATATTATATGTTAAAGCAAATATGAAAGTTTTTTACTTGACCAGATCGCTTTCGTTTATTATGCTGCGCAAATCCGACGCATAGGCAGATGCGGGCTTCCCGGCTCTTATCGCAGCGCGGACCCGGTCTATCCTGCGGAAAGTGGCTGGGTGGACAGATATCCAGACCGTGCGGATTCGCGGTTCGGTTTCCTTAATTACGGTCTCAACCCGCTCCCTCACGGCCTGCAGCCGGGCCCCTTCCACTCCCGCGTTGACGTCAAGTCCGGCATATGCCGAAGTCCCGATTACCAGTAATGTAGACCTCTTAACGTCCCTGACCGTATTTACAGCATCGGCTAGCTTCCTGTTAAGCCCCGTCTTTTCTTCAACAGTTCCTGCCGGATTTTTCGTGGGGTACGGCTCAGGGGCCATCCTGGGATGCGGGCCGGGTGAGGGAAAAATCTTTTTGGCCGGCGCGCATCCTGGAACAGCCGGTATGAACCCAAGGGCCAGCGCAATCGACAGAATAAATGCAATAAATCCCTGCTTGCGTTTCATCGCTTCACCTCCGGGGGTAAAGTTCCCCAATGGGCCGGATTATCATTCCCGGCTGATTTTAGTATTCTAGAAAAATATCGACAGTATGCAACTGAGGAAAATTTTTGGGAGAAACCGGACGTTTTGGCGAAAAAGCAATGACAAAAGCGGTGTGCTGTGCTAGAATATGTATGAAAAACAGGGGATCAACGGGGAGGATTCAGCTTGTTTCATATAATTGAAAAGATTGAAGACGAATGGGCTATCATCGAATGGGGAAAGGAGACCTTCAGAATTCCCAAGTATCTTCTTCCCGCCAGCGCGAAACACGGTGACAGCATTAAGATTGAGGTCTTGCTGCAGCGCGATGACGACAGGCTGCGGGGAGGCAGGGGCAAATTCTTTGAGGCAGAGTAGATTTCGTAATTCCATCCCGACGGCCGAGTGACAACAGGGGTTTGATAACCGTGCAGACTAAAAGCACGGTTTCTTTTTGCCAAGTTGGTCTTGGAATAAAGTGGTGGAGGCAGGTAAATTATGCAGGAATTGGTCGACTTTTGTAGTATTAACTTAATTAATAATTAATATCGGCTAACTGGGTAATTCTTTTGACTGAGGCATTAAGCCTGGTTTTTTACTCATGCCGGGGCAACATTTCTAACCGGCTTAATAGGTGGGATAGCAGCATGTCCTGGACAGTTTCTTCCGTAACGGCGGCGTTGGTCAGCGCCGTTGTGATGGCGGTAGTCTACTGGTACCTATACAGACAGTACCGCGAGCGTTTCATGGGAATCTGGGCGGTAAGCTGGACTCTATATGCCGTGAGATTGGTTTTTGAACTCTTAATGCAGGTGCGGCAGGATGCGGCAATAATTCTGTTGGGGCAGCAACTGGCGAACCTGGCCAGCGGTATTATGCTGATGTGGGGTACCTATGTGTTTTTGGGGAGAAAGATGTCCCGGTGGATGGCAGGTGGCTTTGCTTTAAATGCCGTGTGGATAGTAGCGGGAGTTTCGAACCACTTTTCCTGGAACCTGCTTAACCTGCCGACATTTACGTTATTGGGTCTGATTTATGGCTGGACAGGGACGGTACTGCTGCGTTCAAAGGAAGTAGAAGGCCTGGGCAAATTCCTTGCCGGTTGGGGATTTCTCTTATTGGGCATACATAAACTCAATTACCCTTTTGTGATAACTGTCAAGTGGTTTGTCCCCTGGGGATACCTCATTGCCACCCTGCTGACTCTAACCGTTGCCGCGGGTACTCTGCTCAACTACTTTGAGAAGATAAGAAGGGTTCTCAGCGCCAGCGAGTCCCGGTTCCGCATGATGGCCGAAAACGCGCAGGACATGGTCTACCGGTACCGCATAACCCCGGTGCGCGGTTATGAATTTGTCAGCCCTTCAGCCGCTAGGATAGTCGGTTATACCCCCGAAGAACACTATGCCGACCCGGACCTGATTTTTAAGACTGTATACCCTGACGACCTTCCCCTGCTGCAGGACATCCGGGTGCTGACCGGCCTGAATAAAGAGCCCATGGTGCTGCGTTCTTTCCGCAAAGACGGATCATTGGTCTGGACCGAGCACCATAATGTGCCCATTTATGATGAGAGCGGAAACATAGCAGGTTTTGAGGGGATAGCCCGGGATGTTACAGAAAATAAAAAAGTGGAGGAAGCAGTCCGGGAATCCGAAAGCCGCTTCCGGGAGATGCTGGAGAATATCCGGCTGGTAACGGTTATCCTGGACCTGCAGGGAAATATCGAATTCTGCAACGACTTCCTGCTGGAGATTACAGGTTGGCAGCGGGAGGAGATTATAGGCAGCAACTGGTTTGATACCTTTATTCCCCCGGAAAAACGGGAGGAGTCCAAGAAGTTTTACCTGGAAAAGTTTTTGGAAATCAGTGACCTGCCTAACTCCGTCAAACAAAACGAAATAATGACCAGGAATGGGGAGCTTCGCAGGATATCCTGGACCACCACTTATTTAAAAGACACCCGGGGGAATATAACCGGCCTGGCGTGTTTCGGTGAAGATATTACGGACCAGGTGCGGGCTGAGGAAGTCAGGAAGAGGTATGAACTCCTTTCAAAGTATGCGGCGGACATTATCCTGTTCTTCCGGCGTGACGGCAAGATAATTGAAGCCAATGATGCCACGGTTGCAATTTACGGGTATACGCGGGAAGAACTGCTCAACATGAATGTTTACGATCTTCGGGCCCCCCAGAGCAGGGCTCTGCTGAATGAGCATATCAAACAAGCTGAGACCAGAGGAATCCTGTTTGAAACCTACCACCAGCGTAAAGATGGGACCATCTTTCCGGTGGAGGTGAGTATGCACAGTACGGTCCTGGGCGAGCAGCATGTGTTATTCGCTATAGTCCGGGATATCACCGAACGGAAAAAGGCCGAAGAGACCATCAACCACCTGGCCTACCACGATCCTCTGACTGATCTGCCAAACAGGATTCTCTTCTACGACCGCCTGACACTGGCGTTGGCTCATGCCCGCCGCAACCAGCGGATGCTGGCTGTGATGTTCCTGGACCTGGACAGGTTTAAAATAGTAAATGATATGATGGGGCATACCATCGGGGATAACCTGCTGAAGGATGTCGGCCAGCAGTTGAAGTCCTGTGTGCGTGCGGATGACACAGTAGCACGGATCGGGGGAGACGAGTTTACCATCCTGCTTCCGGAAATCAAGCGGGCCGACGATGCCGCCAAGGTGGCGGAAAAGATCAACCAGGCCCTTAAAAAACCGTGGGCTTTAAACGGGTATGAGTTTCACATCACCAGCAGTATCGGGATTGCTCTGTATCCCAATGATGGCGAGGATGCCGATACACTGATGAAAAATGCCGATACGGCTATGTACAGGGCCAAGGAGCAGGGGGACAACTACCAGTTTTTTAATTCCTCCATGAATGTAAAGGCTTTCGAACGGCTAGGAATCGAGCTATCTCTGCGGAGGGCCCTGGAACAGCGGGAA
Source organism: Firmicutes bacterium UBA2595 (assembly GCA_002339745.1). Lineage (GTDB taxonomy): Bacteria > Bacillota > Thermincolia > Thermincolales > UBA2595 > UBA2595. The sequence continues at coordinate 1,319 of DDKP01000016.1, read as the reverse complement.
TTTGAGGTCTATTACCAACCGCAGGTGAATATCAGCGTGGGAATGATTGTCGGGATGGAGGCCCTGGTGCGGTGGAACCATCCCGAACGAGGACAGGTCCTGCCGCTGGATTTTATATCTGTTGCCGAGGATACAGGACTAATTATACCCATCGGTGAGTGGGTGCTGCGCACGGCCTGCGCTCAGAATAAGGCCTGGCAGGAAGCAGGCTATCCGCCAATGCGGATTGCTATTAACCTTTCTGCTTGCCAGTTCCGTCAGAAACAGTTGGTGGATACGGTGGCCCGGGTATTACGGGAGACGGCGATGGATCCCAGGCGCCTGGAATTGGAGATAACCGAAAGCACTGCCATGCAGGACATCGATTTCACCATTGCGATGCTGCACAGCCTGAGGGAAATGGGGGTCCGCATCGCCCTGGACGACTTTGGCACCGGATATTCCTCCCTGAGCTACCTGCGGATGCTCCCCATCACCACACTGAAGGTTGACCGGTCCTTTGTCCGGGACGTGCTGACAGATGTAGAGGATGCAGCCATTGTGGCAGCAATAATCAACCTGGCCCAAACACTTGGGCTCGATGTAATAATCGAGGGTGTGGAGACCGAGGAAGAAATGGCTTTCTTTGAACGGCAGGAGTGCTTCGAGATGCAGGGATTCCTGTTTAGCGAGCCCAGGCCTGCCGGGGAGATCGAAAAACTGCTGCAAAAAGCGGCGGCTATTTATAAAAAGGGTCTGAAAAGCGTATAAACAAAAACAAAGAAACGGGATGGACTCTGTATCCATCCCGTTTTAACTGCAATAAACCGGAGTTTGTCAACAGCCCCGCCAACGGCGCCTTCGGCGCTGAAACCCAAGACTTCACCGGTGAATGAGGTTTACCTGCACGGTTTTTTTGAATTGTTCACAAAGCTTTCACAATTTCACCCCAGTTTAATCACAGGTACGGGGTATACTTAGTACAAGAGGAAAAGAAATAAAGAAGGAGGTGACTGACATGAAGAAAAAGTGGTGGATTGCAATCACAGTAATACTAGTTCTGGCTTTGGCCGTACCGGCATACGCTGCTATTACCGACACCCAGAAGAAAGAACTCCTGGACCTGCACAAACAGATGATCGAGCTGCGCAAGAAGATGGTCGATATTTATGTGGAGTCCGGCCAGATCACGTCTGACCAGGGGAAAGCGATTAAAGACCGCATGGACCAAATGGAGAAGTACCGTGAGGAAAACGGTATTCTTCCCGGGCCCAGCATGATGGGCGGCGGTGGATGCGGCGGCCCCGGTTTCGGGGGTAAAGCAGGCTTCGGCAAAAGGG
>DDKP01000017.1:588-8474 GCA_002339745.1 Firmicutes bacterium UBA2595 | reverse complement strand
TATCAACGAGGTGACAGTTTTGCCTGGTATACGCAGGAAGGTTATTGTGGTTACCGATGGCGACCGGGTAGCCGGGAGAACGGTTGAAACCGCTGCCCGTAACATCGGGGCCAGGTTTATCTCCCTTACTACTGGGAACCCTACGCCGCTCTCCGGACCTGAAGTGGTCAGACTTATAAAGATGACGCCCCAAGACCCGGTGGTGGTAATGGTCGATGACCGTGGTAAGAGGGGGTTCGGTAGGGGGGAGCAGGTTCTCCGGTACCTGGCGGAACACCCCGATATTGAAGTGCTTGGGGCAGTGGCCGTTGCGTCCAACACAGACCAAACGGAAGGAGTACTGGTCGATAAATCGGTAACACGTGAATGCAGGGTTATCCCCGGGCCGGTCGACAAAATGGGCTTCCCCGAGGAAAAGGGGCACCGGTACTTGGAAGGGGATACGGTTGATATTTTGAACAGGCTGAATGTTCCTGTGATAATTGGAACAGGGGATACCGGAAAAATGGATTTTTTCGATGATTGTTTAAATGGAGCCCCGGTGACGACCAGGGCTCTGCGGGAAATCCTCGACAGGAGTGGCAATAATGACGGAAACAATGAACTCAATACATGATGTCAGTAAAAAATACGAAGAAAACCTAGAGATTCTCAAAAACCAGTTGGGAATCGGCAAGAGCTATGATATGGCCTTAAGGGAGTTTGAAATCGGGGGTAAGAAAGCAGCCTTAATTTTTGTCGACGGCTTGATCAATGATATCCCCATAGTAGAAATAATGCAGAACTTTTCTGCCTTGAGCCGTGAAGAAATCGTTCCCCAAACACTTCATAAACTGGTTTCGCGATATGTCACTTACGTAAAGGCTCTTCCCACAGATAAACTTGAAGACGTAATTACCAAAGTGCTCTCAGGTTTCATTGCCCTGGTGGTAGACGGCATGTCTGAAGTGATTCTGATTGAAGCGAGGAAGTATCCTGCCAGGGGACCGGAAGAACCCGACATTGAAAGGGTAGTGCGAGGTTCGAGGGACGGTTTCACTGAAACCATCCTGTTCAATACAGCTCTTATCAGGCGGAGGCTAAGGGACCCCAAGCTGAGGACGGAACTGTTGACGGCGGGAACCAGGTCCAAAACGGATATATGCGTAGTTTATATCGAGGATATAGCCAATCCGGACATTGTTCAGGCTATCAAGACCAGGATTAAAGATATAAAAATTGACGGCCTTCCCATGGCGGAAAAATCCGTGGAGGAATTTATTACTACGGGAAACTGGAACCCTCTTCCCCAGGTAAGGTATACCGAGAGGCCCGATGTCGCCGCAGTTCATCTCCTGGAAGGCCATGTAATTGTAATAGTGGATACTTCGCCAAGCGTAATCATTACTCCGGCCACCTATTTTCACCACCTGCAGCATGCGGAAGAATACCGGCAGAATTCGACTGTCGGAGCTTACCTGCGGTGGATAAGGTTTGTTGGCGTCTTTGCATCCATTTTTGTAGTGCCGTTGTGGTTTCTCTTTATCAAAGAACCACAGTTGCTGCCGCCTTTCCTGAAATTTATCGGTCCTTCGAAAGCGGCTAAAGTACCTTTGTTCTGGCAATTTATCAGCGCTGAGATAGGCCTTGACCTTCTGCGGATGTCGGCCATCCACACCCCGTCTCCGCTGGCAACGGCCCTGGGCCTGATAGCTGCCTTCATGCTGGGAGAAATAGCAATAAATGTGGGTCTGTTCAATCCCGAAGTTATTTTGTATATAGCTATAGCGGCAATCGGAACCTTTTCTACGCCCAGTTATGAGCTGGGAATGGTTAACCGGCTGTTCCGTTTGGGGTTGTTGATTTTGACGGGAATAATGGGCCTGCCCGGGTTCATGCTGGCATTATTGGGTATTGTTTTATTATTGATTTTTACCAAGCCTTTCGGTATCCCGTACCTCTGGCCTCTGGTCCCTTTTAACGGCAAGGCTATGAAAGCCATACTGTTCAGGTCCCCGGTTCCTGTGCATAACAGCAGGCCCAGTATTTTGAGACCCCAGGACAAGAGTCGCCAGCCCAGTTACAGCCCGGCGAGAAAACCGCTCAACAAAGAGAAAAAACACAAACGTTACGGAGAGCGAGGAAAACCGTAGCCTATCTAAAGGAAGCACGGCTTCAGGGAATAAAAAAAAGATGAGGGCGGTTAGTACTGCCCTCTTTTGCACACAGAAGGGTTTATGAAAATGTGTATAAACTCACGTGCCTCAGTTAATAATAAGGGCTGGGATTTTTTACTAAAAGACGGTATAAGGGAGGTATAAACAAAAAATGCGGCTTAAAGTGGGAATACCGAGAGCCCTGCTCTATTACTATTATTACCCAATGTGGAAGGGATTCTTTACGGCATTAGGGGCTGAAGTTATTGTTTCTTCCAGGACTACAAAGGATATATTGGATAAAGGAGTTAAACAGGCGGTCGATGAGGCATGCCTGCCGGTGAAACTGTTTTTCGGGCATGTCCTTGACCTGAAAGACAGGGTAGATTGCCTGTTCATTCCCCGTATAGTCAGCGTTGAACGCAAAGCCTATATTTGTCCTAAGTTTTTGGGTTTGCCTGATATGGTACGTCATAATATTCCGCACCTTCCACCCGTGATTGACGTCACAGTGAATATGTGCCGAAAGGAGAAAAACCTCTACAAGGCTTTTGGTGAAGCTGGGAAAATTTTCACAGGCAATCCTTTCTCCATTAGAAAGGCATTTAAATACGGGCTAGAAGAACAGGAGAGGTTTGAACGGCTCAACCGGGTGGGTTTTCTGCCCCACGAATCTATAGAAAAGATGAATAAAGGGTTAGTGGCTCAAAACTGTTCTCCACACCAACATGGAGAGATGACCCTGGCCCTGATCGGACACGGGTATAATATTTTTGACTCATATATCAGTATGAATCTTATCGGAAAATTAAGGGACATGGGTGTACGGGTAGTGACTGCTGACAATCTCAGCGGCAGTATCATCGAGGACAGGTCAAACGAACTTCCCAAAAGGCTCTTCTGGAGCCTGGGAAAACGGATGATCGGTTCCGCTTTTCACTTTATGAGATCCGACGGTATAGACGGCATTATTCATGTAGCCTCATTTGGGTGTGGGCCGGATTCTTTTACAGGGGAAATAATTGAAAGGCATATGCGGAGGAGGGGAAGCGCTCCCCTGCTTAACCTGACTATTGACGAACACACCGGTGAAGCGGGGATTGTGACCCGGCTGGAGGCGTTTATTGATATGATTCGGTGGAGGAGGGCTGCCCAGTGAAGGTAACATTCCCTCATATGGGGTATATGTATGTCTGCCTGAAGGCCCTGCTGCGGTATCTGGACATCGATGTAGTAGTTCCGCCTATGTCCAGCAAGCGGACGATGACTCTGGGAACCCAGCATTCTCCGGAGTTTGCCTGCTTGCCTTTAAAAATCAATATGGGCAACTTCATCGAGGCATATGAACAAGGGGCTGACACCATCCTGATGGCAGGAGGGGTGGGCCCCTGCAGGTTCGGTTATTATGCCCAGGTACAGCGGGAGATATTGCAAGACCTGGGCTATAACATGAACATGATCATCCTTGAGCCTCCTCAGAAGCACATTTCAGAGCTGATTGTTAAGATCAGAGAAGTAACCGGAGAACGTTCATGGCTGGACATTATAAGGGCAATAAGGTTTGCCTGGTTCAAAGCCAGGGCGGTCGACGAAATAGAGCGTCTTGTCCACAGGATAAGGCCACGGGAGATTGAACCCGGAAGGGCGGATGAAATCCTGAAGAAAGCCATTGGATGGATAGATGTCGCGGAAGACAAAAAACAGCTGGACGACGCGGTAAAAAAAGCGAGGTGCTCCCTCATCCGGATTCCGGTGGACAATACCCGTGTACCTGTCAGAATAGGTATAGTCGGTGAAATCTATGTGATGCTGGAACCGTTTGCCAACCAGGAGATTGAGAAACGCCTCGGGGAGCTCGGGGTTGAGGTAGAAAGGTCAATTTACCTCAGTGAATGGATAAATGATCACCTGTTTATGGGGCTGTTGAGGATGAAAGGCAGCAAGGCTGCCCGGGAACTGGCTCCACCCTACATTAATCATTTCGTGGGCGGGCACGGACAGGAAACCATAGGCAGCGCTGTTATGTTTGCCAGGGAAAAATATGATGGTGTGATTCAAGTGCAACCGTTTACCTGTATGCCGGAAATAGTTGCCGAAAGCATATTGCCGGTTGTCAGCAGGGACTACGGCCTGCCCACATTCTACCTGATTTTGGATGAGCATTCAGGTGATGCCGGGGTGATTACCCGCCTGGAGGCTTTTGTTGACCTCCTGCAGAGGAAGAAAGAAGCTGCTGCCGACGGCGCAGGAAGGAAAGGAGTCGAACAATGCGCGGATATTTAGGAGTGGACGTAGGGTCAGTCAGTACAAATATTGTCCTCATCGACGAAAACGAAAATGTTATTGAAACCTTGTATATCAGGACTCAAGGCCAGCCCATCGCGGCTGTCCAGAGAGGACTGGAATACATCAGGGATAGGATTCCCTCCGGAATTGAGATAGGAGGGATCGGGACAACCGGAAGCGGCAGGCACCTTTCCGGGATTATTGTCGGGGCAGATTCGGTGAAAAACGAGATAACGACCCATGCGGTGGCCGCATCCAAGCTGGTGCCGGGGGTTCAGACTGTCTTTGAAATAGGAGGCCAGGACTCAAAAATAATCATCCTGCGAAACGGTGTGGTCGCTGATTTTGCCATGAATACGGTCTGTGCCGCCGGAACAGGTTCCTTTTTGGACCAGCAGGCCGCCAGGCTGGGAATACCGATAGAGGATTTTGGGTCAATTGCCTTAAAGTCTAAAAGCCCTGTCAGGATTGCCGGCCGGTGCTCTGTTTTCGCTGAATCGGACATGATTCACAAACAGCAAATGGGCCACAATCTTGCTGATATACTGGCCGGGTTATGTGAAGCGCTTGTCCGCAATTATCTTAATAATGTCGGTAAAGGAAAGGAAATCTTGGCGCCGGTGGCTTTCCAGGGGGGCGTAGCCGCTAACGTGGGGATTAAACGGGCTTTTGAAAAAGCCCTGGGTCTGGAAATAACTGTTCCGCCGCACTTTAACGTAATGGGGGCCGTTGGGGCCGCTATGTTGGCCAGAGAGACCGCCAACAAGACCGGGAGGACCAAATTTAAGGGGTTCGAGGTCGCTGAAGAAAAATTCCGGGCAGCAAGTTTCGAATGCGGAGACTGCCCGAACCTGTGCGAGGTCATTGAGATATCAGGTCACGGTAGGATATTGGCCAGGTGGAACGACAAATGCGGAAAGTGGAGTAACGCGGAAATAACCGGTGTTAAGAGAAATAGAATAGAAAACCTTGCATAATATGGGTTAATCGATTAAAATAATTATAACCGTGTGCATTCGGCGGTATTTCTTAATTTTTAAGAGAGGAGAGATTAGAAGAGATGAGTGAGACCAAGATCCTGCTTTCGGAAAAGGAGATGCCAACATCCTGGTACAATGTAATGGCCGACATGAAGAACCTGCCCAAACCGCCATTACACCCAGTGACCAAACAGCCGGTCGGTCCTGGAGACCTAGGCGCTATTTTCCCGATGGAATTAATTAAACAGGAGATGTCTACCGAACGGTGGATTGAAATCCCCGAAGAGGTTCAGCAAATATATAAGCTGTGGCGTCCGTCCCCGCTGTACAGGGCCTACAGGCTGGAAAAAATACTGGACACTCCTGCCAAGATTTATTATAAGTACGAAGGGGTGAGTCCTGCCGGCAGCCATAAGCCAAATACCGCTATTCCACAGGCGTATTACAACAAACAGGCTGGTATCAAGCGTCTTTCCACCGAGACCGGAGCGGGCCAGTGGGGAAGCGCCCTTAGCCTTGCCTGCAGTTTCTTTGGCATGGAGTGTACTGTTTACATGGTTAAGGTCAGTTACCACCAGAAACCATACCGGCGTATTTTTATGCAGACTTATGGCGCTGAAGTCATACCCAGTCCAAGCGATAAAACCGAAGCAGGACGCGGTATTTTGGCCCGGGACCCTGATTCGCTGGGCAGCCTTGGAATTGCCATTAGTGAAGCCGTTGAGGATGCAGCTAAAAGAGGAGATACAAACTACTCATTGGGCAGCGTCCTTAACCATGTTGCAATTCACCAGTCGGTGATTGGACTTGAAGCCAAGGCTCAATTGGAGAAGGTGGGAGATTACCCCGATGTGGTTATAGGCTGTTGCGGAGGCGGAAGCAATTTTGCCGGAATAGCGTTCCCGTTTGTCTACGATAAGCTGACAAAAGGTACGAAGGTAAGGGCGATTGCAGTAGAACCATCTGCCTGCCCAACACTTACAAAGGGGAAATTTGCCTATGACTTTGGTGATACGGCTGGTATAGTACCTATACTAAATATGTACACCTTGGGCCATGACTTTATGCCTCCGGGGATTCATGCCGGCGGTCTCCGTTACCATGGCGATTCCCCGCTGGTCAGCCAGCTTTATCATGACGGAGTGATTGAAGCCCAGGCAAAAACTCAGAAAGGCTGTTTCGAAGCAGCTGTAATGTTTGCTAAGAGTGAAGGTATCCTGCCTGCTCCTGAATCTTCCCATGCCATCCGGGCGGCTGTTGACGAGGCTATTAAGTGCAGGGAAGCCGGAGAATCAAAGACCATTTTGTTCTGCCTCAGCGGTAACGGGTACCTGGACCTTCCGTCATATGACGCATACATTAACGGTCAACTGGAAGATTATGAATATCCTGATTCAATGATTGAAGAGTCTTTGCAAAAACTGCCTGTCACTGAATAATACTCTGACGAGGAAGGCTTTAGCCTTCTTTGTTTATTGAAAATGACATTTTTTTTAATATTTGTCTTGACTTAACCATGTATGTAGCTGTTACAATATATGTAGCCACGTTTTATTTAGGATCCGGAGCAGGAATAATTTTTTAGGTCGACCACATGTTTGCGGCCATTGGAATTCTCGCCGCGAACTTTATTTTTATATGTATCAGCATTTGTATATAAGGGGGAAGATACATGAGTTCTGAGTTAAGTATTAATTTAACAAAGAATCCGAAAGAGAAACCCCAAAACGGTAAACTGGGTTTTGGTACAATCTTTACGGACCACATGTTTGTAATGGATTATGAAACAGGTAGGGGATGGCACAGTCCCAGGATTGAACCTTACGGTTCTTTCATGATTGACCCCTCAAATATGGTCCTGCATTACGGACAAGCTATCTTTGAAGGTATTAAAGCTTACCGGACAGTTGACAATAAGATAAAAATATTCCGGCCCAGATCCTACCTGACAAGGATGAACCGTTCAGCGGAACGTTTATGTATTCCGGCAATTGACGTCGAGTTTGTTCTAGGGGCATTGAAAAAGCTGTTGCGCATAGAAAATGAATGGGTTCCGTCCAGTGAAGGTACATCGCTGTATATCAGGCCATTTATTATTGCCATGGACTCATATATAGGTGTGCGACCTTCTCATACATACAGGTTATTTATCATCCTGTCCCCGGTTGGAGCTTATTATCCGGAGGGCTTCAAACCTGTTAAAATATGGGTTGAAACCAAGTATGTCAGGGCTGTTAAAGGCGGCATCGGGACAGCCAAGACACCGGGAAACTATGCTGCCAGTATCCTGGCAGCGGAAGAGGCCAAAGCCCATGGCTACACGCAGGTTCTCTGGCTTGACGGAGTACACAGACAATATATTGAAGAAGTTGGAACAATGAATATTTTCTTTAAAATAGACAACAGGCTAATCACTCCCCCTCTCGAAGGAAGCATCCTGGGGGGGATAACGAGGGAATCGGTTATCTTTCTGGCCAGAGAATGG
>DDKP01000017.1:0-165 GCA_002339745.1 Firmicutes bacterium UBA2595 | reverse complement strand
GTTATATCTCCGGTTTCATCATTGAACTGGGACGGCAAGGTCATCACACTCAATAACGGCGATGCCGGCGAGACTTCTCTTAAATTTTATGACGAAATTACCGGAATCCAGTATGGAATTAAAGAGGATAAGTACAACTGGATGGAAGAAATAGATTAAAGCAAA
>DDKP01000172.1:629-7139 GCA_002339745.1 Firmicutes bacterium UBA2595 | reverse complement strand
TAATATGTTTGATATGTCTACAAGATAATTGTAAGCGTGTGTTTTGTCCGTAGTACTGTAAGCAACATCAATCAGTTGACAAAACAAATCCCTTACCAGTAAAAGTAAGGGGCGTTATTTGCTCATAATATTTTTAAAATGTTTTTCTACCCCGCCATAAAAAAATTCCACTCTATTTTTTCCAAAAAAACTTGTATACCTAAAAAGTTTTAAACAACCTTCCACAATTCATACAAAATAGCCAGTTCATTGAACCATGTTTTCCGGTTCTGTTTCAGTAATCCTGAACAAAGCGAAAAACTATCGTTTCGGTGCAGGACCATTAAAATCTGAAGGTTTGCGTACGCAAACCTTCCTTCGAGTTGAGCGCCGGTCAATCCGGCGCTCAACAGTATCATTTTACCAACCAAAAAAGAGGGGTACGGGTTGCTCAAGGTACCGACAAGGAGCGACTGCGCCCAAGGTTTTTCAGCGCCAAGCTCCGTGGTGCCGGAGTAACCCGTACCCCCCTAATACAGCTACTTTGTGCTTACACTGCTCTCCCCGCCGGCGGCGGCCTGGGCGGCAGCCAGCCTGGCGATAGGCACCCGGTATGGCGAACAGCTTACATAATCCATGCCAATCTTGTGGCAGAAACCGATAGATATCGGCTCACCGCCGTGCTCCCCGCATATACCGACCTTTAAGTTGGGATTGGCCTGACGGCCCAGGTCAGTACCCATCTTAACCAGTTTGCCTACCCCGTCTATGTCAAGTACCACAAAGGGGTTCTCCGAAAGAATTTTTTTGTTGATATATTCATGCAGGAATTTGCCTTCCGCGTCATCCCGGCTGAATCCAAGGGTGGTCTGGGTCAGGTCATTGGTTCCGAAGGAGAAGAAATCGGCCTGGGCGGCAATCTCGCCGGCGGTTACGCATGCCCGCGGGAGCTCGATCATCGTGCCGACGTGGATGTCAAAAGCAACGTTCTGCTCTTCCTGGACTGCCTTGGCAATCTCAACGGCCTGTTCGCGGAGCATCTTGAGCTCGCTGACGTGGATAACCAGGGGAATCATCACTTCGGGCCTGGCGTCGATCCCTTCCCTGATAAGCTGGGCAGTCGCCTGGTAAATAGCTCTTACCTGCATAGCATAAATCTCCGGCCAGGTTACAGCCAGGCGGCATCCGCGATGACCCAGCATCGGGTTGAATTCATGGAGCTGCCTTACTTTGCGGAGAAGTTCTTCTTTTTCCTTCAACAGGTTTCTGTCACCGTTGGTGCACCTGAGTTCGGTTATTTCGACGAGTAATTCTTCCAGGTTGGGGAGAAATTCATGCAGGGGCGGGTCCAGGAGGCGGATATATACCGGGTACCCCTCCATCGCCTTCAGGATGCCGTAGAAATCTCCCTGCTGCATAGGCAGGAGTTTGGATAAAGCAACTTCCCGGTCTTCCGTGGTCTCAGCCAGGATCATTTCCTGGACGATTGGTAGCCTGTCCTGGGCCATAAACATGTGCTCGGTGCGGCAGAGACCGATACCTTCGGCGCCGAATTCCCGGGCTTTCCTGGCATCCTCCGGCGTATCGGCATTGGCCCTGACGGCCATGGTCCGGATTTCGTCGGCCCACTCCAGGAGCTTCTGGAACTCGGGAGACAATTCAGGCTCGATCATTGGAACCTTACCCAGGATAACCTGTCCGGAAGCGCCGTCAATGGAGATAATATCCCCTTCCCTGACCACCAGTCCGTTTACCCTGAAATTTTTTTCATCATAATCTATTTTGATAGCTTCACAGCCGCAGACACAAGGTTTCCCCATACCCCTGGCTACTACAGCCGCATGGCTGGTCATACCGCCACGGCTGGTGAGCACGCCCTGGGCTGCCACGATACCGTGAATGTCATCAGGAGTTGTCTCGGTCCGGACCAGCAGCACTTTCTCTCCGGTCTGGCTGAGTTTTTCCGCCTCATCGGCATCGAATACAACTTTGCCGGAAGCCGCGCCCGGTGAAGCGGGCAGGCCCTTAGCAATCACATCAAACTTGGCCGATGGGTCGATCCTCCGGTGCAGCAGCTGGTCCAGCGCCCCGGCCTCAACCCGCAGGACGGCCTCCTTCCTGTCAATAAGGCCTTCGTCAACCATGTCAACGGCAATCTTGATGGCAGCGGAAGCGGTCCTCTTCCCATGACGGGTCTGCAGTATGTAAAGTTTCCCTCTCTCAATGGTAAACTCAATGTCCTGCATATTCTTGTAGTGTTTCTCCAGAAGGATACAGATATCTGAAAATTGCTTGTAGATATCCGGCATCTCTTCCTGGAGTTTGCTAATAGGTTGGGGTGTCCTGATGCCGGCAACCACGTCCTCACCCTGGGCATTCATCAGGTACTCACCGTAGAGGGCTTTTTCCCCGGTTGAGGGGTTGCGGGTAAAGGCTACGCCCGTTCCGGAATCTTCACCCATGTTTCCGAACACCATGGACTGGATATTAACCGCTGTCCCCAGGTCATCCGGAATCTGGTTCAACCGGCGGTATACGATAGCCCTCTGGTTGTTCCAGGAACCGAATACCGCCTGTACAGCCAGTAGCAGCTGCTCCATGGGATCGGAGGGAAAATCCCTGCCGGTTTCACGTTTAACTACATTTTTGTAGACCTCAACAACTTCCTTTAAGTCATTGGCATCAAGTTCGGTATCGAAATGTACGCCGCGTTTTTCCTTTTGTGCCTCAAGAACACTCTCGAATTTATGGTGTTCGAGTCCAAGAACAACACCACTGAACATCTGGATAAACCTGCGGTAACAGTCCATTACGAACCTCTCGTTACCGGTTGCCTTAATCATGGCCTCACAGGTTTGGTCATTAAGACCGAGGTTGAGGATGGTATCCATCATTCCCGGCATGGAAAATTTGGCCCCCGAACGTATTGACAGAAGAAGCGGGTTGTTGGTATCCCCAAACTTCTTGCCGATTTTCTGTTCCAGAACAGACATCTTTTCCTTGATTTCCTCTTCCAGGCCTTCCGGCATGGTACGGCCCCCGGCGTAATAGTCGTTGCACGCCTCTGTCGTCACCGTTATACCGGGAGGAACCGGCAGGCCGATATTGGTCATCTCGGCCAGGTTGGCCCCCTTGCCTCCCAGTAATCCTTTCATGTCCGCTTTTCCTTCTTCGAACAGGTATACATACTTCTTTGCCATGTCTATCCCCCTTATAACATTAAAAATAATTTATTATAAACTGTGTCTTATAATCTCGAGAACTTTGCTGGCAGTCTCCTCGACAGCCCGGTTGGATACATCTATTACCGGGCAGCCGGCCCTGCGCATTATGCCTTCGGCATAATCCAGCTCTATAAGTATCCGCTCCAGGCTGGCATAATCCGCCCCTGATTTAAGCCCGAGCGTCCTCAGCCTTTCCTGCCTGATTTCATTAAGAAGTTCGGGTTTGATGGTCAAACCGATAACCTTATTTTTGGGCAGACCAAATATCTCTTCAGGCGGCTTGACTTCAGGCACCAGCGGCACATTGGCAGCTTTCACGCTCTTGTGGGCAAGGTACATGCAGAGCGGGGTCTTGGAAGTCCGTGAAACCCCTATAATCACCACATCGGCCCTGGTAATGCCCCGTGGATCCTTGCCGTCATCGTATTTGACGGCAAATTCTATCGCCTCAACCTTTCTGAAGTAATTCCTGTCCAGTTTGTGCAGCAGCCCGGGCTTCATCTTGGGAACACGCCCCGATACTTTGGCCAGGGTGTCCATCATCGGCCCCAAAACATCGACTATGGGGATCCCCTCCTTTGAAGCCTCTCTAACCAGCGCCTCCTTCAGTTCGGGAAGTACTATGGTGTATGCAATTATTCCCGGAGCTTCTTTAGCTTCGTTGATTACCTCGGATATATGTGCCTGGCTGTTGACATAGGATACCCGCCTGATGATAAAACCGGTATCAAACTGGCTAACGGCAGCCCTGGTCACAAAATCCGCGGTTTCACCGACTGAATCCGATACCACGTATACGACCAGGTGCTTATCTTCGGTTGTTATTCCTGCCACCTCCTTTACTTCCCTTCGGCTAATTCCACAAATATTCGGGTAATGGTGGTTTTTGTAATCCGCCCGATTACTTCCAGCGCTTCTGTACCGTTGTCGTCTACAGTCCTAACAACAGGTACGGCGTCTACTTCCCGGGAGGCGAGCTTCTTTGCCGCAAGCACGACAGATTCGTCAGGGGTGGTGGTTATCAGGTTTGGCATACGGGTCATGATTACGCTGATTGGCATTTTTTGGATGTCAGACCCGCCTATTGTCGCTTTCAGAAGGTCTTTCCTGGAAACAACCCCTTCCAGGTAACCTCCTTCCCTGACCACAAAAAGGGTACCGACGTCTTCCAGAAACATCTGTACTACAGCGTCGTAAACGGTGGTGTTTTCACGGATAACGACAGGTACCGATTTGACATCACCCACTTTAATCCTCTGCAGCGCTTTGGCAACAAGATTCATGGGCGTTTTACCGGTAAAATAGTAACCCACCCGGGGCCGGGCTTCAAGTATTCCCGCCATTGTCAACAAAGTAAGGTCAGGGCGCAGTGTCGCCCTGATCAGGGATAGCTTCTCGGCGATTTGTCTACCAGTAATGGGGCCCTCTCGTTTCACGATCTCAACGATCTGTTCCTGTCTCTTGGTAAGTTCCACGGCGCTCACCATCCTTCTGAAGACAAAGTGTTATACTAATTATGAAAATACTTTTATTATTATACTATATTTATCCCTGATGTCCTCCTTTTACCTCGAAAAATGATAGAATTTTTTATGGTTACTCAATCAGGCTACAATTTTGGTCAGGTCTGCCACCGGCCGGGTAAGATCGGCAATATTCCTGAGCAGGGCCAGTCTGTTGTTTTTAATGTTTTCGTCTTCCACCATTACCATGACGCCTTCAAAGAAATTGTCAATATGCTGCTGGAGCAGGGCAAACCTCTGCAGGAACTGCCTGTACTGGCGCTCTTCCAGGAAAATTTTCATCTCATCCCTGGCCTTGACGTATTCCGTTAACAGGTTGTGTTCGACCTGCTCGGTAAACAGTTCGGGATTAATCTCATGAACGGTAGCGTTTTTAGCCAGGTTTGCTACTCTCGTGTACGCTGTGAGAAGCTTGTCGAAAATTTCCTGGCTGCGCAGGTTCGTTAGGGCGTCAACCCTCAGCAGGGTATCGGTAAACCTGTCATACCCGGCAGCCAGCGCCGCATCCACTACATCATATGTCATTCCTTTGTCTGTAAAGATGTTTTTCAGGCGCTGCCGGAAAAATTCCTGGACTTCCGACCGGGTCTCTTCCATTGAAAGTCTGGCTTTAATCTTACCATCGTAAAGTTTATAAGCTTCATTGACCAGTCCTGTCAAAGAGAAGTTGAGTTTTGCATCCAGGGCAATATGGCAGATCCCCAGGGCCTGACGCCTTAAGGCATATGGGTCCTGGGACCCGGTGGGCTGGATCCCCACTGCAAAGCATCCAACGATTGTGTCAATTTTATCCGCTATGCTGGTAATTCGACCTGCTACCGTCTGAGGCAGGATGTCTCCGGAAAAGCGGGGGAGGTAATGCTCGAAGATGGCTTCAGCCACTGTTTTTTTCTCCCCGCCGCGGGCGGCGTACTCCCTCCCCATTATCCCCTGTAACTCGGGAA
This sequence comes from Firmicutes bacterium UBA2595, assembly GCA_002339745.1. Lineage (GTDB taxonomy): Bacteria > Bacillota > Thermincolia > Thermincolales > UBA2595 > UBA2595. The sequence goes on along the minus strand of DDKP01000172.1, from coordinate 1,469 downwards.
ACTCGTAAACCATGTTGGTTACCAGGTCGGCTTTACAGAGATATGCGGACTGTTTGATGTCGTCTGTGACTTCGGTGTCATCGACATTCAGCTCACTTGCCAGGAAGCTGCCAAGGGCCTGAATCCGCTCTACTTTTTCATATACTGTCCCGAGGCTTTCATGAAAAACAATCTTCTTTAATTTGCCCACATTTTCCCTGAGGGGAACCTTCAGGTCTTCTTCGTAGAAAAACTCCGCATCTGCCAGCCTGGCCCTGAGAACCTTTTCGTTTCCCTCCCTGACAATGTCGAGGAATGCGTCCGTGCCATTTCTGAGGGTGATAAATTTGGCTAGCAGTTTTCCGTCAGGCCCAACTACCGGAAAATACCTCTGGTGCTCCCTCATGGGTGTGATGAGGACCTCCTTGGGCAGCCGGAGGTACTTCTCATCATAGGTCCCGCACAATGCTGTGGGATACTCCAGTAACTGGGTAATTTCTTCCAAGAGGTCGTCATCCGGGACAACTTCCCCCCCTTCCTGCCGGGCAAGGGTGGTAACCTGGTTCCAGATCATCTCTTTCCTTTCAGCGTGATTAACTATCACATACCGGTCCTTCATGATACGGACATAATCGGTCGCGTTGTCGATTTCAACAGGGCCTTTGGACAGAAACCTGTGGCCGTATGTAATTCTGCCGGATCCCAATCCTTCTACCTCAAAAGGAATTACTTCGTCCCCGAACAGGGACAGCAGCCACCTGATAGGGCGGGCAAACCGCATTTCTTTGTGGCCCCAGCGCATGGGTTTCGGGAAAGACAACCTGTTAATCAGCTCCAGGCAAAGCTGGGGCAAAATTTCCC
>DDKP01000172.1:0-216 GCA_002339745.1 Firmicutes bacterium UBA2595 | reverse complement strand
ACTCCCTGGCTCCGGGCAAAACCCTCTGCCGCTTTGGTGGGGTTACCGTCCGCGTCAAAGGCGGCCTTTTTTGACGGGCCTTTTATTTCTTCGGTGAATTCTTCCTGTCTTTCGGCCAGCCTGGCGATATACATAACCAGCCACCGCGGTGTGCCGTATGCAGCAGCGCTATCACGTACCAAGCGGTTGCTGTCAAGCCACTGCCCGGCTATTTCC
>DDKP01000173.1:28533-34123 GCA_002339745.1 Firmicutes bacterium UBA2595 | reverse complement strand
GTCTAAAGTACTTTAGCAGACAGGCGTTTCTGCTGCTACTATCGTTCATTATGTTTTTTACCATTCCTTTTTTAAATATCCGGCCTAACATCCTGTCGTTAATTTTTTTTACCGTTCTTTTCATTGTTGCCGACAGATGCAGGCAAAAACCGACAGTCGGTCTCTTTGTCGGGATAATACTGACACTGATGGTGTGGAGCCAGGTTCACGGTTTTTGGATTTACGGCCTGGTAGTTATAGCCTTATTTGCGGTAAACGCCTATGTTGACGGGGAGAAAGAAAAGGTTTATTTTTTTACAGGGGTTTTGCTGGTATCCCTGGGTTTGATAACTGTGCTTTTTATTTTAATACATAACCGCTCCGACTTTCTAATGGACCTGCTTTATTCCGGTGTAAATATCCGGCACAATGAAGTGCTTGAATGGTCTTCGCCTTTTTCAGCGCTGCAGCGTTACTTCGGCCACGATTATAAGTTCTCCCTGTTCCTCGTATTTAAATTCTTTTTTGCGCCATTTTTGATGGCTGTTCTGATAGTATTATCTCTGGTATATAAAAAGAGGGCTTTGCTGGATTATCTTTTGGGTTTGGTTTTTACCGTCCTGATTCTTTACAGCTACCGAAATATGATGTTTACAGTTCCCGTATTTATTTATATTACGGGGCCGGTTGTTGATGGTATCCTGAAGGAGAAGAGAAAAATCGGAGCAGTATTGATAGGGACAAGCATCATTATTGCGGTAGTATTAACGGGATTTTTTGTTTCCCAAAAGATGTCAGATGAACCTATGCCTGTGGACCCTTTGCCTTTGGAAAACCTGCTGGCCAGGCTGCCCATGACTCAGAATCTGATTGTTTGCAAGCAATATCTTTCAGATTATCTTCTTTTTGTTCTGAACAAAGATGACTGGCATGAAAATAATTATGTTTATTCGGATATCCGGATTGAATTGTTCAGCAGAAAAGAAGTACGTAATTTTTATGACGTTTTGGCAGAAAAACGGGTCTTAAATGAAGTATTAAAGATAAGAGACAGAAACGTTATCTTTATTGTTGACAGTGAAACACCGATTCTGGGAGACTTGTTGTTAAACGATAATTATGTGGTAATTGGTGAAGAGGACGGTAGATTTCTGTTTGTCCCGAAAAGGCTTTAAAAATAGGTAACAGGGTAACAGGTTTAAATAAAGCAAACCGGGGCCGTATTGGATTTTTACCCTTTCTTTCTGGACGGTAAAGGAAAATAATCCTCACCTATTTAGGGCATTCATCCAAAACATAGCTGGAAAGCCGGGCTACAATTTCTTCAGAATCATTGGAGGTTCCGTAAAGTTTGTCCTGACTTACTTTAAGCTGTTCCTAAAAGGATAGTTATGACCATGCTTTTGTTTTATTTTGCGACGTGTAGCAGAGAAGTGGGGTAAGCAAAAAGCCCGCCAGTCTGCGGGCAGAAAAAGTTATTTTTTAAGCGCTTATTTTCTTTTTCGTTTTCCATAATTATGTGATAACGTGCTTACCATTTGAAGTACCTTCTTCGCTGCTTTGAGGGCCGCGACTAGCCTGCCGAAAAAGGCAGGAGACGTCTATTAATTAATGCCGGCTGCGTGCTGAATAGCAGTCACTGCAATAGATTGGGCGGTCTCCGCTTGGACGAAAAGGAACTTGAGTTTTAGTTCCACAAGCCGAACAAGTTGCAGGATGCATTTCCTTTTGCGGACGCGGGCTACGACCAAACCCTCCACGGTTGCGCTGTTTTCTAACGGCTCTGCAGTCAGGACAACGACCCGGTTCGTTCGAAAATCCTTTCTCAGCGTAGAATTCTTGTTCTGAAGCGGAAAAAATAAATTCACCGCTACAGTCTTTGCAGGTTAATTTCTTGTCTTTAAACATAAAAAACCCTCCTCAAAAAGTTGTTGCCCAGAATGGTTTAGGGATTAACTTCTTACTTCCCTAACCATTCAATCAGTAGAGAAGGATAAAAAAGTAACCTCACTAGACCTATTAACATGAGCCTTGAGATTAATTGTAGCATTAATGAGTGCATATGTAAAGGTGGCCGGGAATTATTTGTTGAAAAGCAGCATAAGAGGCCCGTACGTGTGGTTTTGAAGGATAAAGTAAACCATGCATAGGTGAATTAGTAGTAAACATAAAACATAGATAGTTATTCATGTGAGGTGGACAAGTTTGATACCGCTCCCAGAAATTAAAAATGAGCTGGTAACTCTTTCGAGATCCCTCGGAATCGATCTTTTTGGTGTAGCAGACCTGACCCCCGCAGGTGGTTTCATTGTCGGGCAGGGCGGAGCTGCTTTGGGACAGTATACCCGAGCGATATCCCTTGGTCTCAGGCTGTCCAGTCCTATTGTTGACTTTGTTTGGGAGCGGGATAATGCCGCTCTGCTTAAAAGCTATCATCATCATGTGTACCAGGTAATCAACCAAAACCTTGATAACGCCGCATTGTTGATTGCGGGCAGACTGCAAAATAGCGGTTATGAAGCTTTGCCGGTGGCCGCTTCCCTGATAGTCGATGAATGTGGCCTCAAAGGCGTTTTTTCCCATAAGCTGGCAGCTAACCTCAGCGGCCTGGGCTGGATTGGCCGCAGTTGCCTGCTAGTAACCCCCGAGTTTGGTCCGAGGGTAAGGTTTGCGACAGTATTGACCAATGCCCTGCTTCCCGCGGGCGCGCCTTTGGATGGTCGGTGTCACAACTGCCGCGCCTGTGTAGAATACTGCCCGGCGAGCGCTTTTACAGGGAAGACATTTGTATCCGCGGAACCAAGGGAAGAACGGTTCGATGTACACAAATGCAACAGGTACCTGGCACAGCAAAAAGAGCGACATGGCGCTTCGGTATGCGGGATTTGTGTTTATATCTGCCCCCACGGCAGGTCTTCCAAATGAATCAGACTCGCCCTCGTAAAGTACCCATCCCGTTTCTAAATACATCAATGGTTGGTCATCAACCAGTCAGATTTCGCTCCGCGGAACGTACCCGTTCCGATTAGCTTTAACAATAAGATGTTGTTACCATTTTTTGAGTCCGGCTTTAGAAAGCCAGACTCTTTTTTATTTTTCAGCTGCCATTTTTCATCAAAATAACCTATTTTTTGTAGAATTGATTAAAAATCTACAGTATGGTCCATAATAAAGCTGGGTATAATCGGGAAGGAGGTTGAGGAATGAGAAAAATTGCTTTAACAAGCATAATAATGGTTGCCATGCTGTTCAACGCTTGTTTCGCTGCTTACGCCGGCGGGGAAATAAGTTACACAGTAAAACCCGGTGATACCCTTTTTGGAATAGGAAAAAAGTTCGGTTTGCATTACCGTTCAATAATGGTGAACAATAATCTGGACTCAGTTACCATCTTCCCGGGAACGAAACTGAGCATCCCCGGCTGCGGGTCAAATGTCCACATAGTGAAACCCGGGGAAACCCTGTACCATATATCCAGGAAGTATGGGACTACGGTAACGGCTTTGAAGAGTTCAAACGGGTTACTGACGGCGTTTATCAGGCCCGGTATGAAGCTTATGATCCCGGTGAACGTTGTCCGGTACAAAGCACCCGTGGTAAAACCCGTTTTTAGCGGAAGGAGTCTTTTCAGTAAGGAAGAAATTAGACTGCTAGCCAGGATGATTCATGCCGAAGCCAGGGGAGAGCCTCTTGAAGGACAGATAGCGGTTGGAGCGGTAATTATCAATAGGCTGGTAAGTGACCGTTTCCCGGGAACTATCAGGGAAATAATTTTCCAGAGAACCAACGGTGTTTACCAGTTTACACCTGTACAGAACGGTCAGATTAACCTGGAACCGAACAGGGCGGCGTATTACGCGGCAGAACGGGCGATCAAAGGAGAAGACCCCACCGGAGGCGCGCTGTTCTTTTACAACCCGCAAACCAGTACAGACCGGTGGATTAAGACACTGCCTGTTACCAAAGTAATCGGCAACCATGTATTTGCTAAGTAATAACAGTAGCGTCCCCAGGGACCGGTGGCTGTTGAACATTGTTTCAACAGCCTTTACTGTTATATCGTATAAAAAGGGTTAGCAGGGAAGGTTTTTAGTAAAAAGGGAAGAAATATTGCGGTGAGACATTTAACTGGTGAGGAGGGATATGATTGCCTGCAGACGTCTTTTTTGCCGATATGAGAACAAAGCAGGGGCTAAACCTGCTAGATAAGGTGGACCGCCTGTATGAACGCGCCGGATTCGAAAAACTGTTTAAACCGAAAGACCTGGTGGCGGTAAAGCTGCATTTCGGAGAAAAGGGGAACACTGCATATATCAGGCCACAATTTATCCGGCGGGTAGTGGATAAAATAGCGGTGGGAGGCGGAAAACCTTTTTTGACCGATGCCAATACTCTATACCGGGGTAGCCGTAGTAACGCTGTAGATCACCTGAAAACAGCAATCGAAAACGGATTTGTTTATTCGGTGGCAGGTGCGCCTATTGTCATCGCAGACGGACTTAACGGTAAGGACTACATAAGTGTCGAAGTCGGATTAAAGCATTTCGATTCGGTAAAAATAGCCAGTGCGGCCTACCATGCGGATGCAATGCTGGTGGTTTCTCATTTTAAGGGGCATGAGGTATCAGGGTTTGGCGGCGCTATCAAGAATGTTGGGATGGGGTTGGGCAGTAGAAGCGGTAAACAGCAGATGCATTCAGACCTGTTGCCGTCAGTTACTGTTGAAAAGTGTGCTGGATGTGGCAGGTGCATGGATTGGTGCCCTACCGGCTCTATCACGGTTATAGACAGGAAGGCCAGCATTGATGAAAATAGGTGCTACGGCTGTGGGGAATGCACGGTCACTTGTCCTGAATGCGCCGTCGCTATCAATTGGAAAACCGACCAGGCCGCCTTCCAGGAGAAAATGGTCGAATACATGGCCGGTGCAATTAAAAACAAGAAAGGAAAAGTGGGGTATATGACCTTTGTGATGGATGTTACCCCTGACTGTGACTGCTGCGGATGGAGCGACACGCCCATTGTCGGGGATGTAGGAATACTTGCGTCCCTGGATCCCGTTGCCCTGGACCAGGCCTGTGTCGACATGGTGAACAAACAGAGGCCTCTCCCCAACACCAGGATGGATGGTACTGCCGATGGAGAGGACACGTTCAGGCGGATATTCCCCTGGATTGACTGGAGCTTCCAGTTGAAATATGCCGAGGAAATCGGGTTGGGGAGCAGGGATTACAATCTCATACAACTATAAAAGACCCGCGGGGCTTTCAAAGCCTCGATAAGGGTCTTCTTTTTGTTGTCTGAAATTGTGTCACTTATGCATTTGCAGATATTAGATAATTCGAGAAAACTTCCTATAAATCAACAATCATTTTGACCCGAAAATAGAGGAAACTTCCCTTAGTACAACGAAAAATCATAAACTTGATGACAAAAGATTCTGAAAATGGGTGGAAATAGTGTTTTCGGGTAGCTTGTATAAAAAATCTGTTGCTCTGACGTTGTTACTGCAAATAATTCTGTCATCGCTTGTTGGTATGGTTGTTATTTACTACGAACTGGCGCAGGCAAAAAAAGAGATCCATTTTTCCCAGAAAAAAGTGGCATCCGC
>DDKP01000173.1:22058-28115 GCA_002339745.1 Firmicutes bacterium UBA2595 | reverse complement strand
TCCGATGATGCTAGCGCAGCAATGGAAGTCCTGGAAAGATTTTGTGAAGAAGAGTGGTTTAAAAATCTATATCTGTTGGACACAACCGGCGGGCAAATTAAAGCGGTATGTTCGCCTGATGACAGTAAATATGCTTTAATACCGGGTAATTATTTTTCCTCTGATAGCGGCAAACCGCTGGAAGTTTATGTGGCTGAACCTGGCAGTATAACTAAAGTGATAATGTATGTGGGTCAGATAGTAAATTTTGATGATAAAAAAACTATTCTTGTAGCTGCCGTTGACCTAGCCACTACACCCCTGATATCACCTGTTGTGGAGACTCTGCAGATATCACAGTATGGGGAGGGCTATGTAGTTGATTCATCAGGAAAACCAATTATCTGGGCGGGTAAAGACCAGGTAAAAACAAGGCCTGTCGGATTAAGCAAACTGATGCAGGAAGGTTTCGGAGAAACCGTCAGGGACGGAACGGTTTACATGGCCACATATGAAAAAATCCCGGGCACGGACTGGGGTGTAGTCATTGAGATTCCCAAAAACCAGGTATTGGGGAAAATTTATGATTTAACCACGGTCTTCTTGACTGCCTTATTGGCAACGGTTATAGTGTCAATATTTTTAACTGTCAAATGGGTCAGAGGGCTACTGGAGCGTGTGTATAGAATCAGGGACAGCCTGGCGGAGGTTGCTGCCGGTAATTTTGACATATCCGTAAAAGTCGATGGAAGGGATGAATTAGCCCAGTTAGCAAGGACTTTTAACTCAATGGCCAATAAAATTAAGCAGATTCTTTTCAGGGAAAAAATTAAGCTGGAGAAGGAATATATGTTGAAGAAATATACTGCTCTTGCAGAAGTTGCAGCAGGGACGGCTCATGAAATCCGCAATCCCTTGACCAGCATAAAAGGTTTTACTTATCTTCTTCAGAAAAAGCTTCCGGAAAGTGAACAGGGTTGGCAGTACGCAGAAATTATCAAAAAAGAAATAGGGCATATAGAGAATATAATTAATCGCTTGCTGTTGATGGCGTCACCTATGTTTCCGGTTTTCAAAAAAACCAACCTTCATGAAATTGTTGATGAGGTTCTCCCGGTTATTGCCAGGGAGGCAGTCACTAACAGGGTAACAATCGAAACAGACATGGATGTAACTATTCCGGAAGTACCTGCAGACCAGATGCAGATCAAGCAGCTGATTATAAACCTTTGCCGCAACTCTATTCAGGCAATGCCGGGCGGAGGAAAGCTCTCCATTAAAACATTATTCAACCACAGGGACCAAACGGTTGATCTGTTGATCAAAGACAACGGAGCGGGAATTTCTCCTTCATATCTTGGCCGAATTGCCGACCCGTTTTTCACCACTAAAGAGAATGGAACGGGTTTGGGCCTGACAGTCAGTTATCGGATCGTTCAGAACCACCAGGGAATTTTACAGGTTTTTTCGGCGGAAGGTGTAGGTACTGCGTGTCTTGTTAAACTTCCTACAACTAACAGGATGTCCGAACCGGAAAATGCTTAAAGACTTATGGACACTCCCGTTAGAATTCACGGGGTTTGCAGATAATTTCTTTGACCCTGGTGTCAAAGAAATTATTGGAGTGGGCGGGCCTGACTATTATGGCAGTGTCAAGCCCCTGGCCTGTGCCGCCCAGGGAAATAACATCTTTACCATAAGGTATCATGCCTGCATCGAGAGCCATTCCGGCTGCTTCCACGGCTACTTTTACTCCCTGGCCGAAGATCCGCAGCGTGAAAGCCATGATTTCGGCGGGATAGATGCCCCCGAACTTATTTTTTATGGCCCGGTCGACTCCGGCCAGGAGATGGGTTGTAGTTAACACTTTTACTCCCTGCTCGACAAGCAGGCGGCGCCTGTCCGGCGGCATTTCGTCAACTCCCGGCCCCTCGAATCCGACATGGTGGGTGACACAGGTAATGTCAAGGCCCTGTCCCAGAAGGGGTAAAACAGATTCACCCGAAACGGATGGTACGACAATATGCTTGTTTCCCGTTTCCCGGGCTTTTGCCAGGACAAGTTCCAGAGTTTTTGCGGTGTTATCGGGGCCTTTTTGCGGCCAGTACATAAAAAAACCTCCTTAAATTATAAGCAAAAAGTAAGATCCCTTTCCAATGTGGTTAAGTAGTAACTTTATTAATTATTACAGTGGAAGAGAGAATGATATATATTAGTTGAGAGGCGCTGGTACTGTTTTTAAAAATATTTTATCATGAGGAAAAGACCAGGTAAAGGAGTTGCCGTCAAATGCGTATCAGAGGACATCACCTCCTGTGCCTGCAGGGTTTCCGGGGCCTGGGGTATAATGAGGAATTTATCAGACGGATGGGGGATGTTACCCGCTGCCTAGCCGGGGAACCTAACTGCCCCATCGAGCCAATAACTGCCCCGGATATGATTTGTGAGGTATGCCCCCACAACCGGGACGGGCGCCGAAAGACGGCGAAGGCGACGAGTACCGGGTGGCGGCCCGGGAAGGAGTTGCATTATTAAAACAATCCTGGCCATAATAAGAAAGAAGTACCGGTCAGCCGGGATTTCCTGAACAGAGGTGAGCAGGTTGCGCAACATATGGAAAGGAGCTATTAGCTTCGGATTGGTCCATGTGCCGGTCAAACTTTACCCCGCTACGGAAAGAAAAGACCTAAAGTTCAATTTCCTCCACGAGAAGTGCAAGACCCCGGTCAGGTACGAGCGGGTCTGTCCGACATGTGAAACGGAGATTCCCATGGAAGAGATAGTCAGGGGTTACGAATATGAAAAAGGCAGATATGTAATCCTGCGCGAAGAGGACTTTGAGAACCTACCCCTGGAAACCGCCAAAACAGTTGAAATAATTAACTTTGTTAAGCTTGATGAAATCGACCCTATCTACTTTGAGAAATCCTATTATCTGGCTCCGGGAGACGGGGGCCAGAAGGCTTATGAAATTTTAAAACAGGCCATGCTGGACCAAAAAAAAGTGGCTGTAGCAAAGGTTGTTATCAGGTCCAAGGAATCCCTGGCGGTTTTAAGAGTATACAAAAACGTTATTGTGATGGAAACGATGTTTTACAACGATGAAATCAGGGCAACCCAGTTGATGCCGGAAATTAACTACAAAGTCCAGGTCCACGAAAACGAGATTAAGATGGCCGGAAGCCTTATCGACAACCTGACCGAGACATTCAGTCCAGAACAGTATAAGAACCGATACCGGGAGGCCCTCCATGACCTCATTCAGGCAAAGATTACAGGGCAAGAGGTGGAGGTAGCCCCCAGGGTGGAACCAGGTAAGGTTGTTGATCTCATGGAGGCTTTGAAAGCCAGTATTCAGTTGGCCAAAGAAGAGAAAGAAAGAGTCACGGCCAGAGAAAAAAAGAAAACGGGCAAGGGCAGGAAAACTGCTAAAAAGCTGACTCCCTAGCAGAGTAATCTGAAATTGTTATTCAGAACAATGAAGTTGGCCGTTGACGGTGGCGAAATGTTAAAACCTACCGGCGCGGCCTTTTTATTTTTACTCCTGTTTAATTTTTATAGGTTTGCTCAAACTAAGAAAAAAGCGGGGGAGCTTCCATGCATTTAAGGCCAGTAGTTCCGTTCGAACCAGTGAGAGTGGACAAGATACCATCAGGAGAGCAGTGGACAGCCCAGGTCAAGTGGGACGGGGTGCGTGTCCTCACATATTATGACGGCGCCGGGGTCCGGCTGTTCAACAGGAAGCTGAATGAGCGCACCATGCAGTTTCCGGAATTAACGGAGGTAAAACGGTATTGTTTAGCCTCTTCGGTCATCCTGGACGGCGAGGTAATCGCACTGGAGAACGGGAAGCCATCGTTCCATCGCGTAATGAAGAGGGATGGGGTGAGACGGCGTGAGGCGGTTGAACAGGCCAGGAAGGTTACCCCTGTAGTCTACATGGTTTTCGATGTTCTTTACTGTAACGGCGAATGGGTTACCGGCCAACCGCTCCGTCAGAGGCAGCAAATACTGGCGGCTATCGTAAACCCCCAGAATGACGTCCAACTGGTGGAAAACTTCTCTGACGGCGAAAGCCTGTTCAGTGTGATAAAAGCTGAAGGTATGGAAGGTATCGTCTGTAAAGATCTGGGCAGTAAATATGCTATAAAGGGAAAAGACAGCAGGTGGCAAAAGCTCAAGAACTACAGGGACCTGGTAGCTGTTGTGGGAGGCGTGACTTTCAGAGGTAGTATTGTAAATGCTGTATTATTGGGGCTTTTTGACCGCACGGGACGCCTGTGGTACATAGGTCACGCAGGTACCGGGAAATTGACCTGGGGTGAGTGGGCCGAACTGACCGAACGGATGAAACCGCTGGTTATAAAAGAACGGCCGTTTGTCAACAAACCCGAACGGATCAAAAACGTTGTTTGGGTTATGCCCACGATTACAGCAAAAATCAGGTTTATCGAATGGACCGAAGACCATACTCTCCGGCAGCCCAGCATCCAGGCTTTTCTAGATGTTCCGCCGGAAGAGTGTGTTATTGAATAAGGTTACAGAGGTGAGACAAATTGGGAACCGCAACCCAAAACGCGAAAGAAGTAATTGTCGAAGGGAAAAAGGTCCGCCTGACAAACCTGGACAAGCTGATATGGCCGGATGACGGCATTTCCAAGGCCGGACTGATTAAATACTACGCGGACATGGCTGATATCCTGCTACCGTACCTGCGTGACCGGTTATTTGTAATGAGCCGCTATCCAGACGGGGTAGAAGGGGAAATGTTTTATCAGAAAGATTGTCCTGAATATGCCCCGGATTGGATGCCGGTTTTCCCGGTCTACTCGGCGGAAGCCAAGAAGACTGTGCATTATATAGTATGCAATGATCTTCCCACCCTGCTGTGGCTAGCCAATCAGGCCTGTATAGAGCTGCATATCTGGCTGGCCAAAATACCGAGGATTGACTACCCGGACATAGCGGTATTTGATCTCGACCCATTCCCGCCCGCCGGATTTCAGGATGCTTTGGAGGTAGCGCTGCTGGTTAAGGAAGCCCTGGAGCAGTTTGGACTGGAGGGGTACCCGAAAACCTCGGGGGCTACCGGATTGCATATCTTTGTGCCAATTAAGCCCGAGTATACATACAAGGAAGTCAGGGACGCGGTGGAGTTTATCTGCCGGCAGATCCACTCGGTTTTTCCACAAAAAACAACGCTGGAGAGACTTGTTTCGGACCGGACAGGGAAAGTGTATCTGGATTACCTGCAGAACACCAGAGGCAAAACCATGACGTTTCAATACAGCCTGCGGCCGGCGCCGGGAGCGCCGGTGTCAACCCCGCTTACGTGGGACGAGGTCATGACAGGAAGGGTCAATCCTGGTGATTTCCGGATTGACACTATTAAAGACAGACTGGCCGTTGCCGGTGACATTTATACCCCCTTACTCACCCCGGAACAGAGCCTTAAAGGCTTGGTCGACGTATTGAGTTAAGACGACGAGCCAAATTTTTTACAACTTAGCAGGAAAATGGAAAGTTACCCCGAAAAGACTAAAGACAGTTGGACAATGACTTTTGAATTCTCAAGTTTGAGGTGCCAAAGTGGAATCAAGGGTTTTCTATGTTCTGCTGAGCATGGTGGAAGGTTTGGGACCGCGGCGGTTGGCTTTACTCATAGATATATTCGGGAGTGCGGAAAGGGTATGGTTTGCCGGAGAGAATGAGCTGAAGTCCGTGGAGGGTATTCCCGGGAAGGTAATAGCTGACCTTTTGGAAAAAAGAAAAAAACTGGACCCTGTTAAGGAGATGCATAAATTGCATAAGCTGGGGATAAGGGTTGTTTTTGCAGATGAACCTGATTACCCCGCTGCTCTACGGGAAATATATGACCCGCCAAAAGTGCTGTATCTAAGAGGTAGCTTGGAAGTGCTGCAGAAACCGATGGTGGCTGTGGTAGGAGCCAGGAAGGCCACACATTATGGATTACGGGTGGCGGAAAACATTGCCCGGGATTTGGCTGAAGCAGGGTTCTGCATCGTTTCTGGCATGGCCAGGGGAATCGATACGGCGGCCCACCGGGGGGCCCTGGGC
>DDKP01000173.1:17714-21636 GCA_002339745.1 Firmicutes bacterium UBA2595 | reverse complement strand
GAGAAGGGCGCTGTTATAAGTGAGTTTGCCCTCGGAACACGGCCTGTTGCCGGTAACTTCCCGCAGAGGAACCGGGTTATCAGCGGATTGTCAGCCGGAGTCCTGGTAGTGGAAGCTGCCGAGAAGAGTGGGTCTCTAATTACAGCAGATTTTGCCCTGGAGCAGGGAAGAGATGTGTTTGCGGTACCGGGGCAAGTGACCAACCCCCTGAACAGGGGGGCCCACAGGCTGATAAAACAGGGGGCCAAACTGGTGGAGGAAGCCAGCGATATCCTGGGGGAACTGGGGTGCTGGAATGACATTTCCTGCCGTCCGATGACCTCGCGCGATGATTTGACTAAGGAAGATTTGACCGGGGGCGAACGTAAGATATATAATATAATTTTAGATGACCCGGTCAGCAGTGATACTATCATCAGCAAAAGCGGCCTGAAATCATCGGAGGCGCTTTCTGCCCTTCTGATGCTGGAAATGAAGGGGCTGGTCAGGCAGCTCCCCGGACAGCGCTATGTGCGAAATATCTGGCCTTAAAGGGAGAAGTAACCCAACAACAGGTTCTAGATTATAAGAATTTATATATATATTGTAACTGAACGGCAGATTTTACAGAGGTGATAACTTTTGTCAAAGTACCTGGTAATTGTTGAGTCGCCAGCCAAGGCAAAAACGATTGGAAAGTTTCTGGGAAGAAAATACACGGTCAAAGCTTCAATGGGCCATGTGAGAGACCTGCCCCGGAGCCAGTTCGGCGTAGACGTTCAGCGCCGTTTTGAACCGAAATATATTGCCATCAGGGGTAAAGGTGAACTCATCAAGGAGTTAAGGACGGCTGCCAAGAAGGCTGACAAGGTCCTGCTGGCTCCCGACCCGGACCGGGAAGGGGAGGCCATAGCCTGGCACTTGCAGGCTTTACTGGACATTAATGAAAATGACAAATGCCGGGTTGAGTTCAACGAAATCACCAAAGATGCGGTACAGAATGCCATGAAGCACCCGAGAGTTATTGACCTGTCCAGGGTTAACGCCCAGCAGGCCCGCCGGATTTTGGACCGCCTGGTAGGATATAACCTTAGCCCGCTGTTGTGGCGAAAGGTGAAGAAAGGCTTGAGCGCGGGACGGGTTCAGTCGGTTGCAGTGCGACTCATCTGTGACCGGGAAGAGGAGATCAGGGCGTTTATCCCGGAGGAATACTGGTCACTGACGGGGCTGTTCGCGAAAGAGAAGGACCGGGTCGAAATCGAAGCCAAGCTGGCACTGTTGAAGAACGAAAAAATCACCATCAGCAGCGAAGAAAGCATGAACCGGATCCTGGCTGACCTTGAAGGCGCCCGGTATGTGGTATCTGACATCAGGAAAAAAGAGAAAAAGAGGCATCCATCTCCGCCTTTTACCACCAGCACATTACAGCAGGAGGCTTACCGGAAACTGAACTTTCCGGCCAGGAAAACAATGCAGGTTGCCCAACAGTTGTACGAAGGACTCGATATAGGGCCTGAAGGTACGGTGGGTTTGGTCACCTACATCAGGACCGATTCAGCACGTGTAGCGGAAACGGCTCAAAAAGAAGCAGCCGAGTATATCCTGACCAAATTCGGTCCTGAATACAAACCGGACAGCCCCAGGATTTATTCCAATAAAGGCCGGACCCAGAATGCCCACGAGGCTATCAGGGTAACGTCGGTTTGGCGCGAACCGGATAAGCTTAAAAAATATCTCACCAGGGACCAGTTTAAACTCTACAAGCTGATATGGGACAGGTTTCTGGCCAGCCAGATGAATGCTGCAGTTCTTGATACAACGGTTGTGGATATTCAGGCAGGGGACTATATTTTCCGGGCCACCGGGACAGTAGTTAAATTCCCTGGATTTATGAAGATCTATATTGAAGGCCGTGACAACGGTAACGGGGACAAGGACGAGGAACGGTTACTGCCGGAGTTGGCTGCAGGTATGGTCCTTGACCTGAAGTCACTTACCCCCAAGCAGCACTTTACCCAACCTCCCCCCAGGTACACTGACGCCACACTAATCAAGGCGCTGGAGGAGAATGCTATTGGGAGGCCGAGTACCTATGCTCCCATTGTCGAGACGATCCAAAAGAGGGGTTACGTATTCAAGGAAGACAAGCAGTTTCACCCCACAGAACTGGGTTTTGTGGTCGTTGAACTGTTAAAAAAGTATTTCCCGGATATCATCGACATCCAATTTACGGCGGAAATGGAAAGCCAGCTGGACCTGATCGAAGAAGGTGAAGGAGACTGGGTCAAGGTTCTCGAGGAATTCTATGCACCTTTTAAAGAAACCCTGGAAAAGGCTGAAAAAAATATCGGCGTAGTCGAAATAGAAGACGAAGTAAGTGAAGAGGTCTGTGAACTCTGCGGGCGGAAGATGGTCGTGAAAATGGGCAGATTCGGTAAATTCCTGGCCTGTCCGGGATTCCCCGAATGCCGGAACACCAAACCGCTCCTGGAAGAGGTTGGGGTTACCTGTCCTGAATGCGGCGGGGAGGTAGTGCTGAAGAGGAGCAAAAAAGGGAAGAAATTCTATGGGTGCAGCAAGTACCCCGATTGCGGCTTTGTATCATGGGACCTCCCGTCAAACAAGAGGTGCCCGGAATGTAATAACGTGCTGGTGCAGAAATCTGCGGGAGGACGAACCGTCCTGCGCTGTTCCCGGCCGAGGTGCAGGTACAAGGAGAAAGTGGAACAGCGGTGAATTACGTGACTGTTGTTGGCGCCGGCCTGGCCGGTTCTGAAGCCGCCTGGCAGCTGGCAGCCAGAGGTATACAAGTCAAGCTGTTTGAAATGAGGCCGGAGAAAAAATCACCAGCCCACCGGACCGACCTCTTTGCCGAACTGGTCTGCAGCAACTCCCTGCGCGCCAATTCCCTGGAGAATGCGGTTGGCCTGTTAAAAGAGGAGATGCGCCGGCTGGAATCGGTTATCATGGAGTGTGCGGACAGGACCTCTGTTCCGGCCGGTGGCGCCCTTGCTGTTGACAGGACGGAGTTTGCCCGGACAGTGACGGAAAGGGTGTCTTCTCAGCCCAATATTGAAGTACACCGGTCCGAGTTCACGGAGATAGATACTGCAAACCCTGTGGTTATTGCCACTGGCCCTTTGACATCAGAAACCCTGTCGGAGAAAATTAGAGAATTAACCGGGCAGGAATATTTCTATTTTTACGACGCGGCTGCCCCCATCGTCACCTTTGAGTCACTAGACCATACCAAGGTTTTCCGGGCTTCCAGGTACGGTAAAGGTGAAGCTGCCTACCTAAACTGCCCGATGACCAGGGAAGAGTACGATAACTTTTATAGAGAACTGTTAAAAGCCCGGCCAGCCCCTTTGCGGGAATTTGAAAAACAAATGTTTTTCGAAGGATGCATGCCGGTGGAGGAACTGGCTTCCCGGGGATACAAAACCCTACTGTTTGGTCCGCTGAAACCAGTCGGACTGACCGATCCGAGAACAGGTAAAAGGCCATATGCCGTCGTCCAGTTAAGGCAGGACAACCGGGAGGGCACTCTCTTCAATATTGTGGGGTTTCAAACTCATCTTAAGTGGGGGGACCAGAAAAGGGTGTTCAGAATGATTCCCGGCTTGGAGAATGCCGAGTTTATCCGTTATGGAGTAATGCACAGGAACACGTTCATAAATTCACCCAGGCTTCTGGAACCAACCCTGCAGATGAAGAGTCACAAGAATTTATTTTTTGCCGGGCAGATTACGGGAGTTGAAGGCTACGTGGAATCAGCGGCAACGGGATTGGTGGCCGGGATTAACGCCGCCCGGGTGGCTTGTGGCGGGGAACCGTTAGTCTTTCCGGAGGAAACGGCTCACGGAGCGCTCTGCAGGTATATTACCATCGCTGACCCCAATCATTTTCAGCCGATGAATGTCAACTTCGGCCTGTTTCCTGA
>DDKP01000173.1:13363-17312 GCA_002339745.1 Firmicutes bacterium UBA2595 | reverse complement strand
AAGGCTGGAACGGTTTCAGGCGGAGCTGATGAACGTGAGTAGTGAGTAGTGAGCGGGGGTAATGGACTATGCAGAATACAAGTCACTAGCTTCTGACACCAGGTAACTGGCGAGGGGGGAATATGATGTATACACTCATAGATAATTTCATAGTTTATCTTAAGGTTGAGAAAAATGCTTCCCCCAGAACTATCGAGAGTTATCAGACCGATATCTGGCAGTTCATTGACTATCTGGCGGAGGAACTCAAACTCCCGGGAGAGGTTGTCCGACCCGAACGGGTTGACCACCTGCTGGTCCGTAAATACCTGGCCCTGCTGCAGAGAAAAGGCCTTTCGAGGACTACTATTGCCAGGAAACTGGCCGGATTGAGGTCCTTTTTTCGTTTTTTGTGCCGGGAAGAGATCCTGGCAGTAAGTCCTGTTGCCCAGGTTTCGACACCAAAACTTGAAAAGAGGCTTCCCAAGTTCCTCTACCAGGACGAAGCCCAGGCTCTAATGGAAGCGCCTGACACCGGCATGCCCGCTGGACTTAGGGATAAAGCTATTCTGGAGGTCCTGTACAGCAGCGGTCTGCGGGTAAGCGAACTGGTTAACCTGGAGACGGGAGATGTTGACTTATCCGTTGGCTATTTACGGGTTATGGGAAAGGGGTCAAGGGAGCGGATTGTTCCGATGGGATCTTATGCTATAAATGCGGTAAGGAAATACCTGTCTGACGGGAGACCGTCGCTCCTCGGAAAAAGCGCCTGCAAGTCGCTTTTTTTAAACAAAACCGGCGGCCCGCTGTCAGCCCGCAGTGTCCGCAACCTGGTAGACAAATATGTCAATCAGGTGAGTATCCGATACAAAATCAGTCCCCATACCCTCCGGCACTCTTTTGCAACCCACCTGCTGGACGGGGGAGCTGACCTGAGGTCTGTCCAGGAGCTGCTGGGCCATGTGAAGATGTCGACCACACAAATATATACCCACGTAACCAAGGAAAAATTAAGGGAGGTTTATGAAAAGAACCACCCGCGGGCTTAGGAGGGAAACCGATGTTTCAGGGAACAACCATTGTGGCTGTCAGGCGCAACGGTAAAACGGCCATAGCCGGTGACGGCCAGGTCACCTTTGGCGGCAATATGATTCTCAAACACCAGGCCAAAAAAGTACGCCGCCTGTATAACGGAAAAGTTATTGCCGGGTTTGCCGGCGCTGTGGCGGATGCTTTTGCGTTGTTTGAAAAGTTCGAGAAAAAACTTGATGAATACAGGGGGAACCTGCCCCGCGCCGCTGTTGAACTGGCCAAGGAGTGGCGCACAGACAAGATACTGCACAGGCTGGAGGCGCTCCTTATAGTGGCTGATATCGACCACCTGCTGATTATTTCCGGTAACGGCGAAGTGATTGAGCCTGACGACGAGGTAACTGCCGTTGGTTCCGGTGGGTCATATGCCCTGGCGGCTGCCCGCGCCCTCGTTAAACATTCGGAAATGAAGGCTGCTGACATTGCTAGGGAAGCGCTGGAGATAGCTGCAGCAATCTGTGTTTACACCAACACCAACATTACTGTGGAAGAATTGTAGGAAGGTCTAAGGAGGTATACTGGTGCAGGATTTAACTCCCAAACAGATAGTTGAAGAACTTAACAAGTACATCGTAGGCCAGGATAAGGCCAAGCGGTCGGTGGCAGTAGCCCTACGCAACCGGTACCGGAGAAAAAAACTTGCTCCCGACCTTAAAGACGAAGTGGTACCGAAAAACATAATCATGATCGGGCCTACTGGTGTTGGTAAGACCGAGATAGCCCGCCGGCTGGCAAAACTGGTCAATGCTCCTTTTGTCAAGGTAGAGGCTACAAAATTTACCGAAGTAGGGTATGTTGGCCGGGATGTGGAATCGATGATCAGGGACCTGGTCGAAACCTCTATCCGGATGGTCAAGAATGAGAAAATGGCGGAGGTGGAGGAAAAAGCCAGGGAACTGGCCCAGACCCGTATAGTTGAGCTTTTGGCGCCGGTACCGGAAAAAGAGGGGGGAGTGAGAAATCCCTTTGAAATAATATTTGGCGGTCAGCAGCAGTCCCAGGAAAAAAGTGATGAGTATGACCAGAAGGTCAAGAGGCTGCAATTTGAGCGGGAACACCTTAGGGATAAGCTGGCCCGCGGAGAATTGGAAGATGAATACCTGGAGATAGAGGTGGAGGATGCTGCGACTCCCATGGTGGAGGTTTTTTCGGGCGCAGGGGTTGAGGAAATGGGTATCAACCTCCAGGACATGCTGGGAGGTATTTTCCCCAAAAAGAAAAAAAAGAGAAAGCTAACGGTCAGGGAAGCCCGCAAGATACTGACTCAACAGGAGGCCCAAAAACTGATAGATATGGATGAAGCGGTATCGGTGGCTATTGAACGTGCCGAGCAATCCGGCATAATCTTTTTAGACGAAATAGATAAGATTGCGGCAAAGGAAAGCGGCGCCGGTCCGGATGTTTCCAGGGGAGGGGTCCAGAGAGATATACTTCCTATTGTCGAAGGGTCGACCGTAATGACAAAGTATGGACCGGTCAAGACCGACTTTATTTTATTCATAGCTGCGGGAGCTTTTCACATCTCAAAACCGTCAGATCTGATCCCTGAACTTCAGGGTCGTTTCCCGATTCGTGTCGAACTGGAGAGCCTCACGGAAAAGGATTTCAAGCAGATTCTCACCGAGCCTCAGAATGCCCTTATCAAGCAGTATACGGCTCTTTTGGAAACAGAAGGAATTTTTCTGAAATTTACAGAAAATTCTCTTGATGAAATTGCCAAAATAGCTTATACTGTTAATGAACAGACAGAAAACATCGGCGCTCGACGGCTCCATACAATTTTAGAGAAATTACTTGAGGATATTGCCTTTGAAGCGCCGGACTTGGGACAAACGGAAATAATTATTGATCGTGATTACGTTCGGAATAAGTTGGAGGATGTTGTCCAAAACCAGGATTTAAGCCGCTACATCTTATAATTTAATATTCATAGCTGAGGAGGAAAGTTATGGAGAATTTGCTTGAAAAAACGAGGGCTATCAATAAGCTTCTTCAGAAGGCTGCCGGTCACCCGGTAGATTTTCAGGAGATGGCTGATGTGCTGAGTGAAAATGTGGGCGCCAACGTTTACGTAGTCGGCAGACGCGGCAAAATCCTCGGTTATTGTTTTGTGGACAACTTTACCTGTGATGTGATTAAGGAGATAATCGAACGGGAGGAGAGGTTTCCGGAAGAATACAATGATTCTCTGCTGAGAGTTGTTGAGACTAGGGCCAACTTTAACCAGATGTCCAATAACTGCGTTTTTTTTGATAATCAGGAATGCATCTTCCAGGACAAAATCATGACAATTGTCCCCATAGTCGGCGGAGGAGAACGCTTGGGTACCCTTGTCCTGGCCAAGTTTAAGGAGCGGTTTACCAGCGAAGATCTCGTTTTGGCTGAGTATGGGGCCACGGTTGTCGGAATGGAAGTTTTAAGGGTCAAGGCAGAGAGAGTGGAAGAAGAGGCAAGAAAGAAAGCGGCTGTCCAGATTGCCCTTGGTACACTGTCCTACTCAGAACTGGAGGCTATTGAACATATTTTTGAGGAGCTCGATGGCAATGAGGGACTGCTGGTAGCCAGCAAAATCGCCGACAGAGTCGGCATCACCAGGTCCGTCATCGTCAATGCCCTAAGAAAATTTGAAAGTGCCGGGGTAATCGAGTCCAAATCGCTGGGGATGAAAGGAACATACATCAGGATATTAAATGAACGTCTGCTGGACGAATTGCAAAAGCTTAAGAAATAAGCCACAGGTTAAACCTGTGGCTTATTTCTTTTACAGCCAAAATTCGGGAAAAGAATCCCGCAAAGGTCAATATTTTCTAAGAAAATGGGCTGGTGAAAAAAGGATTTTGTCAAAGAATAGCGAAATATTGTAGCATTGGAATATTAT
>DDKP01000173.1:0-13040 GCA_002339745.1 Firmicutes bacterium UBA2595 | reverse complement strand
ATTGGAATATTATATGAAATTTTTTTTACTGAAATACCGAAAAAAATATAAAAATATATAAGAACGAGTAGGATTTTTGAAAACTTTGACGAAATATAGCACTAAGTTCTGTATAAACCTGCCTACATAACATTTATTGTCCTCTATTACATATTTATTCCTAATAGATTATCCACCAAACTTTGATAAGGGCAAATTTATCGAAAGATAAATGCGCAAAGCTTCCGGACCTACAGGCTAAGTCGTTCAAACACCCATTCTAACATTTCTACAAATATGTTACTTGCGTACGTTATTCTTCTTGTTAAGTTCCTAATGTTGAAAAGGCTTGAGCTATGGTCGCCGGGCTGCCGAAGGGAGGTTGACTTTTACTGTGCCAAACTACGGTAGCCGTTGTTTGGATTTTTATTTTTGAGGGGAGTGGTCCTTTTGATTGAACAAATCCTGTTTAGCAAGGCAATGGGCCTAATGGAAAAAGGACTGGATGCTGCCTCTGTGAGACACAGCGTTATAGCTAACAACTTGGCGAATGTTGACACACCGGGCTACAAGAGATCGGAGGTTGTCTTTGAAGAAGAGCTTCGCAAAGCTATAGCTGGTCATAACAGGATTACAGGACTGATAACTAACGCCAAGCATATCCTGATCGGTGGAGGCGTTTCACTTGAAGAGCTGACACCGAAGGTAACAATCCGCAGGGAGACTTCCATGCGCAATGACGGTAACAATGTGGACATAGACAGGGAAATGGCCGCTTTGGCCAAAAACACCTTATTATACTCGGCTTTAGCGCAGGGGTTAAACGGTGAACTCCAAAAGATCAGGTCAGCCATTTTTGAAGGGAGACGGTAACGATGAGTCTGTTTAAATCCATAGATATCAGCGCTTCCGGGTTAACTGCCCAACGGCTGAGGATGGATACCATTTCGCAAAACATTGCCAATGTGAATACAACAAGGACCCCAAACGGAGGGCCGTACAGGAGAAAAATTGTCCTGTTTGAATCCAGGGAAGCGGAGGAGCGTTTTACTGGCGCATTAAAAACAGCGATAAGGCAGCAACAGGTAGGGAATGGGGTAAGAGTAACAAAAATAGCCGAGGACCAGAGCCCTTTTAAAATGGCCTATGACCCCAACCATCCTGATGCCAATGCAGAAGGTTATGTTATGATGCCGAATGTCAATATAGTGACCGAGATGGTGAACATGATTTCGGCGACCAGAGCATATGAAGCAAACGTAACGGCAGCAAACGCATCAAAAGACATTGCGTTAAAGGCTTTGGAAATCGGTCGCTAACATAACAAAAAACGACAGACGGGAGGTAGGATGGACAAGTGGATATACGGACAGCGCCTCTGTCAATTGTTAAACCTGAACTGAAACTCGCGGGACAGCCTGAGGCTGTAGACCAGCAAACTTCAGGCTTCGGCGACCTGTTAAAGAAAGCCATTGAAGAGGTCAACGCTCTTCAACAGCAATCTTCAGAGATGAAAACAAAACTGGTGACAGGTGAGATAGAGGATATCCACCAGGTTATGATCGCCGCGGCAAAGGCTGATTTGGCTTTTCAACTGACGGTTCAGATCCGGAACAAGGTTATCGAGGCATACCAGGAAATTATGAGGATGCAAGTATAAACAGTTCTCATCAATGAGTGGGATGAGGTGACTTAACTTAATGAGAGACTACCTGTTGCAACTTAAAACGCAGGCGCTTGAGTTGTGGCAAAAGATGACCAGAATTCAAAGAACAGTGATTATTTGTTCGGCGGTCCTTCTGTTTGGAACCCTGATTCTCCTGACCAGGGGGGCGACAAGACCGGACTATGGGACCTTATTCACTCAACTGGATGACCAGCACGCAGGACAGATTGTTGAAAAACTGAAAGAGAAGAAAATCCAGTTCAAATTATCCGACACAGGCAGTGGCACAACTGTCATGGTTCCGACCAAGGATATCACCCAAACCCGGCTGGAACTAGCCAGTGAAGGATATCCCACGGGAGGAGTTGTCGGGTTTGAGGATTTTGATAACACCAAGTTCGGGGAGACTGACACGGACCGTCGAGCCAGGTACCTTCGTGCGCTTCAGGGCGAACTAACCCGTACTATCGAGGGGATGGTTGAGGTAAGTAAGGCCAGGGTTCACATTGTCCTACCCGAACCTTCTCTTTTTTTAGACGAACAGAAGAACGCGACAGCTGCGGTGATGTTAAAACTTCAACCCAACAAGAACCTTAAGGAGGATCAGGTCCGCGGACTGGTTCAGCTGATCGCCAACAGCGTGGAGGGTCTTAAACCCGAAAACGTCACTATAGTTGATACAACAGGGAACATCTTGTCAGAAGACATCGGAACCGATGAGAAATCGCAACAGAATAAGCTCACGATGACCCAGGTGGAATTACAAAAACAGTTCCAAAAAGAACTTCAGAACTCGGTCCAGAGCATGCTGGAGCGTATTGTAGGAGTCGGCAAGGCTGTAGTCAGGGTTCAATTGGAGCTTGATTTTAATAGGATTCAACAGAAGACCCAGCAGTTTGGCAACAATGTCATCAGAAGCCGGCAGGTGGTGGAAGAAACCAGCAGGAGTGATTCCACCGGGAATATCGGGGCTCCGGGGACTGACAGCAACATTCCGGGGTACGAAACCGGTACGGAAACAGGCTCCAGTGAGTCGTCAAAGAGTGAAAAAATTGAGAACTACGAGGTCAGTTCTGAAGAGACAGTCAAAGAAGTTGCCCCCGGCAGCATCAAGCATCTTTCTGTTGCTGTGGTAATCGACAAGGAAATTGACACCAAGCAGCAGAAGGACATCGAGGAAATCGTCAAGAGTGCAGTAGGATTTAAGAGCGACAGGGGAGATCAGATATCGGTCGCAGGAATGCCATTTAACACAGCATACCAGGATGCGATGAACGCCGAAATTGCCAAGGCGGAAAAGCAGCAGCAGATGATGGTCTATGCCGGGTTGGCCGCCTTGGCCCTGCTGGTTATAGGTGGAGTATTAGCAAGCATTGTGGTGAAGAAGCGTAGAGTTCGAACCGTGGAAACAGCAATTGAAGGGGGAATTGTAGTGCCGGTGCCGGTGGAAGAGATGGAAGAACTGGTAACCTTGGAAAAAGAAATGACCCCTGAAGAAAAAGAGCGGAAGCGCATAAAAGAAAAAGTCGAAAAGGCTGCCAGGGAACATCCAGACGATGTTGCTCAGCTCCTAAAAACGTGGTTGGCTGAAGAATAGAGGTGAAACTAAATGGCCAGAGGCTTAACGGGGAAACAGAAGGCGGCAATTCTCTTAATTTCCCTGGGCCCGGAAGTTTCTGCACAGATTTTTAAACACCTGAAAGACGAAGAGATTGAGCAACTAACTCTCGAAATTGCAAATATTGGAAAGGTAAAGAAGGAGGACAAGGAAGGAATCATTTCTGAATTTCATGACTTGCTGGTGGCCAAAGAATTTATTTCCTCCGGCGGTATTGACTATGCAAAAGAAATCCTGGAAAAGGCTCTTGGCAATCAAAAAGCCATTGACATTATAAACAGGCTCACCGCTACATTACAGGTTAAGCCTTTTGACTTTATCCGCAAGACAGACCCATCGCAGTTGCTGAACTTTATCCAGTCAGAACACCCCCAGACAATAGCCCTTATAATAGCTTATCTTGCCCCTGACCAGGCTGCCGCCATCCTGTCGGCGTTGCCGCCTGAGCGGCAGGCGGATGTAGCCAGGAGGATAGCCATAATGGACAGGACATCCCCTGAGGTGATCAGGGAGGTTGAGCGCCTTTTGGAGAGGAAACTGTCCGCGGTGGTTTCCGAAGACTTCACCAGTGCGGGCGGGTTGCAGAACATAGTTGAAATTCTGAACCGGGTAGACCGTACCACTGAAAAAACCATCATGGAGAGCCTGGAGATACAGGATCCAGAGATGGCCGAAGAAATAAAGCGCCTCATGTTTGTTTTCGAAGACATTGTGCAGCTTGATGACAGGGCTATCCAGCAGGTGTTGCGGGAGGTTGACAGCAAAGACCTGGCCCTGGCGTTAAAAGGCGCAAGTGAAGAAGTCTCGGCCAAAGTTCAGCGAAACATGTCCAAGCGGGCTGCTGACATGCTGAAAGAAGAAATAGAATACATGGGCCCGGTAAGGCTGCGCGATGTTGAGGATGCCCAGCAGCGGATTGTCAACATTATCAGGAAACTAGAGGAAGCGGGAGAAATCATAGTTGCCAGGGGCGGAGGAGATGAGATAATTGTCTAAGCTGATTAAGTCCTCCTCTATAAAGATACATTCACCCATGATAATTCACAATGATCGTGTTATACCGCCCGCTAACACAGAGCAGCCTCCCGGCTATCCGGATGAAACGGATATGTCCCCAGGCCATTCCGCGCATGACCTGGGTCAGGTTCGGGACCAGGCCAGCGAGATATTGCGGGAAACCGAGCAAATGGTGAAGGAACTGATTCAGACAGCACGGCAGGAGGCCGAGAAAATAATTAAAAATGCCAGGGATGAAGCCCACAGAATCGTAACAGAAGGCCGGGAAAGCCTGAAACAAATCGAAGAAGAAGCATTCCGACAAGGATGGCAGGATGGTTACGAAGAAGGCAAGAGGGAGGCCGAGGACGAGTATGACGCCAAACTCAAGGAAGCAGCCGGTCTCGTGGAAAAGGCTCATGAAGAGCGCCGCCGGATAGTTGCCGGTTCCGAGGATGAAGTGGTCCAGCTGGCGGTGGCTGTGGCCAGGAAAATCATCGGTCGCGAAATGGCCGCCAATCCGGATATTATTGTTGATATTGTCAAGCGGGCCATTCAAAAGACCACCGACAGAGAAGAACTCACTGTCAGAGTGAACCCTGATAACCTGGAAAGCGCTCTCAATGCTCAGGATGAAATTACCAGGTCTGTTAAAGGAATAAGAAAAATGAAATTCCTTGCTGACCCCACCGTTGCACCCGGCGGTTGTGTGGTGGAGACTTCCAACGGTACAGTGGATGCCCGTGTTGAGCGGCAGTTAAGCGAGATAGAACAGGCGTTAACGGAAGTGAGTCCGAATGCTAAAGTTTGAAAAATATTTTCAGGCTATTGAACGAACCGAGCCTATAAAGACCAACGGCAAAGTAACCCAGGTGATCGGGCTTGTTATCGAATCTCAGGGCCCGGGAGCCAACTTGGGGGAACTCTGTTACGTTTTTCCCAATACGGGTTTAACAAAGATCGAGGCAGAAGTGGTGGGTTTTAAAGAAAATAAGATTCTTTTAATGCCTTTGGGTGACCTTCGCGGTATTGGCCCCGGCTGTGAGGTGGTTGCCACAGGCGACAGCTTTAGGGTTGGTGTCGGGGACGGGCTGCTGGGGCGGGTTATTGACGGACTGGGGAACCCTCTAGATGGCCAGGGTCCTTTGAATACCGTGGATGATTATCCAGTCAACGGCAACCCGCCTAACCCGCTGCACAGGAAAAGGATAACGGAACCTTTATCAATCGGAATAAAGGCTATTGACGGCGTTCTTACCGTCGGTAAAGGGCAGAGAGTTGGCATTTTTTCCGGAAGCGGCGTAGGTAAAAGTACCATGCTGGGAATGGTAGCCCGCAACACGTCGGCTGATGTGAACGTGATAGCGCTTATCGGTGAACGGGGGAGAGAGGTCAGAGAGTTCCTGGAAAAAGATTTGGGTGAGGAAGGGCTGAAGCGCTCCGTAGTGGTGGTAGCTACATCGGATCAACCCGCCCTGGTGAGGATTAAGGGAGCCATGGTAGCTACAACTATCGCCGAATATTTCAGAGACAAGGGTCTTGATGTGATGCTGATGATGGATTCTGTCACCAGGTTTGCCATGTCCCAGCGGGAAGTCGGTTTAGCCGTGGGAGAACCTCCTGCTACCCGGGGGTACACCCCGTCGGTATTTGCAGTACTCCCCAAGCTCCTGGAAAGGTCGGGGACTTCTTCCAGGGGGACCATTACCGGTCTGTACACAGTACTGGTTGAAGGGGATGACACAAATGAGCCTATTACTGACGCAGTACGGGGTATTTTGGACGGGCATATAGTACTGACCAGGGAATTGGCTATGCAGGGCCATTATCCTGCCATTGATGTACTGGCCAGCGTCAGCCGGGTAATGATCGATATTACAGATGAAAAACACAGGCAAGCCAGTGACGAACTGAGGAGCATCCTGGCAACTTACAGGGATGCTAAGGACCTGATAGATATCGGCGCCTACGCCAAAGGCTCCAATCCGAAAATTGACTACGCTATTACAAAAATTGACCAGGTACTAGAGTTTCTAAAACAGGGGGTTGAGGAAAAGTACACTTTTGATAATGCGGTAACCCTGCTTAAAAGCCTTACCGGTGAACAAATGTCTGCCTGAAAGGGAGCTGAGACAGGATGAAACAGTTTGAGTTTAGACTGCAAACAGCCCTTGACGTGAAATTGAGGGAGGAGGAATTGCAAAAAGAGGAACTGCGCGAATCTACCAGCATATACAAGCACAACCTGAAAATCCTGCATGCTTTGAGAACCCGGCTGACAGAGATACAGGACATCCTGAGGGGTAAGCAGACGAAGAAGATGGATATCCTGGAAATTAAAAACTGTCAGGATTATATACCGATACTTGATGAGCGTATTAAACAACAGGAAATTGTCACAGAAAGAACGCGCCGGGAAATGGAACGGATTAGAGTTAAGTTGATTGAAATCATGAAAGAGAGAAAAATCCTTGAAAAATTAAAAGCCCGGCATTACCAGGAGTATATAAGAGAATTCCTGCGGGAGGAGCAGAAACAGATTGACGAAATAGCTGCAGTCGGTTTCATACACAAAGATTCCGCTATGTAACGGGAGGTTCATGACTTAATGCGGGTCAAACGGGTCCTATCAATTGTATTAATCGTTATAATTAGCCTGGTTCTTGTTGCCGGAACCTTGTGGTTACTGGACTATTTCGCTGTAATCAACATTTATAAAACCGCCCAGAAAATACCCGTTGTAGGCAGAATACTTCCCGTCAGGGAAAAGGATAAGGCCAAACAGGTTAACAAGACCCCCTTGGAAAAAGAAAATGACAGGCTAAAAGAAGAGATCAAAAACTTAACCGCTGAAATTGAAAAGGTGAAGAAAGAAAAAGGGGACCTGGATAAGAAGCTGGAGGTTGCCAACAAAGAGAAACAGGTCCTGGTTGATGAAAAAAACGAACTGCAGACTGCGCTGGAATCGCTTCAGGCCCTGCAGGAGAGCGTGGAAGGAGCCAGGCTCAGTTATGAGAAACTCGCCAAGTATTACGCCGGCATGAAACCTGAGGCTGCTGTCAAGATTATGGAAAACCTGTCAGACGAAGTTGTTATCGGTATCATACAATACCTGGAGGACGAGCAGGTGGCCAGGATAATGAGCGCTATGGACCCCGTCAAGGCCGCAAGCCTTACCGATAAGATGAAGCAGTGAAGAATAGCCAGGCCAATTGAGGATCCTTAAAGGGGGTGATAGATAAAATTGGACTAGGCAAAAATTTCAAAACTGAATGTACGAAAGGAGGTGAAAGAATGAAGGAAATGCTGTTTGGTGCATTGGCGGAGGCACCCAATAGCAGCCCGGTGCAGAAACCCCGGATACCTTCAGGTTCCAATGGCCGGAAGGATTATGGAAAAGCAACAAGTTTTTCTGCCGCGCTAAATAATTCTACCCAGGTAAAAAGGAACGATTCTAAACCTGCTGCCGGCATTCCGGTAATCTACCAGGCTATAGGCTGGACGGTGGAAGGCAAAGCCGGCGGCGAAGCTGAAGTCGCAACCGGATCACCTGGGCAGCACACCGACTCCGGTATTAATGTTATTCAACTCCCGATAATGCCCGAAATGCTGTTTGGGCTTCGGGTGCACGGTTCAGCGCTACAGGGAACACCGGGTAGCCAGGAACAACCCCAAATAGTGGCAGATGAGGACGGCAGTTTCTCAGACCTGTTTCAGAAGTTAGTTGAAATTTTACAGGCATTAGGGTTTTCGGTTAACAACGAAATGCCGGGGTCTGGCCGGCCGATGGAAGACGGGGAAACCGAAACAGGCGGTGGATCGGGATTAACGCCCGGCCAAAACCACAGAACCTCCGAAATTGACAAGATCCTTGCCGTTATGCAGGGTAACGGAACTCTACTGACCCACAACTTAAGACATGGATTGGAACACTTACTTAAACAGCTATACAAATTCGCAGAATTATCCCCTGAGTTGAGTGAATTGAAAGCGCTTCTGGAGTTCCAACTGCAAGAGGGCGCCGGTTCTTACTCCGATGATGAGTTTATAAAGAAACTGGCCGATGTCTTGATGAAAGTAGCTGAAAGCCGTAATAGACCCAACGCACCTAATCCTCACGCCGATGCTGCTGCTCAAAACCGGCCCGCCAACCATGTGCCTGCCAACGGCCGGGTCCATTCCGCCGTTCAGGAACCGGTTTCTGTACAGGGACCGACGGTTCAGGGGCAGACTGCTCTCCAGCTAACTCCGGCAAATTCAAAAGAGACAGGACAAAGCTTACAAAATAGCGGAGACAATAACGCTAACACCGCTCCAACCTTGGTCGGGGGACAGGATAATTCCACAGGGCTAAACCAGGAAACTAAGTTCGGAGATATTAAACCTGCCCAACCGGCACAGGTCCGGTCGGAGCCTATGACACAAAACACCAGACCTGCTTTTGAGATCCTGGGGCAAATTGTCCAAAAGGCTAAAATCATCGTTACAACAGGAATAACCAAGGTGCAGATACAGTTGAAACCGGAACATATGGGGAAACTGATTCTCAGTGTTTCTACTGAAAATGGTTTGGTTACCGCCAGGTTCAATGCAGAAACTCACCAGGTCAAAGGAATAATCGAATCAAACCTTAATGCTCTTAGGGACGCTTTGACCGAGCAGGGTATAAAGGTGGACCAGTTAACCGTCAGTGTCGGACCGGAAAAGGATTTTTCAGGGTTCCGGGAAAGGGCAGCAGGATTCAGGAAAAACAATTCAACCAAAGGTCCGAGAGCTGCTGCGGACCAGAATATTTTGGACCGGCTGATGCCTGCAGCGATTGAATCAGCGGGTGTCAGCGTTTACTACGGAAGCACTGTTGATTTCACTGTATAGGAGGTGATGTGGATGCCGGTTGATGCAGTAACAGGCGGTGGACAGCAGACCGCGACAGAATCTGTGAAAAAAATTCTGGGCAAGGATGATTTTCTCAAGCTGTTAATTACGCAACTGAAATACCAGGACCCGCTGGAGCCCACTGATAACAAGGATTTTATCGCCCAAATGGCCCAGTTCAGTTCACTGGAACAGATGACCAATATGTCCAAGGGGTTCCAGGATCTGACCCAGGTTCAGAATCAAATCATGTATGAGACCAGTGTCGGTCACGCCATTGGCCTGATTGGGCGATTTGTTACGGGGTATGTCCCCGAGACTAACGAACAGGTGAGGGGTATCGTAACCGGGATGAAAATAGCTGACGGGGTACCGAACGTGATTGTCAATGCGAAGGTTATTCCATTATCCTACATCGAAGAAGTAAAACAGCAGGAGAGCTAAATAACCCGCACAAGGAGGTGCGAAAATGGTAGATAAAATTTTTTATCCACAACCGATAATACCTGTAGGGCCTTCCAAGGAAGGGGAAAAACCACAGAAAGCCGCGCAAACGGGACAGGTATCTTTTAAGCAATTGCTGGACAGCCAAATCGGGGCCGGCCAGGTAAAATTTTCTAGTCATGCCCAGCAGAGGCTGGCAACCAGAAACATCCAGCTTACCCCGGGTGACCTGGTTAAAATCAGTGAGGCGATAGAGCGTGCCGCCCAAAAGGGTTCCAGTGACTCTCTCATTATGATGGACAACCTGGCCTTTGTGGTAAGCGTGAAGAACAAAACGGTTATTACTGCAATGGATGAATCCAATATGAAGGAGCATGTTTTTACCAATATTGACAGCGCGGTAATAATTTAGGGGCCGGACCTCTTGGAGGAGGCCCCGGGCCGTAGACTGACAGATACGGCTCAACCTCGGAAAAAATTAAGGAGGTCGATTTTTATGATGCGTTCCATGTTCAGCGGAGTTTCCGGTTTGCGAAACCACCAGCTCCGCATGGATGTAATCGGCAACAACATTGCCAATGTTAACACAGTCGGTTACAAAAAGAGCAGGGTTTTATTCCAGGACATTTTAAGCCAGTCCATTCGCGGCGCTTCGGCCCCGCAGGGTGGGAAAGGCGGCACAAACCCCATGCAGGTAGGGCTGGGTATAACCGTTAACAGTATAGATACCCTGCATACCCAGGGTAGTTCCGAAACCACCGGAAAAGTAACCGACATGATGATTGACGGAGACGGGTTTTTTATTGTAGGAGATGGAAGAAACAATTATTATACTAGAGCGGGTAATTTTGATTTTGATGCTGTGGGAAACATGGTTAATGCCAATGGTTTGCTGGTTCAAGGGTGGATGGCCGATAACACCGGCAATATCGATATAACTCTGGCCATTGGGGGTATTTCTATTCCAAAAGGTCAATCTTTGCAGCCTAGAGCCACCACGAACGCAACCTATATTAATAACCTCGATGCCAATACTCCAACAGCCGCACCTAACAACACTTTTCCGACATCTCTGGAAGTGTATGATTCTCTCGGCAACTTCTGGGTTATTCCGGTAACATTCACTCACACTGGAGCCAATACCTGGGATGTTACAGCATCTGACCCTCCAGGAGCAACTGCCAGCATGAGCGCTACGACACTTACCTTTAACGCGGACGGTACATTTGGAAGCATGACCGCAGGAGGAGGAGTAATCACTCTAACATTAACAAACGGAGCAACCAGTCCACAAACTATTAATGTTGATTTTTCCGCCATAACTCAGTTTGCCTCACCGTCCACGGCCCGTTATAACACACAGGATGGCTATGCTTCGGGTACGCTGCAAGGATATGCTATTGATACGGCCGGAGTAATTACCGGGCGTTACTCCAACGGATTGACCAGGCAACTGGCCCAAGTTTCGATAGCCAACTTTAACAACCCTGGCGGTTTGATGAAAACAGGGGAAAACCTCTTTGTTCAATCTAACAACTCTGGTTCTGCTCAAATCGGTACTGCCGGTTCCGGCGGCCGCGGCGACATTTCACCCGGTAAACTGGAGATGTCCAATGTGGACCTGTCCCAGGAGTTCACCGATATGATTATCACCCAGAGGGGCTTCCAGGCCAATTCCCGGATTATCACCGTATCTGATGAAATGCTCCAGGAACTGGTTAACCTCAAGCGTTAATCCTTTTTGCCATTAGTATAAGGGAGCAGGGATGGGGTAGAGCCCCATCCCCCTCCCGGTTTGAAAGAAGGAATAAAAATGATTAGTGTTATGCGCATGAATGGAATGGAGTTGTATGTAAACGCGGAGCTCGTAGAGTATATTGAAGCAACACCTGACACCGTCCTGACCCTGACTACCGGGAGGAAATTTGTTTTGAAGGATTCTGTCCAGGAAGTGGTGGACAAGATTATTGAATACCGCAAAACTATCGGAACAAAATTAATTTATCATATTACACCGGAAATGGGAGCTAACCCGGAAAGTTACGGCGAATAGGGGGGAGTTACTGATGGCAGGCGACAATCCGGAAATTCAAGGGACCAACACAACAGCATCATCTAAAGCCGGAACAATTAAGTTAATAATTATGGGAATAGTGGTAATAATCCTGGCGGCAGGGATTTCTTTTGCGGTGGCAATGTATGCAGCCAAGTCTTTCTCCGCCGGCGGAGCGCCCAAGGGTGAAGGCTACGGCAAGGCGAAGAGTGAGACTCTGGGCACCACGTATGACATCGGGGAATTTGTTACCAACCTTTCTGCCGAGGGCGGTAACAGGTTTATAAAGGTAAAGATTGTGCTGGCGTTCCAGGACTCTAAAGTACAGGAGGAGCTTATCAATAAGCTGCCACAAGTCCAGCATACCATCAACAGCACCCTGCGCCAGCAGACTCCCGAATCCCTGTCAGAACCCAAAGCCATGGAGAAGCTGGCTGATTTACTGAGGAAAAATATAAACTCACTCTTGATCAAGGGTAATATAAACAGCGTATATTTTACGACCTTCCAGGTCCAGTAGCAAGTCATTCGGAGGTGAGTCAAAAGTGAGCGAAATCCTTTCCCAGGCAGAAATAGATGCCTTGTTATCGGCTCTAACTTCGGGGCCCGTAAAGACGGAACAGGCTAAGAAGGCAGATGAGCCGCCTAAAAAAATAAGAGTATACGACTTTAGGAGACCGAGCAAATTTTCCAAGGAACAGATTCATACTATCCAGGCGATACATGAAAATTACGCCCGTTTGCTTGCTACCTATTTCTCAGCTCACCTGCGTACAGTTGTTCAGATGGCGGTTCACTCGGTGGAACAGTTAACTTACGATGAATTTATCCGCTCCCTGTCAAACCCCACAATCATGAACATTTTTCAGATGGACCCACTGGAAGGAAACGCCATCTTGGAAATTCACCCGTCAATTGTTTTTACCATTATTGACAGGCTGTTCGGGGGGCCGGGCCAGGCTCCCGAGAATATCCGTGACCTAACGGATATCGAGCGGGTAGTGACCGAAAAAGTGGTTGCCCGTGTCCTGGATATCCTGAGGGAGGCTTGGGACAATATAATCCAGTTAAAACCCAAGCTGGATGTTATTGAAACAAACCCTCTCTTTACCCAGATAGTGTCCCCGTCAGAGATGGTGGTTTTAATTTCCTTCAGGACCCAGTTCGGAGAAAATGAAGGGTTAATCAACCTTTGTATCCCATATATTGTCCTCGAACCCATCATGGGAAAACTGTCCGCCCATTACTGGTTTGCCGGTACCGCGAAAGAGACTACCCAGGAAAATATCGCCAGGATTACTCGCCAGATTGAAAAAGCAAGCCTGACTGTCTCCGCCGTACTGGGGAAGGCTACCATCAGGGTAGGAGATTTGCTGGAACTGCAACCGGGTGATGTAGTTATTCTTGAT
>DDKP01000073.1:2325-2785 GCA_002339745.1 Firmicutes bacterium UBA2595 | reverse complement strand
ATCGCCGTCAATTAGAGCAATTACTTCCTCCGTAATGTGTTCGAGCCCTTTGTTTAAGGCTCCCCCTTTACCCATGTTTTTAGGCAATGAAATAACCCGAGCCCCCGCTTTCACTGCCAATTGGGCGGTATTATCCGCGGAGGCGTCGTCGACAACCACAATCTGGTTTATCACTGGAATTTTTTTAATAGCGTCAATGGTTTCAAAAATATATTTTTCCTCATTGTGAGCGGGAATTAATACAGAAACTCTTTTCGTGGTCACTGATTTTCATCTCCTACGGGAACACAGGCATAAGATTCCTGGAAGTGCTTTTTATCCCATAATTTCCGGGTTTACCGCTGATGGCCAAAACCAGGGATACTTGGCCGGGAACCATGTCGATATTGTCAACAGTGCTAACTTTCAGTTTCTGGTACTGTTTCATATATGAATAAACCACATCACTTGTTTCAACACC
>DDKP01000073.1:0-1925 GCA_002339745.1 Firmicutes bacterium UBA2595 | reverse complement strand
CACCCGGGTCCGCCTGGCTGCCTCCGACAAAAATAACGGAATTGACCGGGACACCATAGTCTCCGGAAGTTTGAATCATGCCTATCTGCTCAAAATAGTGCAGGTTCTCAATATTTTGAGCGCTGATTATCCCTACGGATATTTCCTTGGCTACCTCTTTGGCAACTGCTGCTTCGGAAGTATCGTTCAGCATCAGCTTGGTAGCAATCTCTTTCCTGGTAGTCTCATTTTTGAGCTCAAAACCTTCCAGGACTGTGGTCACCGATGTAACTTTCGCTCCAGCTAACTTCAGGGTATTAATCCAATCTTCATGGAACCCGTAACTATTAGTTTCTATGATGGCTATCTGCTTGCCGTTCAGTCTAGAAGTCACCAGCAGGGGAAGAATCTGTTTTTCAAAATCCTTGCTGATGTTCAGAGAAGTCTTATACGCTGCAATTTCGTCCTGAGCCGCTTTGTTTTCTTTTCTTATCTGTTCAAAATCACGGTTAAGTTTTTCAACCATCTGTTTTTGCTGCTGTACAATCACATCGTTAACATCATTTCCCAATACCGCCGTGCCGACCAGGATACCTATTCCCAATGCCAGAAACACTGCAATCAATGAGGCAATATGGTACTTTAAATCAATGATCATTTACAGGCCTCCCTAAACGCCAAAGGCAACTTTCAGCTTAAGCCAGATAACCCGTAGAAATTGCCTGGTCACAGGAAACTGGTAGGCCATAATGGCAACAGTGACTGATGCCGCAGCCACCAGTTCCGCCAAGTACCTGAATTTTACCTTTCTCTTGTAAAGTTTGTTGACTCCTTTTGCATCAACCAGGATAGAACCGACTTTCAGACGCACCAGGAATGTACTGGACATTCCTTTTCTTCCCTTGTCCAGGAACTCTATTATGTTGGAGTGAGTCCCGAGAGCTACGATCAGTTCAGTGCCTTTATGATAAGCCAAAAGCATAGCAATATCTTCACTGGTACCAGGGGCAGGAAACTTCACTCCGGTGAGCCCAAGTTTTTTGACCCTCTCCATTCCCGGAGCTCTTCCATCCGGGTAGGCATGTACAATTATTTCAGCGCCGCACTTTAGGGTTTCGTCACTGATGCTGTCCATGTCTCCAATTATAATGTCCGGCTTGTAACCGAACTCCCGCAGGGCATCAGCCCCGCCGTCCACACCTACGAGGACCGGTTTGACCTCCTCGATATAGGACCTTATAGCAGCAAGGTCATCTTTATAGTCCTGTCCCCTGACGACTATTAAGGTATGCTTCTTCTTAAAAACCGTCTTGATGTCTGGAACTTCAATATCACCCAGCAGGAGTCCTATTTCGTGCTGCGCGTGCTCAAGAGTATTTTGAACAAATTTTTCCAAAACTATACCAATATTCCTCTTACTGCGTTCCATTTTTTTTTGAATTTTCTCCAGGGTCAACACCTCACCGTGTCCGGTCCATGAGCCGGGCACAGCAATGTCATTCCCGCAAATTTCCACTGTATCCCCTTCCTGGACCTTCTCCATAACTTCAAGGCCCACATTATCCAGGAGATAGATTCCCGCTTTAACGAGGGTCAACGGACCAAGGTTGGGGTAAACTTCACTCAGTGACGGTGATGCATTAACTACCGCTTTTACTTTTGCATCCACCAAAGCCTGTGCGCAGACCTCATCCAGGTCCCTATGGTTAATAATAGCAATATCGCCTGGCTGCGCCCTCTTTACTAATTCTTTGGTTTTCCTGTCCAGGCATGCGGTCCCCCGCATTATAGCCATGTCTTTCACCTGCGTTTCCTCTAATTGCCAATCACAAATAACATAGCATCTCTAATTTACAATTGTACAACATCTGTCTACCATAAGCAAGTCGCTCTGAGGTTCCGTAAATTGCCCCTCGACGTTGTACCTGTAACTATTTATCTAAATA
>DDKP01000144.1:4467-7064 GCA_002339745.1 Firmicutes bacterium UBA2595 | reverse complement strand
GAGTGTCCCATAAGTACATGGGGCACTCTTTTTTAATCTTGTATCTTCTAGTGCCCCTTCAACTAACGTATACCTCATTTTTCATAGCTGATCTAAAGCAGTACATGCTTTGAAAGTTAGCTGTAAAACTGAAATATTTAATATGGACCACGGATGATAGCTGTGATAGATTCAAAAAACAAAAACAATTTTTACCACAAAGTAGTCTAACGGGTACTAGTCAATGGTCTAAGAGCACGAAGATAAATATGGGGTCTAAGAACACAAAGAGTCAGAGACACTGCAAACTAAAGGTTTTCTAGCGCAAGTTATGATATTTCTATTTTACAGATTATATAAAGGTATAAAGAAATTCTTGGGTAGAATGTTGATGTTGGCTTAATTCCTTACTCTTTGTGGCCTTTCTTTTTATCCTTAGACCAAATAGAAATTCCTCTTAGCCTTTGTGTTAAAGAATTATGGAGTTTTTGATTGCAGCTTTGCTGCGCTGTGCACTTTGTGGTTCGGGTTTAAAAAGTAAGGTTAACATCACTTGAAGGGGCGCTAGCTAAAAATAAAGTGTGCCCCATCTACTTATGAGATACTCCCATTATATATCCACAATTCACTTCATGGGTAAAGATATGGTAAATACTGTACCCTTGTTGAGTTGACTCTGTACCGTGATATCACCGCCATGCTGCTCCACAATCTTTTTTACGATTGCCAGCCCCAGGCCCGTCCCTCCTTCGGAGCGGCTGCGGGACTTGTCAACCCTGTAAAAACGGTCAAAGAGATACGGCAAATGCTCCGGGGGAATGCCTGTCCCGGTATCCCTTACGATCAGTTTTACCTTGCCGGGGTTGTCAACCGCTCCTGCAATAGTTATTTTCCCTTTTTGCGGGGTATGCCTCAAGGCATTGTCAACCAGGTTGTAAATTACTTCGTCGAGCTTGGCGGGGTCAACATTTACAGGGGGTAGGGACTTAAGACTGTCATGCATCTCTATGGCAATACTTTTTTCATTGGCGGCAATTTCAAAGGGAACCAGGGTTTCCCTGATGAGCTTTGAGAGGACCGTCTCGACTTTTTGCAGGGGAAGCCCGCTTTCCACCGCCAGAAGGTCATTGACTATTTTCTGCAGGCGCAAAGTTTCTTTTGTTATTACTGCCAAATACTCGTTTTGTGTCTTTTTGTCTTTTACCACATTATCAAGTATTGCCTCGGAGTAACCCTGAATTAAAAAGAGAGGTGTTCTCAATTCGTGGGACACATCGGCCACGAATTCTTTCCATTTCTGAAGGAGTGCGTTAAGATCCGAATTGGCCCTGGAAAGCGAACCCAGAGTTTTGTTTAACCGGATACTTAAAGTATTCATGGTCTTGGCCAGGTCTCCTAACTCATCGTTCCGGTTGTATTTAACCTGGGTTGAAAAGTCTCCCTTGGCCATACCCACGGCAATTTTCCTGATTTCTATCAGAGGTTTGGCAATCAAACGGGAAAAGTACCATACCAAAGCGCCGCTTAAGACCAGAAACAGAAAAAGGACACCAAAAGCTGTAATCCTGACGGTCTTAATCATTGCCATCAGATCATCTGTAGGAGCGTGTACCATGATCAGGTATTCATTATTAAAGGGGTCTTTAAAAGGTAAGAACGCAGCTGTCATTTCCATGTGGAATTCGGGGTAGTAACCCTTGTAATAATATTCACCGTTTACTAATCTAGCCTTGACATGCTTTAGGTCAATTTGAATCTCCAGCGGGGAGTGTTTGGTATCAGAGCTGTAAAGTACTATCCCGTTGGAGTCAAAAACCGTTAATTTATAATGGGAGACTTTCCCCCAGAATTCCATTTCCTGTTGTAGCTTGTCCGGCTGCATATTGCTCAGGATAATTTTTTTCCACTGTTCGGCGTGGTCCGTCATAAGCCTGATCTGGTATGAAAAATAGATTTTTTCCAGGCGGTCGGTGAGGAAAAGGGAAAATGTAAGAAGTATTCCCAGCACTAAAGCGCAAATAGTCAGCCAAAGCTTTGTAACAACGCTTCTAATCATTGCATAAGTCCCCCAGCCTGTATCCGGTTCCCCATACGGTACAGACAGTATCTTTCTTCAGACCAGCCCGGCGAAGTTTTTCCCGGATTTGTTTTATATGGGCATCTACCGTTCTCGTATCAGTAAACTGGTCACCCCATACTTCCAGTAATAGTTCGTTTCTGGAAAAGACCCTCTCCGGGTTTCTGGCCAAACAATACAGAATTGAAAACTCTTTGGGAGTTAATGGGACCGGCTGCCCACTTACAGAAGCCTGTCGGCTGACAGGATCGATGGTCAGCCTGCCGAGGCTGATGGTCTCAAACTTGACCGATACTGCTACAGAAGCCTTGATGCGGCGGAACAGCGCCTTAATCCTGGCAATCAGTTCCTTTGGGCTGAACGGTTTGACCAGGTAATCATCCGCTCCCAGCTCCAGACCCATTATCCTGTCCGGCTCTGTTCCCCTGGCTGTAACCATAACGATGGGTACCGTAGACAGCTTTCTTATTTTTTGACATACTGTCCAACCGTCAAGTTCCGGGATCATGATGTCAAGGATTACCAGGTCATAAGGCGTTTG
>DDKP01000144.1:0-4061 GCA_002339745.1 Firmicutes bacterium UBA2595 | reverse complement strand
CTTTTAGTAATCTTCTAATATCAGGTTCATCTTCGACTACCAGGACCCGCATGTATATTACCTCCTATTTGTGATTTGATGCACTACTACAAAGTATAGTAATTATATTATAACGGTTTATGAAGAATTTGTGAAGATTACTCTCATATATGGTTTCGAACTCTTTCAAGCTTTACAATCAGTCATAGACGAGCCTGAAATGACAACGAAAAGGAGCGATGACCTTTGGAAACTCTTAAAAAGATTCTCACGTCAATGGTAATACTACTGGTAGTTCTTGTGGTTGCAGGCGGCATTTACATGGTGAGGATGGGTAACATGAACCACGGAAATGTAGCCCAATACCCCACGAATGTCTACAATCAGTCTCAAAAGCAGGAAGCATCGGATCCAGCCCAGGGTCTTGGGGAACAGGTGAATGACGGCGGTCAAAATCAGCGAACCCAGGGCAACAGCGTACAAAATCCGCCGGATTCTCAGCAAAACGGGAGCAAGCAAAGCCCCGATACCCAAAAGGGAGGGTCTACTCCTGTTGCGCCGGTGATAATTCAGGTTCCCCCTCAGCCCATCCAAAAAGACACGAGCCTGCAGGTTCAGATGCTGAAGGAAAGGCTCAAAACTATTGATGAGATTAATTCCATAATCGCTTCCAACAGCGGCCCATCTATAGCCTTACAGCAGAACGGAGCACCTGTCCAGGGAGGGTCGGGGATGAATGAACTCCACCGGAACTTCTACAGGCTGGGTCAAAATGTTTCCTCCATGGAACAGGCCCTTGACAGTCTGGCTAAGGATGTCAAAGAATCTAGCCAGGGTTCGCAGTACTATGGCCAACAGCAGGTTCCGCAATATTATCCCTACGGCTATTTCCAGGGTCCTCAAACAAATTACAATCAGCAGGGACTAAACCAGCTTAACCAGCCCAACCAGCAACTCAACCAGCAGCCAAATACAGGTCCATCCGGCCAGGTTGACCCGCATGCTTCCGCAGGACAAGCATTTTCAATAGGAAACATTCTAAACGAAGATACTTTAAAGCTGGTGTTTACCTTCATACTTCTTGGTTCAATAGTATTGGGGGTCATTGCGTTAGTTGGATTTGTCGGCAGCCTGTTTAAGGACGGCCTGGGCAGCCCTGATACAGGCGGCCGGTAAGACCTGGGAAGGACAAAGTCATGGAAAAGGTAAAAACCGAATTTATCCTCCACTGGGTCTGGTCGATTGTATTCGGTCTGCTGGTTGTTACCGGACTGGCGTTACTGGGACCAAAATACGGATGGGTCCTCAATTATAATCTTGGGGTTGCCGATTACATCCACCGTACCATGGCCGTGACATTCACTGTCCTGACGTTTATAGAGATTATGCTGGAGATTAAGCGGCTCCTTAAAAGCAAATACCAGCGGGAGCCCTGGTTGGTGGTAGGGAAAAGCGGTTTTGCCCTGGTTACATTTATTGCGTCTGTCTTATTGATAATTTCGGGTATACTGCTTTGGGTCTGTGTAGAAGATAACCACTCCCTGCTGGCGCTGGCGGCAATTGTGCATGAAATGGTGACTTTCGCTATGATTATAGGCATCACGTGGCATATATATGACAAGTCTTATACCCTGATCATGGGGGGTAATCCCAAATGATTTGGAACAAAATCATGAGGCTGGCCTACTGGATCATAAGTTCCTTCTTTATATTTGCAGCCTCCGTTACAGTTATTTCAGTATTAAAACCGGGTCCGACAGAAACCCAGGTCATGCGCTGGATGGAGGGTATGATGTCTGCAATGCACAATTCCCTTATGGGGGCATCCATGGAC
The DNA here is from genome assembly GCA_002339745.1 of Firmicutes bacterium UBA2595. Lineage (GTDB taxonomy): Bacteria > Bacillota > Thermincolia > Thermincolales > UBA2595 > UBA2595. Next base: position 2,248 of record DDKP01000144.1, on the reverse strand, counting down.
GGAACAGAGACCTATTTCCTTCTAATGCAGTCATCGGCACGTTTGTCAGTCATAATGATCGGTTTCGGAGCCCTGGCGGGAGTGTTCCTGAAGATATGGAGGAGCTATGATTAGAGGGAAAAACGGTTTTTGGCTGCTGGTGGTAATATTCTCGTTGATAACGATGATGGTAGTCATGAACGGGGAAAATTATGGCGTGGAAATCGTCAGGGAGAAAGACGGGACTATGGGCATGCTGATGAAAAAACAGCATGCTGCAGGCCTAACTATCAGCGACCTGTTCAGCACTAAATGGTCCCACCAGTCCCAGTCGATGAGCGGGGATCACTCTTCTTCCCCTGTTATTAAATATATTGATTTGGCGGGTTCGTCGATTATATTGATGACATTTCCGTTTATAGTCGGCGCTTCTGTCTTAATGATTATACTCTGGATGTAGGTAGGGTGACTCAAATGGAGCTTATGGGGAACATAGGTCAATTTTATCTGGTTCTGCTGTTTCTTTTCCTGGTGGGCGGAGTGGCTGTCATATCCGTGAACCTGTCCAGGAGTTTCTGGGATAAAACAGAAAAAATTATGAACGACATGGGGGGAAAGAACCTCAACAGGTGGCTGAAACTTACTGTCATATCCTTTGCGGTATTAATATTTGCATCATTTGCTCTCGGAATGACAAACAGCATTTCAGGACAAGACACTCATTCAGCCCATGCAGGCGGGACTTCTTACGGTGGGCCGCATAAAGCAGGATACGGTATCGCTCAGGTTTCATACCAGCAGGGTCTGGTTAGCCTAGAAGCTCAGCTATACTGGATGGAAGTGAACCTGTCAAGAATACAGCAGCAACTAGACGGCATGTTACAGGCAAATATGTACAATCACCAGGCAAACTACGGAAGTTTTTTAAATTTACCTTAAAAACTTACAGGTAAATGATTGACACAGGCTCCGACAAGTGGTAGTATATATATACACGACAATTCAATGTTTTCCTATCGGAAAACACTCTTATCAAGAGAGGTGGAGGGACTGGCCCGATGAAACCCGGCAACAGCCAAAATGCTATGGACAGTAGCTTTGGAAATGTGCCAATTCCTGCAGGAATTCCTGAGAGATAAGAGAGGGCAGAGCCGCGTCATGTACCTCTTCTTATCGGAAGAGGTTTTGTTTTTGCATCCATTATTAGGCCATGAGGGGATGATGCCAATGCCGCCGACACTGAATCACTGTTATCGTTGTGACGGCAACACCTTGTTTCACGATGAAGCGAGACGGCGCAGTCAAGAAGCTGTGTAAAAGACCTGTAACCGAACTGGAGAGTTGAGATGAAAAGAACATGCGATAAAGGGGTAATGAATATGCCGATAATTATACCTGATAACCTTCCGGCGACAAAAATTCTTTCAGATGAAAACATATTTGTAATGGGCGAGTATCGCGCGGTTCACCAGGATATACGTGAGCTGAAAATAGCCATCCTTAACCTGATGCCCACAAAAATTGTTACCGAAACCCAGATCCTGCGGCTCTTAGGGAATTCACCCCTGCAGGTGGAGATAGAACTGCTGCATCCTAAAAGCTACAGGTCCAAGAACACTCCCGAGGAGCATTTGACCAAGTTTTACAAAACTTTTGACGAGGTTAAGGACAAGAAATTTGACGGGCTTATTATAACGGGCGCGCCAGTGGAACATCTTGAGTTCGAAGAAGTGGTATACTGGGAGGAATTAACGGAGATCATGGACTGGTCGGTCCACAATGTATTTTCGACTCTCTACCTGTGTTGGGGAGCCCAGGCCGGGCTTTATCACCACTTCGGCGTTCCCAAGTACCCGCTGCCCAAGAAAATGTTCGGGGTTTTTCCCCACACTTGTAATAGGAAGCATGTCAAACTGCTGCGCGGTTTTGATGATGTATTTTATGTGCCTCACTCGCGGCACACGGAGATTCGCCGGGGGGATATTGAAAAGATTCCGGAACTCGAGATACTGGCGGAATCCGAAATAGCGGGGATTTATATCGTAGCCGCCAAGGATGGCCGGCATATATTTGTCAGCGGTCACTCGGAGTATGACCCGCTCACTTTAAAGTCAGAGTATGAGCGTGATTTAAACAAGGGTCTGCCGATAGAAATTCCCGTGAACTATTTTCCCGGGGATGACCCCACCAGAGAGCCGGTGGTAAAGTGGAGGGGGCATGCCAATTTGCTCTTTTCCAATTGGCTGAATTATTATGTTTACCAGGAAAC
>DDKP01000032.1:2789-4941 GCA_002339745.1 Firmicutes bacterium UBA2595 | reverse complement strand
ATTTCACGGCATGCATCGATACCGCTGCTTTTCTTGAGGTAAATGTCCATTATTACTACATCAGGACGGTATTGTTCGGTCTTCAGCAGGGCTTCACCCAGGCTGCCGGCACCACCAACCACTTCTATATCAGGCTGCTGCTCCAGAAAGTGTGTTAACCCCATCCTGACAACTTCATGGTCATCTACTACCAGTACCCTGATCTTCGACATAAACAGCATCTCCTTTCCTTAGAAGGATTACCTTCAAATTATCATAATACCGGTACCTTTATCAACTGACAACAGTCCCCTTCTGACATGGCATCTAACATTGATGGATGGCCGTCTCCTGTTAACTCACCTGTTTTTCATAAGACAGCGGAATGTTAATTACCACCCTGGTCCCTTCGCCAGGCTTGGAAAACAACTGGATATCCCCGCCTAACAGCATGGCTCTGGTCCGCATGTTGTCGAGCCCCATGCGTTTTCTTCCTTGTTTTGGTTGAAAAGGATCGCCCGGGGGCAGGCCCCTGCCGTTGTCCCTAACCGTCACTACCAGACTGCCTCCCTCAATCTTGGTATCCACTTGGACATCTGAAGCCTCGGCATGCTGCACAACATTGTTTAATGCTTCCCGCACAATCTGCCGAAGCTGTTGCTGCCAGTCTTTCATGGAAACTGACGGCTTGACCTGGGCTACCAGCGGCACCTGGTAATTAAACTTGATTTTGGGGCCTCCTTCTTTCTGGAACTGCTTGATGACGTTCTCCAGTATAACTTTCAGGTCCTGGTCACCCTGCGTTTCCAGACCGTAAATGTAGGCCCTCAGAACATGTATTACTGAATTTAACCTTTTAACAGTCGAAGAAATTCTTTCAGATGCCTTTTCATTATCATTTCCTATTAAATTGATAGTTGTTTGCAGGTCAAGTCCTACCGCATAAACAGCCTGGATTACATCATCATGGAGGTCCCGCGCAAAGCGCTCCCGTTCCCGGAAGACAGCTTCCAGCCGCCTGCTCTCGGTCACCTGCCGCTGCTTTTCCAGGTCAAAGATTCCCAGCATGCTGGTTATTGACCATGTGGCTAAAAATGCAGTAATGGTCCGAAAAACTTCGACCGGGAAACCGGTAAAATGCCTGAAAGTCTCGGCATTCAACACCTTGCTCAGAAAACCCACGTTATAATGGGGTACTACCAGCCCGCTAAAAATCGCAAAGAAGGCAAAAGCGAACGTGGCAACCCAAATGTCCCGGATAACGGACTTATCATTAATCAGTGAAGCCTCAGAAATCTGGAGATAAAGGCCGTATGCAGTAAAAGCGCCTGCCGGAAACGCCAGTATGTAACGGGAATAACAGTCGCTATGGAGCAGTAAATCTACCAGCTGGTCTGTGCTGATAGCGGGAATGAATCGTAAAAACAGGGCCAGCCAGGCAAGAAAGGCTATAGTAGGGAGGGTAACCCACCAGTTGAAATTCTGGTTCTTGGAATCAGAGATTAATTTTACACCGAAGCAAAATAGAAAAAAGTAGGAAACAGACTGCAGGAGCCGCTGGACAGCAATCAACTTCCAGAGAGGCAGGTCCCCGAAATCAGGAACCCTGACCGGCATAAAAACACTGCCCCACTCGCTGAGGCCATGGAGTAGAGCGAAAGCTGCCAGCAGGCTGAGGCTCTGGGCCAGTTTAAAACTGCTGTAACTGCGATACTGCAGGGCTATACCTACCCCCATGGTGTAGAAGGATAAACCATATAGAAAATATAGCGCTAAAACATTTAAGTGCAGTATTTCAATCATGGCCTGTGCCTCCATCAGAAAGCATGAAGAATCAGCCCTGCATGTTCTACATTTCCATCTCTCCCTATAACTGTATATTATAATTTACACCCGAGTCAATAATAACGGCGTTTTCGGGTGTATTTGGTCTCCAAGCGGTAAATATTCAGGTTGATTTAACATTGCTGATGGAAATAAGTGAGACATTCCTACTAAGTAACTCTTCCTAAATAAATTATAACAATAGGTCTCGGAGATTGACACATGTCATTTATCCGTGTCATTTGTCCCGAGTATTTATGACAGTCGACAGGAAGATTTGTCAGGGACAACAATTTATAATTAAAGTAATCGAGGGCAATTATTACCACTTAACTTCTATAAAGAATAG
>DDKP01000032.1:0-2452 GCA_002339745.1 Firmicutes bacterium UBA2595 | reverse complement strand
AGGAGGATGTTACTATGAACCTGTTCGCTTTTATGCTTTTTGTTATCATTGCCGGCGCCGGATTGGGCGCCACCATGTACACCGGAGAACGCATCTATGTATTTGTACTACTAGTAGTTGCAGCTTTTGTCTTGATTGCCGTTAAGATGGCCAGACAATGGGAGAAGGGCGTAGTCCTGAGACTTGGTAAATTCCAGAAGCTGGCCGGTCCCGGACTGTTTTTCATCATTCCGGTAATTGATTCCGTCATCGCATGGGTGGATCAACGGGTTCAGGTAACCCCGTTCACGGCAGAACAAACCCTGACCAAAGACACTGTACCCGTTGACGTGGATGCTGTCCTGTTCTGGACGGTTTGGGATGCCCAGAAAGCCGCCCTGGAGGTAAAAGATTATAAAACTGCCGTTTCCTGGGCGGCTCAAACCGCTCTGCGGGATATAATCGGGCGGACCCTCCTGTCAGAGATGCTGGCAGACCGGGAAAAGATTGACCAAGAACTCCGAAAGGTGATTGACACCAAGACTGAATCCTGGGGTATATCGGTCCAGTCTGTCGAAATTAGAGATGTCCTGATTCCTTCAAACCTGCAGGACGCCATGTCCCGGGAAGCCCAGGCAGAGCGGGAGAGAAAGGCCAGAATCATCCTCGGAACAGCTGAAACTGAGATTGCGGAGAAATTCGCCGATGCCGCCAAGTCATATGTTGGTAATCCCCTGGCGCTGCAGCTGAGAGCCATGAACATCCTGTATGAAGGTTTGAAAGAAAAAGGAGCCCTGGTAGTCGTACCAAGTACCGCCGTGGAAACCATGGGCCTTGGAACCATCACAGGCATCAGTTCCCTGGCTAAAAACAGCGATTTATACAGCGGCTCCCAAACCGCGGAATAAAGTATGACAGATTTGACGGAGCTGTCCCATAAATAGGCGACCTTCCTTGACCATTAAAAAGGGAGGGGCAGATATGTTCCGGAACGACGGACTGATGTCCGCTTGTCGGCGATCCGCATATGCGGGAGCCGGTAACAAGCTGAATTGTTGCCGTCGTGAAGGAATATATCTGCCCCTCCCTTTGGTTTCATGTATAAAAAGAAAGGGCGCTACATTTACTTATGGGATACTCCCGTCCTTTGTTATTTTTACCAAATCTATAAGTAAGAACGCCTATTTGGGAACAACTTCTTCGTCACATCTGAATCAATCCGGGCATAAAATAAATGGCTGCAATATCCATTGTTTTTCATCTTGTCCTTTTATATAATTACCATGATTGAAACTTCAAGAAAGAAGAACGTCCGTATTGATTAGCGAAGGAGCAAATCTCATGAGTGTTAACAAACCGGCGCCGGTAACCGCGGTACTGATCGGTGCGGGACTACGCGGCCGGGAAGTATACGGCGAGTATGCCCTGAAAAATCCCGATAAATTGAAGTTCGTTGCCATCGCCGAGCCTGATCCGGCCCGGCGCCACCTTTTCCAAAAGGCTCACCGGATTCCCGATGAAATGGCTTTTGATTCCTGGGATTCACTATTTAATGCCGCCAAAGGAAAACTGGGAGAAGCAGCCTTTATCTGTACCCAGGATAATATGCACTACCAACCGGCAATGGCTGCATTAGGGCTTGGCTATGACCTGGTGCTGGAAAAGCCCATTTCGCCGGATTTGAATGAATGCCTGCACATTGCCCAAACCGCGCGGGAAGCAGGACGGATTGTCCAAGTCTGTCATGTCCTGCGATTCACCGACTTCTGGCGAAAGGTCAAAGAAATAGTGGATTCCGGTGAAATCGGCAGGATAATACACTATGATCATTCAGAAAACGTGTCCTACTGGCATTTTGGCCACTCGTACGTGCGGGGGCACTATAAAAATAAAGCGACCTCTTCACCGTTAATCTTGGCTAAATCCTGTCATGACCTGGATTTAATGTACTGGATCATAGGAGAAAAACCTCTTTCAGTCCAATCAACAGGGGAATTATCCTATTATTGCCCGGAAAATGCTCCTCCCGGAGCCCCTGATCGGTGCACCGGCGGCTGCCCCGTGGAAGAGACCTGTCCCTGGTACGCGCCGCGCCTGTATGTAACTGCGGAACCGCTGCTGCGCATCGGTCTGCATGCTCCTCCCGGAGTCACCCGGTTCCTGGCGCATTTCGCCCTGAACCACCGGAAAACGCTTAAATTCCTGAGTTATTTCAGTAAACGCTTCAGAAGGATCCTTAACTGGGACCAGTTCCCCTCCACCGCCATCACCACCGACCTCTCGGAGGAAGGAAAGATGAGAGCCCTCAGGGAAGGACCGTTCGGGAAATGCATCTTCAAATGCGGCAATGATGTAATGGACCATCAGGTTTCCACTTACACCTTCCCCGGAGGGATTACAGCCACGCTAACCCTGCACCGCGTCTCCGACCTGGAGGGCAGGGAACTGCGAGTATTCGGCAGCAAAGGCGCCA
>DDKP01000051.1 GCA_002339745.1 Firmicutes bacterium UBA2595 | reverse complement strand
AACCTCAAGTGTGATGCCTGCCACACCGGCACATCGGACGGAGCGCCAAAGGTACACAGCGATATTGCCGCACCTCACCTGAACAAGATATTCCCGCTGTCCCTGGATGCTGACTGCCTCAAGTGCCATACCGTACAGGCCGGCGAGTTTGCTTCCGCGAAAGGGGCTTACCACGTGGTAGATGCCCTGGCCAGCAAGGCCAGCGGATGGGGAACTTATATCTCCCCGTGGACATCCACCAGCTATGTGGGCTGCCAGGGCTGCCACGGTGACAACAGGGACGGTAAGGCCCAGGCTGCCAATATCCTGAAACGGCCTTACACCTACGCCAGCAACTCCAGTCAGGCCGACATGCTCTGCTATCTCTGCCACGACCGGAATGCATACGGGGCGGGCAGTGATACCACCAAGTCCGGTTTCAGCAGGAGCGGCAAGAACCTGCATAACATCGGAGATCATAAAAAGATTGGCAATGTTTTGCAGTGTTCATGGTGCCATGCTGCGGTTCCGCACGGAACCAATAAGGCGCACCTGATTGTAACCAAGTCTGAGCCCAATTCGGCCGGGAACCTGTTAACCAACTTCTATCATCCGGCCAGCGGTGCCCACGAGAAGAGAAGCTGCGGCTCGGATGCAAATGGCTGTAATGATCATAAAGGATATTAGAAAATTGTGTCGAATAATGTAAGTAGAACGTTCTTTACCAAGGTAGCTAAAGCTGTGCCGCTTAAGCGGCACAGCTTTAGTACCGTTTTTAACCCAGCGCCGGTTTCACCAGGAGTCATGCCAAATACCTGAAAAATAAGGGGTAAGGAATATGGAAAACAGAAGTATTCTGTTACCGGTTTGGAACACCGTAAAGTCCAAGAAACTGGCCGCCGTAATGATATTTCTGCTGGCCGTGGTATCTACCGCCGGGATGGTTAACCCAGCTTCCGGAATCTTTCAAACCTGGTGGTTTGCCCTGTTGGGTCTTATTTTCTTTATTAATCTTACCTCCTGTACAATTCAGCAGGTAATTAACAGTTACCGGCTGTGGAGCAGAAGAAACGCATTAATTAGGGATGAGAACAGCGCGGGACTAACCGCTTTATGTGATAAACCCGTACCTGAAAAAGTCGTACAGGCAATGAAAAGCAGGAAGTACAGGTATGCCTCTGGCGTTCCCGGGGCTTCCCTCTGGGTCAGGGGGAAATACGGAGTCTGGGGCGCTGCTGTGTTCCATACCGGCCTGATAATTATTACTGTCGGTGCGATGGTAAGCGGGGCCATGAAAATGGAAGGGCTTATGGTTGTGGCTGAAGGAGAGGTCAGGTACGAACTCCACGATTATTACAGGGGAATAAAAGAAGGGCCGTTTTTTGATGAAGCCAGGCACAGGGGTTTTGGGCTCACTTTATTAAAACAGAATGTTATTCTGGATGACCACGGTAATGTTGATTATATCGTTTCCGATATCGGGATCCTGGAGGACGGGGAAATTGTCCGGAAGGTTTCCCTGGAAGAGAAAGAACCCTTCATTTACAGAGGTATCAGGATATTCCGGAGGGAGCCCGGATTTGCCCCATTCTTTGACATTACCGGTCCGGACAACAAACCCGTGGCCAGGACATACATTCTGCTTGATACCCACAGGCACACCAACCGGACCGAGTTTTATTTAAACGGCTTTCCTGTGCCCGGTTCACTCTATACGCTTAACATCAAATTTTTCCCCGATATGGTCCGCCGAGACGGTGAAATAACTACCAATAAATACACCCTTTCTAATCCAACCGCTGTCGTGTATGTTATAAAGGACGGGAAAATGGTTTCCGAAAACATTATACAGCCGGGAGAAACGGCGGAATTCGATGGATACCGGCTGAAAATGGGAGATATCAGGCACTGGAACGGGTTTGATATAGTCAATGATCCGGGTGCGGAATATGTTTTTGCCGGTTCCTGGGTCGCCCTGGCGGGCTTGGCCGCCATGTACCTGATGCCTTTTAAAAAGGTTCAGGTATGTACCGGACCTGCGGGGATAAAAGTATTTGGAATCACAAACCGGTACCGAAAAACCTTTGAAGAAGAGCTGGATGAAATTGAAAAAGCGCTTGCGGGAGATACAGCAGGAAAAGGAGTGGAAGAAGCATGACCAGCATTAAAATCCAACTCTTGGCATTTTGGGCTTCGGTGGGGTTCTGTTTCGGCGGGACATTCTTCTTTGTTGCCAGCCTCATTTTTAAAAAGGAAAACTGGATAAAAACCGGGGTCGTATTCTCGTACCTGGCCTTTGTCCCATTGACCGGAGTCATAATCCTCAGGTGGATACAGACCGGCCATTTTCCGTACTGGGGGGTTTATGAGGTGTTTTCCTCCTATGCCTGGGGAGCCTTATTCTTTTTCGTTGCAGTTCAGGCGTTCAAGCCCAACCTGAGGGTGACCGGCGCGGTGGTGCTGCCAGCCGTCATGCTGATGCTGGGCGTGGCGGTGATGAACTCCACGGAGATGAAGGAGATACCGCGCACGTTCTTTACCTACTGGCTGGGGATCCATATCCTGTTTGCCAAGCTTTCTTATGGTTCTGTCCTGATATCGGCAGGCCTGGCCATGATGTACCTGATCAAGCACAGGCAGGAGGAGAGGGGGAATGTTAACCCTCTGCTGGACAAACTGCCCCCGGTAGATAAGCTGGATTTTTGGAGTTACCAGTTTGCCGCATTTGCTTTTGTCATGCTGGGGATTATGATTGCTTCGGGCGCGGTATGGGCGTACAAGGCCTGGGGACGCTACTGGGGATGGGACCCGATTGAAACCTGGGCTTTGATAAGCTGGCTGGTTTACGGCCTGTACCTGCATCTCAGGATAACCATGGGCTGGAAGGGGAAGCGGGCCTGCTGGCTGGCAATATTTGCCGTTATTCTCGTCTTATTCTCATTCTTCGGGATTCCCCTGGTTTACCCCAGTGTCCATGAACACTTGAAGTACAGCGGCCCAATAACGTAATTAATGAAGGAGAACTTTTTTATGGGTTTTAAAATACTGCTGGTGACCCCGCCTTATCATACGGGAATTATCGAGGTCACCGGCAAATGGCCCCCGCTCAGCCTGGTCTATTTGGCAGGGCGCCTGCGCGGGGACGGTTTTTCAGTCAAGATATATGACGCCATGTCCCTGGACCACACCTTAAGTGAGGTGGAAAAAACCCTGGCCGGCGAAAATCCGGATATGGTCATGATCGGGAGCTTTACCCCCAGCATCAACGCCGCTCTGGAAGTCCTGAAGGCAGCCAAAAGGGTCAACCGGGATGTTGTCACATGCCTGGGGGGAGTCCATCCCACCTTTTGTTACAGGGAGATACTAAAGGAACACCCTGAAACGGTCGATTATATAGTCAGGGGAGAAGGTGAACAGACGGCCGTTGAACTGGCCCGGGCGGTAAGGGACGGGGTGAAGCCCCATGGCGTAAAAGGGGTGGCTTACTCAGACGGGGGTACCGTCAAAGTCAATCCCGACCGGGAACTTACGGCAGACCTGGACAGCCTTATCCCCGCTTGGGACTTGCTGGACTGGGGCATTTACAGGTATAATATTACTGAGAGGACATTAGGCTTGGTTGCTCTCTCCAGAGGCTGCCCCCACCAATGCAGTTTCTGTTCCCAGCACCTGTTCTGGCAGGGGACGTACCGGACCAGGTCTCCCGAAAAATTCGTGGCGGAAATAGAGGCTCTCCACCGGGAGTATGGCGTCGGCATGTTCATGATGGCCGATGAATTTGCCACCTTCTGCCGGGATACCTGGGAAAAAGCGCTGGACTTGCTTATCGAGAAGAAACTGGACATCCACATCAGCCTGGAAACCCGGGCGGATGCTGTCATCAGGGACAGGGACATCCTGCCCAAGTACCGCCGGGCCGGAGTAGTCCACGTGTACGTCGGGGTCGAGACGGCGGCCCAGAAAACCCTGGACACCTTTGGAAAAGGGACTACCATCGAGCAGTCAAGGCAGGCAATTAAGCTCTTAAATGATTGTGGGATAATTACCGAGTGTTCATTTATCCTCGGCAGCCCAGATGAGACCGAGCAGAATATCGATTCCACCCTGGCCGCTGCCCTGGATTTTAACCCTGACCTGGCCCATTTCCTGCTGATTACCCCCTGGCCTTATACCAAACTTTACTCTGAAGTTAAAAATGACATAGTCGAACACGACTATTCCAAATACCACTTTGTCCATCCCATTGTGAAGCCCCGCCGGATGGAGGTCCCCCGGCTGTGGGAAAAACTTATTGACTGCTTCAGGGTGTTTTACCTGAACAAGGCCCGGCAGCTGCTGGAACTGGAAGACGGGTTCAAAAAGGCTTATATGATGAAATCCATCCAGATTATGCACCGGCACTTCTTCGTAAACAACTTCGGCAAAGCGGCAATAACCCTGCCCAGGGAGATGGGCGACCTGATAGAGGCGATGATAGCCCAATTTAATGGTGGTGAAAGAAAAATGACGGATCAAACCGGTATTGAAACAATTTCCAGGGAGCTGGACAGGGACATCCTGGACTTCATCAACCGCGGTATCAACAACCATGATGAAGACAGGTTCAATGAACTGGCGCTCAGGGAGTTCAGGCTCCAGTTTGATGCCAACCCGGTATACCAAGAGTATTGTGAGAAACAGGGAGTTACTCCGGAAAAAGTTGCTCACTGGAGCGACATCCCGGCTATCCCGACCTCTGCCTTCAAGCAGCAGGTGATTGCTTCCTTCCCTTTGAAGGATGCCGAGCTGGCTCTCCTGACCAGCGGTACCACCGACCCGGCCATGAGGGGTAAAATTTACAGGGACAAGAGCAGCCTACAAATGATCCTGCGGGC
>DDKP01000107.1:4780-6188 GCA_002339745.1 Firmicutes bacterium UBA2595 | reverse complement strand
AGATAGCTAGCGTTATTTTTTTTTTTTTTTTCCCCCCCCTTTTTTTTGTAAAAATTGGGGGGCCGCGGCAATACAGGTTACCTGTTCCGGCAGTTCCATGTTTAATGCGGGGGAACGGAAATGGAAAATGAAAAGTTTCAGGAATTTGTGGTCACACATTTATTGAAATTATCTGAAGATGTTAATACCCTCAAAGAAGATGTTAATACTCTCAAAAGTGATGTCAGTACCCTCAAAGAGGATGTTTCATCTTTAAAAAGACTTGAAACCCGGATAGAAAACGAAGTAATCGATAAAATCCGCATACTCTTTGACGGGTTTAAACAGCATGATGAGAAATTTGACCGGCATGACAAAAAACTTGACGCTCTGTGCGCCCAGGTCCGTCATCATAATTTTGAAATCAATTTAATCAAAAAATCATTGGGTATCAATATGTAATTTATTTCGTGCCAAAACTGTGGGCCAGAATCAGCGCCTGACGCAGGTGCTGCACCGCCTCCGCATCCAAATCTATCTCAAACAGAAACCTGCCCAGGCTGAAATGGGATTCCAACTTCAAAAAGCAGTCATAGTGCAACAAACAACAAATAAGCTTCCGGGTTTTAAGCCGGAAGCTTATTTAATCTTATTTCGCCAAGAAATCTTTGCCTATGGCATCGGCAGCCATTATGGCATTATAAACCAGGTCAGGGGTTACGGGGAATGGCATGTTGTAGATGGTTTCTCCTTCGGCACAAGACATTTCAGCCACTTTCCTGATTTTTTCCGGGGAAATTTCTGTAACCCCTATCTGCTCCAGGGTAACAGGCAGGCCAACGGATACACAGAATTCAAGAACCTCTTCCAACTCCTCAGTACTGCGGTTTTCCATAATCATCTGGACAAGGGTTCCAAAAGCAACCTTCTCGCCGTGGTAATAGTGATGGGTTTCTTCCAAAGCGGTAAGACCGTTATGGATTGCATGGGCTGCTGCCAATCCGCCGCTTTCAAATCCCAGGCCGCTTAACAGCGTATTTGCTTCAACTACTTTTTCAACGTCCTCTGTGGCCACATTCATCTCCACAGCCAGTTTTGCCCTCTTACCGCATTCAATCAGCAGGTCGTAGCAGAGTCTGGCCAAAGCCAGGGCAGCTTGCGATGCGTTTCCTCCGGGCATGTTCTTGGCGGAAGCTTTGGCACAGGCATCCGCTTCAAACCACGTAGCCAAAGCATCTCCCATACCTGCTACCAGCAAACGGGCAGGCGCTTTTGCCACAACCTCCGTATCAACCAGAACCAGGTCCGGGTTTTTAGGCAGTATCAGGTAGCTTTCAAAAACTCCCTCGGGAGTATAGATTACCGATAAAGCGCTGCAGGGAGCGTCTGTTGAAGCAATAGTAGGTACGATAACAACCGCCAGCTTCAT
>DDKP01000107.1:996-4372 GCA_002339745.1 Firmicutes bacterium UBA2595 | reverse complement strand
CCGGCATTTTCCCCAATGTTTTTCAAACGGGTGATTTCCTCCATGGAGCATTCCCCGTTAAACACTTCAAATGTAGCCGCAATTCCATTTTCGCTGAAGCTTGTCTCAACGGCTTGCCTTGTTATAGGCAGAGCTATCCTGTCACCTATTACAAGGACATTGTTGCCAAAGTTTTTGACCTGGGCCCCGATTTGCCGGATAGCCCCGCCTCCCTGTACATACCTGCCCGGTGAAATCATGATTTTCTGTGCCATAATGAACTCCTCCTTATCAATTTTATTTTAAATTACATTAAGGCCTTCAATAAATCCTTATGGGGTGCAGCAATAAACTCAGCTCCGGCGTAGAAACCGTCATCCTTCAGTCTGGCAACAGAAGCGTTAATACTTGAACGTACTGCGCTTACCTCCCCGCTAACCAGGAAAAAGCTTTTGCCGCCCATGCCCCTGGCCAACCTTACCTCAAGGAGGTCGATATTTGCAGCTTTAGCGGCTGTATCGGCTGCCACGATGGCCGATGCCACCGAATAGGTCTCCACAATGCCGATTGAACGGATTTTTTCCAAACTGTTGGTACCCACCAGTGCCGGAAATACAGATTTGTGTAAATTTGGCAGAACAAACCGGTCAATCACCTGGTCTCCCGCCTTGGCCGCCCCTGCTCTGAGGGAACTTTCTACGGCGCCTACATCACCGGCAACCAGGACTATAAACTTTCCCGGACAGACAGGCATGGCCTGAATCAGTTGAACATCTGCCGCTTTCACCATTTCGTCAGCAACTATTATGCCCCGGGCTATACTTTTAATTTCCAGTAATCCAACAGATGCTTTCAATTTTCCCACCTCCTCTGGTTTTCAATAACTATTTCTCTGTCGGAGACTGAGACCACCCGGCCGTTAATACTGGCATGAACGGGCACGCTCAGGGTTCCTTCAGGTGCATCAGCAATAATTTGTCCACATGTAACGCGGTCTCCTTTCTTTACTACCGGTTTGGCCGGTGTACCAACGTGTTGGTTTAGAAGGAGCGTTGCCCGGGTTGGGACAAAGGGCTGTGCACTTAGAGGAGCGGGAACGTTGTAAGCATCCAGCTGCAGCCTGGAAACCAGCCGCTTAACGGGGATTTTTCTCATTTCCCGGTCAGAAACTGCCTGAACCGGGCTGTTTTGGTAGGGGTTTTTTACTCCACCCGCCTGGAGTTTCTTTTTCAGCTCCGCGTTAATCCGGTTGGGCGCCAGGCCCATATCACAACCGTATATTTCACAGGCGCCGCACTGGCAGCAGAGGAAAGCCATGGTGAAATCTCCCGTAAACCCATCCACGCCCTGCCCTACCGCCCTCATCACTTTATGAGGTTCCATCCGGTGCCCCAACAGGTACCGGGGACAAATCTGGGTGCATTTATTGCACTGGCAGCACACCGATTTAGCCCTTTTCAAAGTATGCGACCACTGCACCTCCTTCCTGGCCGGCAGGGAATGATTAACGGGCAGGACAATCAGGCCTTTGGTAGTTTTTGTTACGGGCTTGTCCAGGTTATCTACTATGGAACCCATCATGGGCCCCCCTTCTACAACCTTAAATTTATCCGGAATGGGACCGGCTTTATCCAAAAGCTCCCTGACAGATGTTCCGAGAGGCACCCTGAAGGTTACAGGGTTCTGTACAGCTCCGGCAACAGTAACGTACTTTTCTGTCACAGGTTTGCCCTGCAGGGCATGTCCCACATTTATCAGTGTCTCCACGTTGATTACAACTGCGCCTGCATGCAAAGGAAGCCCGCCTTCCGGGACGATTCTTCCCGTGGCTTCATATAAAAGCACCTGCTCATCGCCTGCCGGGTAGAAATCTTCCAGCAGCTTCAAATGAATAATCCCCGTTTCTTTGACAGCTCTTTTCAGGGCAGTTACTGCGGCGGTGTACTTTTCCTTCAGGGCTATTATTCCCCTGGCAGCTCCGGTAATTTCAAGTACTCTCGTTAAACTTTCCACCAGAAATCCGGCTTCTTTATCCATGAGCTGCTGGTCTACCCTGAGCAGCGGTTCACACTCCGCACCGTTAACAACTACCACATCCACCTTTGCATCCAGCTTTTTGTATGTCGGGAACCCTGCCCCGCCGGCTCCGACTACTCCCGCCTGCTGAATTAATGCAATATTCTCTTTTGACATTTTTATTCACCTGCCAATTTTAGACGATGGAAAAACCGTCGACCAGAACACATCTTCTCTGCCTGGTAAAGGTTTTTGCCGATGTCAGTCCTTCCCCGGTGGGGCCTGCGATAGTGAAAGTGGTATGGCCTTCCCCGCCTATACCTATCCCGGCATAAGAGGGCCCGTTTTTAACAAAGATGGTAGTCTGAACTGCCCTGGCGAATGCACTCAGGTTGTCAATATTTTGTGAATGCATGACAGCTGTATGCCTGTTGCCATGTTCGACCCTTACAGCCACTTCAATGGCTGTTTGCACATCCTTTACCCGTACGATGGGCAGAATCGGCATCATCAGTTCTTCCATCACAAAAGGATGGTCTTCACCTGTTTCACATATAATAAGCTTTGTATCTGCCGGAACCTGTACTCCGATTTGCTGCAGTATATATTGGGCGTCTTTTCCCACAAATTCCTTATTTATCCCGCCGTATATTCGTTCCGGCTTAAGAGTACACCCTGCAGCCTGCACCTTTTCATCCCTGGTCAGCACCAGGTCCATGAGGGCTTTAATTTCATTAGCCCCTGCCAGGTAAGCGCCGTTCTGTTTCATATATGATATCAGTTGATTGGCGACGTAATCCACCACAATTACTTCTTTTTCTGCTATACAGGGCAGATTATTGTCAAAAGAAGCTCCCGCCACTATACTTTTTGCCGCCCTTTCCAGGTCAGCCGTCTCATCCACTATTACCGGCGGGTTTCCTGCTCCTGCCCCGATCGCCTTCTTTCCGGAAGACAATACGGCTTTTACCAGGCCCGGACCGCCGGTAGCTACCAAAATGTTAACATCGGGGTGCTCCATCATAGCCTGGGTATTGGCAAGGGAAGGATTTGCTACTGCAGTAAGGAGGTTAGCCGGCCCCCCCGCTTCCTGAACAGCCTTATTTAAAATTTCAATTGTTCGCAAAGACGAATTTTTTGCTCCCGGGTGAACACTGAAGACCACTGCATTTCCTGCAGCTACCATACCTATACTGTTGTTTATTACCGTTGCAGTGGGATTGGTAGAAGGTGTAATGGCTCCAATCACCCCGTAGGGGGCAAGTTCGATAAGGGTCAGCCCCCTGTCACCGGTAATGGCGCTGGGCTGTAAATTTTCAGTACCTGGCGTCTTCTCGGCAGCTATCCGGTTTTTCATGATCTTATCCTCTACCCGGCCCAT
>DDKP01000107.1:0-569 GCA_002339745.1 Firmicutes bacterium UBA2595 | reverse complement strand
TTTTCAATCCGCAGGCCAATTAATTCCTTTTGAGCACATTTGGCCGCCTTCACTGCTTCATCCATGGTTTCAAATATTCCGCCGGGATAACGGGTAGGACTTCCCGGTATACTGCTGTTCACTATTTTTTTCATTACTTCCTGGACAATGTGTTCAATTTCTCTGGCTTCCACAGCCATTTATTCACACCTCCTCATCGTCATTTAGCACCTTCAGACCTGCTTTGGCAACCCGGATATCTTCTTCCACAGAACCACCGCTTACGCCGATTGCACCAATCAGGCGCCCCTGGCAGTAAATAGGAAATCCTCCGCCAAAAGTCACAATCCGGCCCCCGTTAGTAGCTTCCAAGCCGTACAGTTCACTCCCCGGCTGCACCAAATCCGCCAGTTCATGCGTAGGCTTTTTCAGGGCAACGGATGTGAAAGCCTTGTTGATTGCTATATCAACACTGGCCAGTAAAGCCATGTCCATACGCTGGTAACTTTTCAGGTTCCCGCCGTCATCCACGATAGCAATGACCATGGGGACACCGATTTTGGCAGCTTCTTCCCTGGATTTTTCGATTA
>DDKP01000058.1:21653-23917 GCA_002339745.1 Firmicutes bacterium UBA2595 | reverse complement strand
TTCCGCACCATTTCTTCGCAATGAGTTTATAATATACTCCGTTAGTTCTTTATGTTCTTCCTCTGGTTGAAAATCTGCCGGATACTCTCTTATTTTTAGTTTGAGGTCTTTTGGCAGGAATAAAGTATCCGGATTAAGATATCTGAGAGAATCCCTTAAATCATCCTCAAAATTTATAAACACTTCTTTTATAAAACGAAGGTCATCTTTATCCAAAGCATTTAGACCTAAAATTTCCGGCGGCAATCCCAGAGAATAAAGAGCAGATGTAAATGATATTGCCCTTGGTAGCGTAATTCCATCCATGTTACGCGAATAACCAAATAAGCCGATATGCATCTTCCTTTTTCTTCTGCTCGGAACATATCTTGCCGCTCTATTAATTATGGTTGCCAATTCTTTGACTTGTCTTTGATATTCTTGAGAATACTTCCTAATTATTTCTATACACCTTTTTTCATCTACTTGTTGAGGCAGGCTTATTTTTCTTTCCTGCAGTTTGTTTATGGCTTTTCTGACCTCGTCGGGGGAATGGTCATATTTGAACGCAGATTGGACTGTAAATGTATATACGCTTGGGTATTCCTCGGCAACTCTTTCTACTGTTTGCGGCTTGAGATTGCCTCTGAAAGGAGCCGAACCTACACCCACGATGGGATAGATTTTAACTCCAATTTCCTCTGATAGTTTTTGTAACCGTTGAAGAGCAATCTTGTTTAAAAGAACAGCGCTGACAAGTCCGTAATTCATCGCCGGATCTGACCTTGCCAGGAAAACTCTTTGATACGCCATATCCTTATCCTGTAAATA
This sequence comes from Firmicutes bacterium UBA2595, assembly GCA_002339745.1. GTDB lineage: Bacteria > Bacillota > Thermincolia > Thermincolales > UBA2595 > UBA2595. The sequence continues at coordinate 23,107 of DDKP01000058.1, read as the reverse complement.
CTCTTTAGTTACATTATGAGCGATAAGCATATGTTCCATATCTTCAAAAAGAGGTATAACATTAATCCTTCCGGGTTTGAACTCCCCAATCCATTCAGCAATGGTTATATCTCCCCCGTTAATTGTTTTGTTCTGCTTTTTCACAACAAAATCGCAATAATATCTGTAAACCCTGTCAACACACCTGGAAGATGCCGTCATTGGCAAAATAACTTCGAATACCGGGGGGATATCCTCTCCGTAGAATAATTGGGCGGCATCAAATGACCTGGGTATACTCTCCAGCGTTTCCAATAAGATTTTTGCTTCGGCTTTTTCCACCGTGGGATTGGGAACTCTCAAAGTGATAAAGACGTCCCTGCCCAGCTTTTTGCTCCGGAAAAATGATTCATATCTGGTCAATAATTTTTTAACTACAAAATTATCCGTTTCTTTGCCTTCACAATCCCACATCTGCTCATCGCAGCACAAATGAGAGAATGCGTAATATGCTTCCTGTATCTCATCTTCTCCGCCAAGTTCAGCGCTTTCGGCAAAAAACGGGATTTGCACGTTATCTGGATGCTGAGTGCTCATAATTTTGGGTATCGTCGGCATTTTGGTCACTTTTATCACTCCCTCAAACTAAAAAATCCAACACCGGTTTCTTTTAAAAATCCGGTGTTGGATTGCCTCTTAACTGATAGCAGTTACCCTTTAGAAAGCCTTCCAACCTTATCTAATATTTATTATTTATTATGAATCTATATCCCGATCCATTACAAACACAAAAACCCGTTCGCCGGTTTTGGCGCTTATGTCCGTATGTATTACGATGCTCCTCCTATATATCGAAATGGATTGCAGCAGACATTGCTTAAATTATAACTCAGCCAGATAAAATTTGCAATATATATATGATATATATTTAAAGCTCATTGCCTTCTAATTCACATCTGGCAAAAAAATTATCCCACTCAGGTAACTTTTTCTATCACTTTTCATACTATAAATTCTGAAGCAGAGTCTTGCCCGGTACAACGGCGTACCGGTTCATTTGGCGACGAGGCCACAGGGATGCTTTTACGGGAGGAGAATACCATGTGCGGAATTACAGGCTGGGTCGACCTGCAAAAAGACATAGCCGGACACCGTCCCATCATAGAGAAGATGTCGGCAACACTGGCCCCTCGGGGTCCAGATGCTGAAGGGCTTTGGCTATCTTCACACGCTATCCTGGCTCATCGCCGGTTGGTTGTAATAGACCCTGCAGGCGGGGGCCAACCAATGGTCCGCAGGCGCGGAGACGAAACTTATGTCCTGGTCTATAACGGCGAGCTGTACAATACCCCGGAATTAAGGGACGAATTGGCTGTTCGCGGCTATATGTATCAGGGGCATTCGGACACAGAGGTACTCCTGACAGCCTATATGGAATGGGGCGCCGAATGTGTGGAGCGTCTTAATGGTATATT
>DDKP01000058.1:7261-21247 GCA_002339745.1 Firmicutes bacterium UBA2595 | reverse complement strand
TGTTTTATGCCTATCGTGGCAGCTCATTTATATTCGGTTCCGAGCTTAAGGCTCTACTGTCCCACCCTGAAATTAAACCTGAAGTCGATGCTGAAGGTTTAGCAGAGGTTTTTGTTCTGGGTCCCTCCAGAACGCCCGGGCACGGGGTATTCCGTAATGTCCATGAGGTTAAGCCCGGCCATTCCTTGACACTTAGTCCGGATGGAACAAAGATTCGCCGTTATTGGCGTCTGGAAAGCCTGGAACATCAGGATGACCTGGCAACAACCGTTTCTACGGTCAGGCAGTTGCTGGAAGATTCTATCCACAGGCAGCTGGTAGCCGACGTGCCGGTATGTACCCTATTGTCCGGTGGACTGGATTCAAGCGCGCTTACCGCTTTTGCGGCCATTTTCTTTAACAGGGAAGGTCGTGGGCCGCTTCATACCTTCTCAATAGATTATGTGGACAATGATCTCCACTTTAACCCCAGTGAGTTCGAACCCACTTCTGATTCTCCGTGGGTTAGGCTGATATCCGAAAATTTCGGCGCCCTTCACCATTTTTTTTACGTTGACACCCCACAATTAATAGATTCTCTTAAACCAGCAGTCCTGGCCCGTGATTTACCCGGTATGGCAGATATCGATTCATCTCTTCTCCTGTTCTGCCGGGAAATAAAAAAGAAGGCTACCGTTGCCCAGTCGGGTGAATGTGCCGACGAGGTATTCGGCGGGTACCCCTGGTATCACCGGGAAGAAACACTGAACGGGAACACTTTTCCATGGCTCAGGAATATCAGGCAGCGTTTGCAGTTTTACTCCCCGGAACTGGTAGACTTAATTCAGCCGGAGACATATATAGCCAGGCGGTATGAGGAAACCCTGGCCGAAGTCCCCAGGCTCCCGGGGGAGGACTCTGTGGAAGCTCGCAGACGGGAAATGTTTTATCTTAATTTCATGTGGTTCATGGCCACCCTGCTGGACCGGAAGGACCGCATGAGCATGGCCTGCGGGCTGGAGGTACGGGTACCCTTCTGTGACCACCGCCTGGTGGAATACGTATGGAATATTCCTTGGGAGATGAAAACCTGCGACGGGATGGAGAAAGGGATTCTCCGCCGCGCCCTGGCAGATATACTGCCGGAGCCTATTCTTAAGCGGAAGAAGAGCCCTTACCCCAAGACCCATAACCCGAACTACCTGGCAGCCGTGAGTGAATGGGTAACCGAAATTCTTCACGACTCTTCGTCACCGCTACGCCCCCTGATAAATACCGCCGTTGTGTGTCAAGCGGCTGAATCCGGCAGTGACGCCTTTGACAGGCCATGGTTCGGCCAGCTGATGACCGGCCCACAACTGTTGGCATTTTTAATCCAGGCTGATATCTGGTTAAGGGAATATAGAGTCACAATAGTTTAATAATAGGTTGGCAACTATCCAGTGGGCTTAAGAAAAAGCCCACTTGGTTTTTCTGATAAAAATGATGGGAGCGCCCCAAAAGATTTTTACTTATGGGACACTTTTTTTACCGGCTAGGCTGGCCTTGGGAGTTTGTAAAATCTTAAAAGAATGTGTCGGAAAATAAAGGAATTGCGCCTTCGTTTGGTGAATAATGGTTAATATTATTCTTAATTATTATCAACTCCCCAATATATTAAATGTGTAAATTTATAACCGGTTAAACAAAAAACGGATTTGGGGGATTTTTGTGATAAATGTTATTAAATGTTTTGAAAACAGGAAATATATTCTCGTCGTTATCGGCCTGACAGCCCTGCTGGGCCTGACAGTTCTGCTGTTGGAAGGAATTACCGCTTCTGCCGATACATCCGGCCCTTTATTGACCAACCTGTTCCCTGACGCCGAGTCCGGTCCATCACCCGAAATATCCGCCGCTGTTTATGATCCGGACGGAATTAACCCCCTGTCTACTTTTTTTAAGCTTGACGGAAAACCCAGGGTAGGAGTGAAAATCAGCCTGAACAATAACGCCACTGTAGGAAAAATTGTCTATACCTCACCGGAACTGATAAACGGTCCTCACACGGTATTTATAAGCATCATGGACAATTTGGGCAATATAAGCAGTATTTCATGGACTTTTACGGTAACCGGAAGCCAAAGCCAGCCTCAACCCGAAATAATCGATGAGTCGCCCTCGGAGCCGGAGAATACGCAGGGCCCGGTCAATAACCCGGGGCAGGTTAATAACCTGGGTCCGGTCATCTCTTATCCGGAAGAGGAGGCCAATCCTGGTAAGATACTAACTGTAAGATATCCCCGCAACACGGAACTTAGGATCAAAGCCGAGGACCCGCAGCAACTGAGTTTACTTAGCGACACAGCCAAGGTATCCATTAGAAAAGCGAACGACGGGAACGGTGAATACGCCGACCTGGTATACAGTTTTGTTTATCAGACCTCCCTGGAAGGCAGCGAAAACGGTAGTGAAGCAACCGATTACTCCAGGGGATTTTTCAAGTTTACGCTTGGTGAGAGACCGGACGGAGCGTATATAGTGCGGGCAGAGATACAAAATGAACTCGGTACGGCAAGTCAACACGAGGTCCTGTTTGTGATCCGGGACAAAGCAGCCAATACCTCCTGTACCACGTGTCATTACAAAAAACCGTATGACCATTCCACAAGGAATTGTGACGGCTGTCATAAAATCATAGGGGATTCCGGGCAAAAAGACTGCAGAATATGCCATGACCCGTGGCCTCACGGACCGGAGGTATTTATCAATCCCCAACCATCGGTTCCTACCTTGTGCACTGACTGCCACCTGGCTTCTGATGTAGGCAGGGAAGCGAATGATACCTACTATAACGATAATCCTTACTTTAAAGATAAAGACCATTACATGATTGATTGATCTTCCTAGGGCTATATTTGAATGGGGGTCTTATATGATAGCCGAAAAACAGCCCCGCCTGGGCCAAATCCTCATCGAAAAAGGTTTTATTAACAATGACCAGCTATCTTTTGCCCTGCAGAAACAGAAACTTACCGGCCAAAGGCTGGGAAAGATCCTGATTGACGGGGGGTTTGTCAGCGAACAGGTTATTATCGACCTGCTGGAACAACAGTTATCTATTCCCCAGGTACACCTTGACATCGTCGATATCCCCACTGATACGGTTAAGATAATCCCTGAAGCGGCGGCCCGTAAATATACCTGCCTGGCATTTAAAAAAGAGGGCAATGTCCTTTCAGTAGCAATGGCCGACCCCCTGAATCTTTTTGCTATCGACGACCTTATGGTTATCACTCAGCATGAAATTCAATCCTACTTCGCAGTTTCCGAAGATATTAAAAGGCTTATTAATAAGCATTACGGATTCAGCCACGATTCAAATAATGATGGGACCGAATATGACATCGCCGAAATAAAGATGAAAGCCGACCAGGCCCCTGTAATCAAATATGTGAATAACCTTTTCGCCCAGGCCATCAAACTCCGGGCCAGTGACATTCACATTGAACCACAGGAAGATGAGTTGAGGGTAAGGTTCAGGGTGGATGGCGTATTGCAGGTAATCTCACCCCCGGCCAAAGACCTGCAAAGGTTGATTATCCCGCGGGTTAAACTGATGTCCAACATGAACATTGCAGAAAAGCGCCTGCCCCAGGACGGCCGGATTGAGGTAACAATCAATGAAAAAAGCGTGGACTTAAGGGTATCATCCCTACCCACCATAGATGGTGAAAAAGTCGTAATCAGGGTACTGGACAAAAGCATGTTCCTGATTGACCTTCACGAACTGGGCTTTTCTGACGAAAACCTGGCCAAGTTCACCAATCTGATCAGGCATCCATTCGGCATGCTGCTGGTAACCGGTCCAACAGGCTGCGGTAAAACCAGTACCTTATATGCAGCCTTAAGCCAGTTGAATACCCACGAAAAAAACATTATCACCGTGGAAGACCCTGTTGAATACAGGCTGAAAGGTGTCAACCAGGTCCAGATTAACCCCAAAGCAGGGCTAACTTTCGCCAGCGGACTGCGGTCCATTTTAAGGCAGGACCCCAATATTGTAATGGTGGGTGAAATCAGGGACACAGAGACAGCAGATATAGCTATCAGGGCTGCCCTGACCGGACACCTGGTACTTACCACCCTCCATACCAACGATGCTGCCGGGGCTGTCACAAGGCTTATAGACATGGGCATTGAACCCTTCCTGGTATCATCTTCCGTAATTGGTGTAATGGCCCAAAGACTTGTCAGGAAAATATGTGAAGAGTGTAAAGAACCATATGTTGCCGGCCCTGATGACCCGGAAAGGTCTTTTTACAATGTCCCTCCAGGTGAAAGGTTAGTTTTCTACATGGGAAAAGGCTGCAACCGCTGCAACCGCACCGGCTATTCCGGCCGGACGGCTATTCATGAAATCCTGGTAATGGACAATAAAATAAAAGAATTGGTAAACTCAAAATCATCAAGTGAAGTTATTTCGGCCCATGCAATGGCCAATGGCATGAAAACTCTCCAGCAGGACGGACTGGAAAAGGCCCTTAAGGGCATAACCACTTTCCAGGAAGTAATGAAAGTGGCTTACAATGAATAACCGGGTGGTGAATTATTTTGGCACAATCTTTCCGATATGTGGTCAAAGACCGGGAAGGTAAAAGCCTCAGAGGCATCATTAATGCTGAAACCCAATTAGCGGCAGCCACACTTCTCGGTGAACAGGGATACTATATCACTGAACTTGAACCCGTAAAGTCTCTGTCAGACTATATCGAGATTTCTTCGGAGACAACGGGGGCCCGGGACCTCTCGGTGTATTGCCGTAACCTGTCTGTAATGATGGCCGCCGGTCTGTCAATCACCCAAGCCCTTCACATCATGTCCAGGCAAGCGCCGAACAGGGTGCTCCGGAAGACGACCATGAAAATACTCAATGACCTGGAGAGTGGTGTTTCACTTTCTGTAGCCATGGGAAAACACAAAAAAGTATTCCCCAACCTTGCTGTCAGTATGGTGGAAGCAGGGGAAATAGCCGGAGTGCTTGAACAGACCTTTGATAACCTGGCAACTTACTTCAAAAAAGAAAGCGACCTTAGGGAAAAAGTTGTCTCTGCTCTCTTATACCCTTCAATAGTTACCGGTTTTGCCGTAATTGTGCTCGGGGCGCTGCTCAACTTTGTCCTTCCTAACTTCGCCAACATGTTTAAAAGTGTTAACATACAGATACCGCCATTGACTAAGTTCTTTCTTGACACATCCCATTTCATCAGGACAAATATAGTACCCATCCTGGTAAGTATCCTTGCTGCATTTGTCCTGCTAAGGGTGTTTTTCAGAACACCTTCGGGAGGGAAACTCAGAGACTGGTTATTCCTTAAGCTGCCTTTAATCGGTGAATTCAATATTAAGGTTGCCACCTCCAGGTTCTGCCGGACCCTGGCCACTCTAACCAAAACAGGGGTGCCAATCCTGCAGGCGCTGGGCATAACCAACAAGGTAACCGGAAACGCAATCATTTCCGATAATATTATTAAGGCCGGACAAGCAATGGAAAAAGGGGAAAGTATGTCAACCACGCTGGCCAAATCAAATATATTCGGCCCAATAGTGGCACAAATGATCAGTATAGGGGAAGAAACAGGCGCCCTGGAAGAAATGCTTGAAAACATTGCGGACATTTACGACGAGGAGGTTGAACGTTCGGTAAAACGCTTAACTTCAGTATTAGAACCTGTAATTATCATGTTCCTCTCGGTTATAGTCGGTATTATCCTTTTATCGGTTGTTATCCCGATGTTTGATATTATTACCAGGGTTCCTTCATAATCCTATATTCCGAAAGGAGGTAATTGAGGTGATTAAGTTATTGAAATTCATTAAAAAAGAAAGAAAAGGTTTCACACTGGTCGAGCTGATGGCCGTAATCGTTATCCTCGGTATCCTGGCCGCTTTCGCTGTCCCCAAAGTAATTGGCTCCATCAATACCGCCAAGGAAAAAACCGATGAAGGCAATATTAAAACACTGGAACGGGCTGTAAACAGGGTTTATGCTGAAACAGGCCAATGGCCTGCCAACCTTCAGGAACTTGTGGATAAGGGTTATATGGAAAGTATCCCACCCGTCCCTCAAGACAACAATAAAAAATATGAGTTGGATCAAAATACACATAAAGTAAACAAGATAGACAAGTAATTGGGGGCGCATTGCATGGAATACGTGGTTCTACTATTAGGACTATGCATTGGGAGTTTTCTTAATGTGGTAATCTACCGCCTGCCCAAAGATGAGTCCATTGTAGGCCCCCGCTCTTACTGTCCTCAGTGCAGTACAACATTAAAATGGTATAACCTCATTCCGGTTTTAAGTTTTGTAATCCAAAAAGGCAAGTGCCCATACTGCGGGATAAAAATATCTGCTCGCTACATAGCTGTTGAATTACTGACGGCCGGCGTATTCCTCGCAGTATATCTGCGTTATGGGATAACATGGCAGTCCTTGAACTATTGGGTTTTTTCAGCCCTGCTGATTGCTGCTTCATTTATTGACCTTGAACATAAAATTATCCCAAATGAAATCATAGTCGCAGGTATTATCCTTGGGTCAGTTTTGACTATCAAGACAGTTGGCCTGTCCGGGTTGTACGGTATCTTCCTGGGAGGCGGCCTCCTTTTAGGTGTAGCTGTTGCGAGCCGGGGTAACATGGGCGGCGGTGATATCAAGCTCGCTGCCGTTATGGGACTGTTTTTAGGGTGGAAACTGCTTCTGGTGGCCCTTTTTACCGGTTTTCTGACCGGTTCTTTCGTAGGACTTACCCTTTTAGTTACGGGGGTAATGGGAAGGAAAGACCCTTTTCCCTTTGGCCCTTTTCTTGCTTTAGGCTCCCTTATTTCCCTACTATGGGGAAATAAAATAATTTTCTGGTACCTGAACAGGTTCATTTAAATTCCCGGTGGGGTGAACCAGTTGCGGATAAAAAACAAAGACGGCTTCACACTTATTGAAATTATGGTTGTTGTTGTAATCCTGGGATTGCTGATGGCTGTTGCCGTGCCCAAATTTTCAAGCAACAAACGGTATGAACTGGAGAACACGGTCAGAAACCTGGTCCGGGATATCAGGTATGCCCAGCAGGAAGCTATGAACCTTGAATGGCAGCATAACCAGTCCGGAAAATTTGGGGTTAAAATAAAGTTTAACCCTAAAACAGAAACATCCCAGGCATCTTACAGGCTGTTCTATGTAGATTACAACGGCGCCGACTCGCCTCTCGGCTATGTCAATGGTATAGGTGAGAAGTATACAGAAGAAATCAAATTACCCCCAGGTGTCGATTTTGTTGAAAAGATACCGGAAACACTTAACCTGGCCAGTTCCGATGAGACCGTGTATATTATCTTCAATCGTGACGGTGAAATAGATGACTGGAATAAAAACAATAACAGCTGGGACAATACTGTCTCCGGTTTTGTGTACCTGCAGGATATTGAATCCGGCAGTCAGGTTTCTATAGAAATAACGAAACCCTGGGGTAAAATTACTGTGCGTGATTACCCCAAATAGAGGTGGATAACCATGAAATTGTTCCTTGATAAGAAAGGGACAACATTAATCGAAGTAATCGCGGCAGTAACATTGCTCGTTGTAGCCCTGCTCCCTATTATGGACGGTATTGCTGATTCCAATAATGTTTTGATCCAGACCGGTAAAAAGGCCAAGGCCTTCTATCTCGCCCAACAAGAGATAGAAACAAAGAAAGTGGAACTAAAAAAAGACGCTAAACAAAATTCAGGGAAGATTCCTATTTCCTCAAACTCGGACTGGGTTTCAATGTCCGGATCCAATAATGGCTTCTCCAAAAAACTTGTGGTAACTGAAGTTTACGGCGGAACATATAATTTGGCCCAGCTGGAAGTAACCGTCAGGTGGGGAGTTTATGAAAGTCAGCAAATAAGACTAATTACCCAGGTAACAGGTGATATATAATGAAGATTAAACATTTCATGGATAACACTAAGGGTTTAACCCTGGTCGAAGTTATGGCGGCAGTATTAATCCTGAGTTTAATTATCGTGACCCTTTATGCCGTTTACGACTACTCCCTGAGTTCATATTTATGGGGAGAGGACTACGCCAACAACCAGGACCAGGGAAGGCTTGTAATGCAGAAAATAACCAAAATGGTGAGAAACGGTTTCGATATAGATGTTAATGACGAGGGCAATTATCTTGATGTGCTGACCGATGGTAAGCTTGTTAACAGTTTTGATGATGACCGCTTTTGGAATTTTAAGGTTAAACCGCCCAGAGATTCACTCACTTTAGAGGCCCCAGGAGTAGCCGGAATTGTTTACCAGGAGACCATTGCCCCTTATGCGTTGATAAAACCAACCACCAATGGTCACATCCAAGTGGAAGCTCTATTAAATGCTTCTTTCGTTAAACCCGGAAGTGCCGCTTTCATTCACCTGATTGGCCCTAAGACTGAAAATGAGGTCACGACACCCAATTACAATAACTATGCTGGTGTTAAGCTTGATGGATACGGCAATTTGAGTGTTGTGGAAAATGTTTACGGTCAGACAGGAACCGTTTGGACACACGCTGAAAATATTGATATAAACAAAGAACACATTCTGCGATTGGGGCTTGAACCCAAGGGATACAATGAATCATCCCATTTTATCTCAATTTACCTTGATAACAAGTTGTTGGACAGAATAGAAAGACCCAGAGATGGCCTCCGCAGTATCAATGGCAATGAATACGGCTGGGTTGCCGGCAATAATCTTGCTTACGTAAGGCTAGGACTTGAATCCGATGGTTCAGATAATGCAGCTGTAACCTGGACAAACTTTAAAATTTTCTATAATTCGTATAAATATTACCGCCAAGATAAACGACTGTATTACAAAAAAAATGAAGAACCGGCGATAGAAGTTGCCGACAATGTCGGTAAGTTCAACGTAGTAAAAAAAGAACCGGACCCAGTGGTGGACATTGAATTAACATTTGGTGACCCAGAGAAAGAAAAAAACCGTTCCTATACTCTTAACTCAAGCGTAAAATTCCAGGGGAGGTAACCGGATTGTCTCTAAAAAAAACGGTAACTTTGCTAATAAAAGACGAACGTGGTTCTGCCCTTATCTTAGCCATATCCCTTGTGGTCTTTTTGTCTATTCTGGCCCTTGGTTACGGGGTTTTTGCCGCCACAGAATTCCAAATGGGTGTTAACGACTATGCCCAGTGGCAGGCCAGTTACCTTGCCGAGGCCGGCATCAACAGGATTATTTATGAACTCCGCGAACGCAGTCTGCAAGACTGTGAGTATCTTAAGAATATCGGCGCCAATCATTATCGTTTTGATGATAATCCTTTAACCGGTAACTACGAGAACCTGACTATAACTGATAATTCGACCGGTAAAAAAATCGGTGATGTTGAGATCGAACTTTACCGGAACCAGGTTAATATCGTAATAATAGCCCGGGGAACCTATTCAGTAACTAAAACCAAAAAGGTTATTGAGGCTATTATAAGGAACGGCCAGGACGACCCGGATTCACCTTTAAAGGATTACATAATTACAGGCTGGCGGGAATATTAAAAAATACAGCGGCAGCAATTCCATAGGAGGAAAAAGATGTTTGGCAGTAAAAATCATATCGGGCTTGATATAGGCACAACATCTGTCAGGGCCGTGGAAATAGAAAAAAAGGGCTGTCGGCGGGTTTTAAACAGAATCGGGGTTTCTTCTCCACCGGATGGAACCATAGTAAACGGCCGGGTGGCTAAACCGGCTGAACTCACAAAAGCTATAAAAAAAGCTGTTACAGATGGAAACTGCACCAGCAAAACAGTATTTTTCTCGGTTAACCCGTTAAATGTGGTTATCCGTTACCTGCAGCTGCCATTGATGACTGAAGATGAAACCAGGGAGGCTCTAAAGTGGGAGCTTTCAAAAAACCTCCCCTTCACCGGCAAAGCTGTTTTCGACTTTCAAATCCTGGGGAGTGAAGACGGTACTCAACAGGTAATGATCGTTGCAGCAGAGGAAGCAATAATAGAAGCTTACTGTTCATGTATCAGGGATGCCGGTTTAATACCCAGTGTCGTTGATATAGAACCTTTAGCCATTGCTCGTCTGATTAATTCATTAAATAAAATAAGCGATTCCGACAAAGGCCTCCGGAACAGTTGGGATACAAGTACCGTAATGCTGGCAGACCTTGGCCAGCATTATACCAGCCTAAACTTCTTTCGGCACAAAAAGCTGTATTTTTACCGGGTCATCCCCTTTGGCGGACACGAACTGGAGTCAGTACCATATAAACAAAATACAGATGTCAGGGAAAACCCTTTCCTAAAGTCCTTTGTTGGAAAATTTATGCAGGAAATAAAAAGATCTATACAGTTTTATGAGGTTCAGAACCGCGACCAGGACACTGCCGGAATCGTCCTGGTCGGCGGCCTGGCCAAACTTAGGGGCCTGGATGAGCTGCTGGAGGAAGAACTTAATACAGTAGTAGAAGTCCTAAATCCAGTCCCGGCTTTCCATATCTCTCCTGAAGCCAACTCAAAAGCCACGGCTTATGGCCATTCATTGAGCCTTGCCCTGGGATTGTCAATGAGGGAGGGTTCACTATGAGAGACATCAACCTGTTACCTGATTCTTATCGCCAGCACAGGAACAAAAATATCTACCTTTATCTTATTGGCTTGATATTGATTATTCTATTCGGGTTCCTGGTTTATTCACTGTTTTTAAACTATCAGCTCTCAACAATCAGAGCGGAAAACGAATCCCGCCGGGAAGCGCTGAAAAAACTGTCCGGTACCGCCCCTCAGTCAGTAAACACCTCAAATCTAGAGGCATTAATTAATACTGTTGCTGGTACGAATCCTGAAGTATCAGCTTTACTTAACAAAATCTTTACCGAAATACCTGAAGGTTTAAAGATCATCAGAATTACCCAGCTTGAATCACGGAATGTAATAATATCCGGAACCGCTGTTTCAAACCGGCAAATAACTGACTATACCGCCAAACTCAAGGATTACCCCGGCTTTAAAAACTTATCAGTAAAATTCATTCAGGAAACCGCGCCTGGCAACTATCAGTTTGAACTGCAAGGTTCTATATAAAGTGGTGATTAGCCATTAACCTGCCCGCTTTTTTTAAAAACTCCAAGATACTTTCTGCTATCCTAGCTGTGGAAATCCTTGTAATGTTCTTCCTTATTTATCTTCCCCTGTCCGTTAATTTGAAAGCTGAAAAAACGTTAAATCAAGGCCTGAAAGACCAAGCCCAGGATATCATTATGAAGAACAGGGTTACCCAATCTTCTGGAAAACCCCAAAAGAAGGTGCCGCCACAATTGGAAAGTGAGGATTTCCTGAACCACCTTGATAAATTGGCTTCTGAGCACAAAGTGAGGATTGTCCAGGTCAGCCAGGATATTCCCCGCAAAAACGGCGACCTTAGTTCTGTAGACCTGAACCTGGCCCTGGAAGGGGAAAAACAAGGGATTTCAGACTTCCTGAAAAATATAGAAAACCAGTCCAGGTTATTTGCCTATTCCAGCTGGCAGGCAGTGCCCCAAGGTCAAACCTTAAAGCTTACTTTAAGATTGACCCTCTATGCAGGCCAATAATCATAGAATTAACAAAAAGCCCTTGATTTATTTAGCTTAATCAAGGGCTTTTATATACAGAGTTTTTCGTGTTAGCACCTTCAATTCCCGCGCTGGAACCCCCACCCTGTACGCTTACATTCACCCCAGGGTTATTCTTCATAAATCCCTCAGCCAGCTCTTCGGCTAACGGCTGGACTGATGTTGACCCTGCCACTTTTACGGTCCCGTTCAATTTAGAAACGCTTTTCTGTTCCTTCGTCTGGTCAACTCCAGCCGGCTTATCTGTTTTTCCGCAGCCAATCCCGAGTTTGACAGTTGAGACCTTGAAAGCCTTGAAAACACTGCAAATTAACCCGATGCACCCCTGAAGAAAAAAGTTCAGCGCAGGCGAATTCGTACCGTTATTCAAAACCTGATTACCTTAGCATCAAGATTGGTTTATCATGCCAGAAAATATAAATTGGGCTTTGGTCGATACTCGCCTTGGTTTTCGACATTTAAGCGAATTTATTGTGCTTTTGCTACTTGAAATTAAAGTAGGAGTCCATACTTATCTGAAAAGCTATGTTAACACTGTACAGCCTTTTCAAAAGGCCTACTTTAATATTGTCTAAATTAATTAAAGATCTAGCATTTTTTCGGGGAGTGTATTCTCATGTAATTCATGATACTAAAAACCTCAACTTATTGGAACTAAATTAATTTAGCGAAATCTGTTAATTATATTTTAGCGGTTACATGTAAAGTTTATTTAATTAATTAGCCCTGTTTAGGATATATTTTTACTATGTTAAATCCGCATTATATTTTTGTAAATACTAAGCTAAGACCCTTGATACAAAGGACCGGAAATTCTAAACTGAAGTTAAAACATTTCAAAAGGAGGTTGATTACTTATCTAATGAAAAAACCAACCATCTACTTTTTGTGTACCGGTAACTCCTGCCGCAGCCAGATGGCCGAAGGGTTCGCCAGGCACTTGGCTGCCGAAAAGGTCAATGTTTACAGCGCAGGGATTGAGGCTCACGGTTTAAATCCCTTAGCCGTCAAGGTCATGGCTGAAGCCGGAATCGACATTTCGAACCAAACTTCGGATTTGATTAACCAGGAAATTCTAAATAACAGTGACTACGTAATTACTCTTTGTGGTGATGCAAATGACAAATGCCCTATCACACCTCCGGGTGTCAGGCGCGAACATTGGAACCTGCCTGACCCCGCAAAGGCAGTAGGTAATGAAGAAGAAATTATGACTCTGTTCCGACAAGTGAGAGATGAAATTGCAGCAAAAGTGAAGGATTTAATTCAGAAAATCTAATAAAAACATCAAATAAAGCTATGCTGCCCGAGGAGTCAAAGGCTTTTATGGTCAAAGTGTTGCCCCCGACTGCCAGCGCCACATCCGCGACAAACCTACCTGAAGGCTCAACAGCCGCCGGAATACCGTTGACTGTAACAGAACAGCCGGTATCCACCATTCCTGTTACCTGAGGGTATTCCAATCCCAAAGCCCTTGCTGCCATCACTGCCAAATGGGCCCTGGTAACTTTGGCTTCCGGATCGAATGAATCCGCGTTTACACCGGTGACTAAAGCCAGCCAAAGGGTAAGGGTAAAGGACAGGCAATAATTAAAATGTCGTACTGGCCGCCTCAATGCGAATCACATCCGTTTTTCATAACTGATTGGAAAAGGAGAGCAGCAGTAAAAGCTGCTCTCCTTGAATACACAGTTTACTTATACAGGATTTCTATCCGGTAACCTGCAGCTAGTACAGGTGAAGCGGTATGGCCTTCTCCGCCATAGAACCAGATCAACACCTTACGTGTCCCTTTAGTAAAGGTCTCATTGAAGAAATTAGTTCCTGCAGCCGGTGGATCTGAAACCAGGGTCCAGCCGTTGGCAGCCATTTCAGTTTGATATAATGTCCATACTGCATCACCGGTTACATCTGTGCGGCGGTTAGAAATAAGAATCTTCCCTCCCAGCAGGAATTCAGCAGGCACCCATGATTCACCGTTGAAAATGCGGGCATCTATCGGTGTTGACCACATATACCCGCCGTACCTGGGTATATCCGACGGAACCTGGTAAGCCAGGTTAATGCCGTGTGCGGTAGGGTGGCAAGCAGAGCAGTTCATGTCACCTGATTGAATAGCCCAGGTAACTTCAAGTCTGGCGCTGTTATGGCAGGTGTTGCAGGTCCAGGGCTTTGGCTGGCCTGTAACCGGATCTGTCTGTGTTTTCGGGTTGTTTAAGTGCTCCTGGGTTAGGCTATTTATATGGCACGTGGTGCACTTGGCATCAAGATAGGTTATGGCATGCAATTGCTCATGGCTTGCTTGCAAGTGGCATACTTCGCAGTTCTTTAAACTGTTTTCTATGGCGTATACAA
>DDKP01000058.1:522-6818 GCA_002339745.1 Firmicutes bacterium UBA2595 | reverse complement strand
TTGGTACAGTCGGTCTGGATACCCGTAGGCGTATGGTCTGCTTCATGTCCCGACCCCAGGTGGCAGGCAGCACAGTTCACCACTTTATTGGCGATAGCATATACTACTTCCGCCACTGTGCTGGTATGGCAGGTGTTGCAGTCATAGGGCGCTCCTGTTGCCGGATATTTATACTTGGGGTGTTCTAAGGTAAGGTTACTGTTATGGCACTTTTGACAGTCCGCGGAGATAGGCGATGTGTGGACAACAGCTATGTCCCCGTGTCCCGGAATTTTATAGTTATAGGTAGGGTTATGGCAGTAAGTGCATTCATAGGAAACCAGGAATATGCCGTCATTATGCGAAGGCCAGGTTGGGTGGCAGAATGCGCAGTCCTGGATAGGCTCGTCATCACCATGGCATCCCACACAGTTGCCTACCGGATGGCTGTTGGGGTAGCTCTTGTGGCAGTCCATGCACTTATCTGGAACTGAAACCGAAGTCGTTACCTCCACAGTGCCTTTAACCTGCGAAGCCTTGAAATAACCAATAACCGAGGAAGCATCGACCGTAAAGGTAAATGTCCCGGAAACGGCATCTCCTACACTGTTTCTTCCGTCCCATGTGGCGTAACCCGGACCGGCCGGCTGTTCCTTATTGCTCTGGAGGGTTTTGGCAATCTTGTTTGATGAATCCAGGATCTTAACTGTGACATAAGAATCCTCCGATACATTAAATGATATAGTGGTCTGTTCACCTTTGCTGGCATTTATAGCAGCCGGACTGGCCGAAAGATCCGATATTACCGGAACTGCCCCCGCTTTGAAGGCATATCGTTCGGTAGTGCTCTTGTTGAAGTTGTCGACAGCGGTTATTCTGAGGATATATTCCCCGGTGGCTATGAGCTGCCCGTTGTTATCCCTGGTGTCCCATGCCAGGGTGAAGTAGCCGCCGTTGGCCTTTAACTCCGGCCGGAAGTCGCGGACCACATTCGCGAGGGAATCAAGAACCTGTACAGTGACAGTGGCCGGTTCACTGAGAGTATACCTGATAGATGCACTGTACCCTATTTTAACTACCAGAGGCGAAGTGCTGATCCCGGTAATGGAGGGATAAGCTGCTTCCACGGTGATATCAGCGTTGGCCGTACTTTTGAAGGTACTGATGGTGGGACTGGCGGCTTCTATCTTGCACGTATACTTTCCATCAGGCACCTGCAGCCCGTCATCGTCTTTTCCGTCCCATGTAAGCAGGTAAGAACCTTTGGACATCAGCTGGTCGGTCTTTAGAGTCCGGATTACCAGAAATCCTTTGAAAATTGTCGCCGTGACCCTGGCATCACTGGATAAGCTGAAGCTGACAGTAGCGTTCAGGCTGGTGGCAGGATTAAATGGGTATGGGTCGACACTCATCCCCGTTACTTGTGGCAGGTAACCGGCACTGAAGTCATTGGAGACCTGGCCCCATTGGCCGGCGGCGTCAACTGCCCTGATTTTTGCCGTGTAAGTGCCTTCAGGCACAAGGTTACCGGCATCGTCTTTCCCATCCCAGTAATCGGTATTGTACCCTGCCTTCTTGGACTGACCCTGTACAACCTTCCTGATTAGAGTGTCCCCCCTGTAAATCTCGTTGTAAACAGTAGCATCCTCGCTGAGGTTATATTTAATAGACAGGGAATCGACCCCAATTTTCATCGGGTTGGGGCTTAAAACCAGGTCAGGGAAATAAGGCGCCCCTTTTTCAATCGTAAAGGCTGTCTTGACTGTGCTTCTGAACCACTCCACCGTGGGGCTAACTGCCGTTATCTGGTAATAATAACTGGCATCTCCAAGCAGGTTCCCGTTATTATCGGTACCGTCCCACCCTATGGTTTGGGGCCCGGCAGCCTGCAGTTCATCTGACACAAGCGTTTTGACCGGCATTGTGCCGTATAGGATGACCACCGTTACCTTGGCGTCATTTGATATGGTGTAACTGATGGTGGCAGGCCCTTCTTTCGGGTTGAAGGGATTCGGACTCAGGTTCTGGTTGGTAATTGACGGCTGGTATGCCGCCACCAATTCCAGTGCCTGCTCCCCGGAATTCTTTCCGAAATTGTCTACGGCGCTGATGATAACATTGTATGTACCCTCGGGGACATAAACGTTACTGCTATTGGTCCCATCCCATGTGGTACTGTTGTAACCCGCATTCTTGGCAACACCGTTTAAAAGAACCTTAATGTCATTACCCGCGCTGTCTGTAATCTTCAGGGTTACCTTCGCATTTTCGCTCAGGTTATAGCTAATAGTTGATTTTGTACTGCCCAGTTTCAGTGGGTTATTGCTTGCATTGAAGTTGGTAATCTGGGGTGGTTCTTTCTCCACCCAGACCGTGGCTGACTTGTTGGCGCTCTTGAATGTTGAGACCAGCTTGCTTACCGCATCTATCTGGATGGTATAGCTGGCATCCCCCACTATAATCCCGTTGTTATCCTTCCCGTCCCAGACAATACTGTTCTTTCCCGCCGGTATTTCTTCATCCGCAACCAATGTTCTTACAGTGTTATATCCCAGCAGAATCTTGGCGGTAACCTTGGCTTCATATGAAAGGTCGAAGCTTATCGTTGTTTGCTCCCCGAGCAGCGGGTTGAACAGGTTAGGTGAAGCGGATACATTGCTGACAGTGGGAACCCGGGCTGCTACCTTCGTTATCTCGGCATATCCGATTACCGTACCGGCGGAATTTTTGGCTTCAACCGTGAACGTATAGTAACCGTCAGGGACCAGGACTCCGCTGGAGTTCTTCCCATCCCAAGTCTGGGTATATGGACCCGCGCCCTTGGATACATTGTTCAAGAGGGTCCGGACCTTGTTCCCGCCCTGGTCATAAACATTCATCGTCACTGTGGCGTCCTGACCCAGCGCGTATTTAATATATACTGTGGAACCAAGTTTTATCGGGTCCGGGGTCACTGCTAACTCAGTTACCTGGTTGTTTTCCAGGGCAATGGAAGTAATGATACCGGTTGCTAAAAACAATATTGTCAATATAATTAGAAAAACGTATTTGTAACGCAAATTGGTCATGGACCCTCCTCCCATGGGTTCTTCTCCCTCTGTATTTTCCCGGAAACCACCAAAACCCACCTCCTTTGAATTTTTTAATAAACTTTATTTATAGGAAATCCCGCAGAAAGATTTGTAATTCAGTCATTAGCAGCCCTGCTTTGTTAAAATTCCGGTATATTGTCGATTTCACCAATATAGATGTATGTCTCATTAACCAAAAAAATGATTATTATTTTCACGTTTATGTTATTGAGGTCCGTGCGCAGCAGCCGCCGGTGACCCACCATGGCATTTATGACAGTATTCCGTACTTTGATCTTCATGACCCGGAATGGCATAATCGAGTCCAACAATAATCCCATAGAGTTCAGTCATGTTATTATGGCAGCGGGTGCAGAACAACCGCTCGGTAGCAGGATCCCAATCAGTACCGGTGGCAACAAATTTCTGACCGGTAGCAACATAATTGTGGCCATACTCTTCTCTTAAAAGTTTGTTGTTGTTGGAGCCATGGATTTCATGGCATTCGGAACACGGCATATGCCCTGCTAGGGGGCTTGCGTCAAGTGCTCCCAGGACATGCCGGGATGGTTGACTGTAATAAACAGCTATATTAACCGCATTGGAACCGTTGTGACAGCGCAGGCACAGGGAGTAATCCCCGGGGGTACCAGCGGCCGTGTGCCGCTTCTCATACCGGTACCTGTTATAAGTGACCCGGGAATCATCCTTGATGGTGCTGTCATGGCATGATTCACACATTCCCTCTTCACTGCTGTTAGGGAGGTAGGGGTTGGTGGGGTCGTTGTGTTCATAATAATAATAGTCCTGCAACAGGTTGGGGTTTTCTGCGGTCCAGGTCAGGTGGGGATTGTGGCAGGAAGCGCAGGAACTGACTCCCGGGGTACCATCAATGCTGACCTGGAAGTCATGCTTGCGGGACAGTGTCCACTTTTCCGGCACAGGAGCTACCGTCCCGTCGTGGCACGCATTGCAGTAATCGTCTATCTGTACGGTAAGAGGATATACAACAAAGGCATAAAGATTTGTCCTGCCGCTCAGTTTTGTGCCGTCCGACCTGTGAGGGTTATGGCAGTTACCGCACGTGTTGACATTATCGATGTAGCTGCCGTGAGGGCCGGTGGTTTGAGTATCACCGAGGGTAACGAAGCTCCAGGTTCTTGGGTAAACATAGTTGCCGGCAAGGTCACTCAGCAGGGGGTTAACTGTCACCATGTATTTAGTAAGAGGTTTCAGCAGGGCATCCGGAGTTAAAATAACTTCTTTAGTCTCAGCGTTGTAATATACAGTGCCGGAGACAGTGCCGTAAACCAAACCGGTAACGTTGTCTACTTCAGCCAAAATAATTGCTTCTGACATTTTTGCCTCATCTATAGGTGAACTGTCAGACAAACCAACCTTTATTTTCTGTTCCCAGTACACCCTGGTCATAACATCAGGAGGAATCATGGTCAGCAGCACAACCGGCCTGGTCATGTCAAGGATAAACGAATGAGTGGGAGAAGTCCCCTCGTTACCGGCTTTGTCCACAGCCACGGCATAAACAGTGTGGCTTACCTCGGGAAGAGTATCATCAAAATAATACCAGTAACCGTTTGTATCCGCTGTTACTATCGCCTGCTTGCCATACACAAAAATTGTAACAGTTGCACCGGGTTCGGTCCCGCCTTCAATCGAAGGCAGGTTTGTATAGGAACCGTCTAATGGATGTTTAATGGTTACCGCCGGCGGGGTGGTATCAATTTCAAAGGTAACAGTATTTGAAACCTGCACATTCCCGGCAGAATCAAGGGCTGTCACGTAGATATCGTAAATCCCTTCAGACAGGGAACCCAGTCCGTAAGTCCAGGTTCCATCGGGGTCTGCCGCCGTTGAACCGGCCAACGAATTATCCAGGTATACATTAACCGCAACACCGGCTTCCGTTATCCCATATACATATACGGTTGTCTGGTTGAAGGCCTGTCCTTCACACGGACCGGTTATAGTGATAAAAGGGGACAGTTCGGCAACCGCGGCGCCGTGTCCCGCTATCTGGAACCAGGAAACTGTAACCACAAAAACAGCAAGAACTAAAACAGTTACTGCCAGGTTATATGGAATACCGGACTGCTTCATCTCCTATCCCCTCTTCTTTAGAACACCTTTGCTTGACATAATTTGCCTCTTTATCATACAATATAAGATAAGAGAAATATTTTTTAAGAACGGGCTAAGGTATTATGGCTGGCATAATACCTTAGCCGTCTTGGGGTTGTGGCCCCCTAAACAGCTAACAAATTATTTTGTTAGCTGAATTTTTTACCAGCCGTACTGGTCATGGGTCTGGATTCCGGTCTCAGCACCATGCGGAGCAACTTCGTTGTCCCAGAAGTACAGGTTGTTCTTCAGCTGGCTGGCCTTGGAGTCTGTATGGCACTTCCAGCAGACTGCCATGTTGGTGTAGCGCTTGAGAGCAGAGGACGGGTTTTTGTCTACCATATAAGCCTTGGCTTCCGCTTCGTTTGCAAACTGACCGCTGGATACCAGGGTCCTGATGTCATAATCTCTGGCATCCCACATGACCTCTACATCGGTACCGTGAGCGAAGTGACACTTCAGGCAGGTGTAACGGTCATTGTTGGTGGTGTGCCTGAAGGCCCAGGAGAACATACCGGTGGGCGTGTAGGACTTTCGCTGTCCTGCGGACAGGGCCCTGTAATCGGTATGGCATGCGGCACAGTATTTCCCGATAAGGACGCCGTAGCCGTCCATACCCTTGGAGGCTTCATCGTAAATGTCGGTGTTAATTCTTGTGATGCGGATTCCGCCAAAGTCGGTTACAGTATTGAAGTCGATATTTTCAACAAACATGCTGCCGGCTGCGTTTTTCCTGACAACATCCCCGGCCAGTTTAACGACATAGCACAGGGCGATGTCTGCATACTTAGCTTCCACAACTCTGGCGCCCTTGGCATATGCATGGCCGTATTCTTTCTCAAAGTCGGAAACAACGGTCCTGGTCTGCCAATCGTATGCATACTCAATAGCTGTGGCGTTACCTGGTCCAACCTTAAACTGGGTAAAGTACTTCTTGATTGGATATGGATCAAACTTGTACCCATAGAGCCACGGGGTCAGGTCTCGGAGCAGGGTGAATTGTGCTGCACCGCTGACTCTGTCCTGTATGTAGTCAGCATTGGCATCCAGGGGACCTTTCTTGAGCAGGACGATTACCTTCTCGCCATCGGGCAGGTAGACGGTGGC
>DDKP01000058.1:0-433 GCA_002339745.1 Firmicutes bacterium UBA2595 | reverse complement strand
TGCAAGAGTGGGCATTCCGTCGATTACCTTTACGTCAAGTTGCTTCTGGCCGCCCTGGCTGGGAACGGTGTTGGCCATTTCATTGGGGTTGTAGTGGAGCAGGCGGTCGCTGTAGGAACCGTGCGGGGCATGGCAGGCCGCACAGTCNNCTCGGAGCAGGGTGAATTGTGCTACACCGCTGACTCTGTCCTGTATGTAGTCAGCATTGGCATCCAGGGGACCTTTCTTGAGCAGGACGATTACCTTCTCTCCATCGGGCAGGTAGACGGTGGCGTCCCCATTGGTCCAGTTCTGGACGGTCTTCATGCCTACCAGGTCGGCTTTATAAACGATAGCTGCTACATATCCGTCAGCATTTACATGTGCAAGAGTGGGCATTCCGTCGATTACCTTTACGTCAAGTTGCTTCTGGCCGCCCTGGCTGGGAACGGTG
>DDKP01000111.1:2603-2740 GCA_002339745.1 Firmicutes bacterium UBA2595 | reverse complement strand
CGGCCACCACGTACCTGGACTCCACCAGCGCCCTGATTAACAAGTATATGTGGAACAGTATAGTGGCCAGAAGGAAAGACACCTTTACATATGGTAAATTTTTATAAACCAGCAAGCATTACACCACCTTTTAGAGA
>DDKP01000111.1:0-2223 GCA_002339745.1 Firmicutes bacterium UBA2595 | reverse complement strand
GATATATTTGAGCCTGTTGACATCAACCATTCCCAAACATAAAAACTCTTCCGTTATAATGTTACAATTATAATATAAATACTTCTAACGTTTTAAAAGTCCTGCCATGACGGAATTGCAGTGAATAATTAATTTCACACTTTGTTAACATTTCTGCCATATTTTTTTCGAAAACTTATTTTAAAATATGATTAACACCGAGGACAACAACCAGCTGTGCAAATGAAAAATAATTAATAAAATAATACTTCGGAAGGGAGATGAGAGTAAATGTTAAAACTGAAAGAGCGCTTCTCCATTTTTGGACTGTTACTGATAGGATTTTTGATGGGGGCCATGTTTATTGCCGGAGGGGTGACCGCTTACAAACTGTACTTCCCCAAAACTGTGGTAGCGGAGGACAATAAGTCTTCGGGGCAAATAGTGATTGGCCCCTTCGATATCACCGCAACTGTGAAACAGGCCAGCCCCGCAGTAGTAAACATTGAATCATACACCAGGAGGCAATCCGATACCAACCCTTTTCTCAACGATCCCTTTTTTAGAGAATTTTTCGGCAGGGACTTTAACTTGAGGCCTTTCCCTGAGACGTCCAAAGGTATAGGGACCGGATTTATATTTGATAAAACCGGCCTGATTATTACCAACGAACACGTAATCAACGGGGCCACAGATATTGAAGTCACAATAACCGGATTCGACTCCCCTCTCAAGGCAAAGGTCGTAGGTTCTGACAAAGAACTGGACCTGGCTGTCCTAAAGGTTTCCGTAAATAAAGACCTCCCCGTGCTAAAACTGGGCAATTCCGCCCAAACAGAAGTAGGAAGCTGGGTAATAGCCATCGGGAACCCGTACGGTCTTGACCATACTGTCACTGTCGGCGTCATCAGCGCTAAAGGCCGTCCAGTAACCATATCTAACCGGCTCTACAAAAACCTCCTGCAGACAGATGCCGCCATCAACCCGGGCAACAGCGGCGGTCCCCTCCTGAACACGAACGGAGAAGTTATCGGGATTAATACTGCGGTTAATGCTTCCGCCCAGGGAATCGGGTTCGCAATTCCTATAGATATGGTCAAAGAAGTACTGGATGACCTCGTCAATAAAGGAAAAGTAGTGAAGGCATATATAGGGGTTTACCTGCAGCCTGTCGATGAAGAACTGGCCAGGTATTTCGGCGCTCCCACCACCGCCGGAGCGCTGGTGGCATATGTGGCGCCCGGCGGTCCTGCAGAAAAAGCAGGAATCCAGCGCGGTGACATTATAATCGAAATAAACAGGAAAAAAATCAAGAACCCCGATGATGTTACAGAAATCGTCCGCCGCAGCAAAGTCGGCGAAAACCTTGTACTCCAAGTCTTCAGAGATAAACATACCGAATATGTCACCGTAAAGACCGGTGAAAAACCGTAGGCGGAGGCGAATCCAATCAAAGTCTCGGCATTCACAGGGAGGGGGTGTCCCATAAGCTTATGGGACACTCCCTCCCTTCGATGTCAGGATTCTCTGCATGACTTCCCGGAATACGGGGGCTGCCGTTTTACCCCCGCTTTCACCGTCATTGATCAAGACGGTAGCCACGTACCGTGGATTAACGGCAGGAGCATATCCGGTGAACCAGGCATCAATTTTGGCCGACCCTACCTGGGCTGAGCCGGTTTTGCCAGCGCTCCCCAATGGTTCCACCCAGGCCTGGTTTCCTGTCCCGTATCTAGTTACCATTTCCAGCAAAGTCCTCATCATCACCGCCGTGTCCTCTGAAACAGCCCTTACCGCCGTTCCCGGTTCGATTTTCCGGAGAACAGTATTATCAGAGTTACGGACCTCCATGACCAGACGTGGAGGAGTGTATATCCCGTTATTGGCTATGGCAGTCATCATGGCTGTCACCTGGACCGCAGTGGCTTCCACCGGCCACTGCCCCAGGCTGGCATTGACCAGGTTGTAAGGCTGGCTGATCCGCTCCAACCGGTTTTTACCACTGGGCTCACTGTACCCGATAATACTGTCCCTGTCCAGCCCGAAGCGCTCCGCGTATTGGACCAGCTTTTCAGCGCCCAGTTTAACCCCAATCCGGGCAAAAACAGGGTTGCAGGAATAAGCCATGGCCTGGGCAAATGTGATCAGGCCGTGGCCCTCCTTTTTATAACACTTGACCTGGTCATCGGCCTCCCCTAAACATAGAAAAACATCATCAGGCTTCACCAACCCTTCTTCCAGCGC
>DDKP01000143.1 GCA_002339745.1 Firmicutes bacterium UBA2595 | reverse complement strand
ACTTAAGGCGGTGAATAAAATCACTGCCTTTTATTTACTTTTTTTAATTTAACGGCATTCGAAGTTAACGCTTCAAGTCCCATTCTTTATTTTAAAATCAAGGAAGAGGCAGGAATTTACCTGCTTCTTCCTTTAGCTTACCCACGTTCAGACAATGGAACATACTCTTTGCGAGTCACAACACTCTTATAAGCCGGTCTCATGATTGTTTTGACGCTGACCAGTTCTTCTATCCTGTGGGCACACCATCCGGCAATCCTGGCCACCGCAAAGATCGGTGTGCACAGTTCCAGTGGGATATATAGCATGTCGTAAACGAAACCGGAATAAAAATCGACATTTACACAAAGGCGCTTGTCGGTTTTTTTGATTTTGGAGAAAACCGCCGGAGCGAGCTTTTCAACCATAGCGTAAAGGTTAAATTCTTCTACCCGTTTTTTCTCCCGGGCTAACTCGAGGGCTTTTTTCTTCAGCAGGACTGCGCGGGGATCAGACAGGGTGTATACCGCATGCCCCAGGCCGTATATCAGTCCTGACCTGTCAAAAGCTTCCCTCAACAATATTCGTTCAAGATAACGGGCAATTTCTTCTTCGTCCTTCCAGTCGGAGATGTGTTCCTTGATATTTTCCATCATTTCCAGGACTTTGATATTAGCCCCTCCGTGTTTAGGACCTTTTAAAGAACCAACTGCCGCTGCAATTGCAGAATAAGTATCAGTTCCGGTAGAGGACACCACACGGGCCGCGAAAGCCGAATTGTTGCCGCCGCCATGTTCTGCGTGCAGGACCAGGGCGAGGTCAAGAATATCAGCCTCGGTTTTGGTATACTTGCTGTCCTGCCGGATCAACAGCAGGAAGTTCTCGGCGGTTCCCAGTCCCGGGTCCGGCGTGTGAATAAACATGCTGGCATCCTTGTGGTAGCGGGCCATGGCCTGGTAACCGTATGCTACAAATGTAGGGAACCGGGCGATCAGCTCTATGCTCTGCCTCAGGACATTTTTTATCCTGGTGTCGTCTGGATTGGTGTCATATGAGTAACAAGCCAAAACGCTTCTGGCCAGTTTATTCATGATATCCTTGCTGGGCGCTTTCAGGATCATGTCCCGCATAAAACCTTCGGGCAAAATCCGGTATTGACCCAGCATTTTACTGAATTTTTCCAGGTTTTCCTTGTTGGGAAGTTCGCCGAACAGAAGCAGGTAACACACTTCTTCAAATCCGTGGCGGTTGTCCTTCTGAAAACCTTCGACAATATCCTCAATATTAATTCCTCTGTAAGTAAGGCGGCCTTCGACAGAGATCTTTTCACGCTCGTCCAAAATATAGCCATGGACGTCCCCAATTCCCGTGAGGCCTACCAGAACCCCTGTCCCGTCGCTGTTTCTCAGGCCTTTTTTGACGTCGTACCTGGTATAATATTCGGCATTAATTTTGTTACTGGTTTTGGCTAAGTTGGCAAGCTCTCCGATGAACTCACTATATTCACTTTCCGTCATAACATTACCTCCGTGTATATGTATATACTATAAAGCGAGCTCCGAATGTTTCATAAAAATTCTGCCCCGATATTCATTATTCCTGCAAAAAGTAATAAACAAAAATGTTCGGGCGTAAAGATTTAATCGGCAGCATTAAGTTAAGACAAGGTTTACAAGTGATAACAGGAGGATTTTTGCATAACGACGTAGAAGAAGTTAAAAAACAAACGTAACAGGAGTAATAGAGAAAATTTGCCTTAAATTGGGCTTGTATTTACTCCATCTTATAAGCCATCCGAAAGTACCGCGGTGAACTGTTAATTGCGGTATTCACAGGAGACATCTGTTCCTGTGACACGGTACCGAAAAGGTGGTATTTAAAATGAAGATAGCAGACATTCTTTCTGCCGTCAGAAAGACCTGGATATTCCGGTACCTTACCAAGGTATACGCATGTTACCACTGCAAGAAACACGTCAGGGGATTGGATAGAGAAATCCAATGTGAGAAGTGCGGGAAATTGTCCTGTATCGATTGCATATTAAGGTGCGCTGGCTGTAAAAAGGGGCTGTGCCTGGATTGTTATATCAGATGTCGTTCCTGCTACGGGACGTTCTGTACTGATTGTTTGCTGGAATGCGGTTATTGTGAAAGGCATATTTGTCTAAGCTGTTCACAAAAATGCGGTTCATGTGATGAGCGTTTTTGCGCCAATTGCATCATCGAGACATACAAAAAATTTCCCTACCTCTGTCCTGGGGTTATAATAACTGTGGAGAAGCTTTGCCGAACCTGCTTCTCCTTATTATACGGAGAAATAGAGAATAAATATCTAAATGCCGTGCAAAGAGAGACCCTCATTGAAACCTGGCCGGATGCTTTGAAAACGGAAGCCCCCCCGGTAGAGACTTTAAGAGAATTATCTACTCCTTTGTTTGAGCAAAAAGAGGATTCTCTTAAAGCCCTGCGTATTACCGCGGCTTTTTTAAATTCGGATCTGGTCTGTAATGTTAAATACATTAAGCATTATGCCTACTCAGGTTATGACAGCTATTGGATGTGGCAGGCCAAAGGTACTGCGGCCAGAAAAAGGGAAGAGTAACCAAACCTATTGCAAATACGGCAGTTTTTTGGTATTATTTTCGGCAACCGGAAGGGAGATGGTAGTCATAAGCATTTTCGACGGGAAAAGGTTAAACAAGGAGACTTTTCGGATTGATGCCGGACGGATGAGAGAGGGCAGGTACTCTGACGCGTATTTCTCTAATATTGTCAGAATCCTGGAGGTACTGTCCGGAGAAGGGTACACCTTCAGGGGGAACAGCGATATTAAGGGAATTGACGGCTCGGCCGTACAAAATGGCGACATCTCTGTAGAAATGCAGTTTTTCACCCGCAGGGAACCTTTCAGCCTGGTAGCCGGAGTGGATGAAGCTCTTGCAATACTGCAGGAATGCACAGGATATTTTGATGATGACGGGACATTTGTTAACACCTACAAGGGGTTGGAAGTGGAAGCCGTTCATGACGGCACGTTTGCTTATTACAGCGGAGACCCGATGGAAGTACAGCCTGTCCTGAAAATCAGGGGGCGGTACCGGGATTTTGCCAATTTGGAAACCCCTATCCTGGGAGTTCTCAGTGAAACCACCAGGGTTGCCACCAATGTTTATCATGTGCTGGTAGCCGCCAAAGGTAAGGATGTGCTGTTCTTCCCGGCCAGGTTTACCCACTATAAGCTCCAGGCCCTGCACGGATATGCATATTATCTGGCAGTCCAGGCCTATAATCAAAAGTATTATAAGAATTCCCGCCCGTTCGTGTCCACCGATGATCAGGGCGAATGGTGGGGAGCCAAGGGTGGTGGGACCGTCGCCCACTCCTCCATTGCCTGTTTCCTGGGCGACACCGCCGAAACCGTGATTCAGTTTTCCAGGATTATGCCTCCCGAAGTGCCAAGGATTGCCCTGGTGGATTTTCATAATGATTGTGTGGGGGAAACGCTAAAAGTGATGCGAAGAATGTTTTCCGCCTATTGGGAACTGTACAGATCAGGAAGGCATGAAGAGGCTCAGAAGTATAAGTTATTTGCCATAAGGGTCGACACCGCCTCAAATATGCGGGATGTTTCGGTTCCTCCACTGGGGGACAAGAAACTCGACTGCGGCGTCAACCCCAGGCTGGTGTGGGCTCTGAGGGAAGCAATAGACTCGGCTTACGCAAAATGGGAGATCCCCTATAACGCGGTGGAGACGGCCAAACTATGGTGTAGAGAGGTAAAAATTGTTGTAACAGGCGGATTTAATGCCAAAAAGATAAGCCAGTTTGAAGACCTGGGCGTACCTGCCGACATATACGGGGTGGGCTCGTCCT
Source organism: Firmicutes bacterium UBA2595 (assembly GCA_002339745.1). Classification (GTDB taxonomy): domain Bacteria; phylum Bacillota; class Thermincolia; order Thermincolales; family UBA2595; genus UBA2595. The sequence goes on along the minus strand of DDKP01000143.1, from coordinate 5,259 downwards.
TATTGGAAAATTCCAGTGAAAACAATACAAAAAACGATTACACTGCTGATATAGTAAAGGTAAAAGTGGGTGACAGGTGGTACCCGATGAGCAAGGTGGGGCGGATGGCATGTGATAACCCGGACCTGGAGAAAATCCAATGATGTTGGAGAAAAACAACGGCTGATGAGGCCGTTGTTTTTATGTTCGTCGATTTCCAAACTTGTCGAAACGCAACAAAAAATGTTGGAAAATTAAAGGAAAAAAGATAAAGACCTGAATCCGTGAAGTTCCATGTTTTTTTGATTTAGAGGGCTACTACCAGCATTCATTTACCAATATATGTTAGCACATTATTTCTATCGTGAGTTAAAAGATTCCTTTTATTCCAATATATCCTACAGCGCAGTCGCTGTTAGATATCTGAGGGTTGATAATGCCGGGTAAGGGCATTTTGTTTAACCTCTGTATTAATCTGGTATGCGGCAAAATATTGCCAATCATTGCCAAACCAGCATGGGTTGTCAGCAATTCTTTTGTTTGATACAGTTCAAATTTCATAGATACCTCCTGGGTGAATGTGATAAAATTGATTTATCTTCTTATATCTATGAAATTCGCCAATTATCTGCTTATTCCTGCAATTTCTGAATTATTATTTCACGGATTCAGGATATGCTCCGGCGGGAACTTTTCAGGCCCGGACGGATTGTGCGAAGAATTAGGCATATTCCCCTACGCGGGTTCCCCTCAACTCATTTCCTGACGTTTATGAAGGAAATCCCCATGAGAAGGGAAATAGATATCGCCCTTAAAGAATGGAGACAAGTTAATTGTGACCAAATAATAACGGTGTAACAGAAGGAACGAAGTAATGGATTTGAGAATTCCTTACTTTTTTTTCAAAAAAATTTTACACATGTAAAATTTTTTTATTGTCAAAAACAGCCCGAAGTGCTATAATATTTTACAGATGTAAACTTTTATTACTTATAGCTTTACAGGTGTAAACTACTTTGTCATTGCATTTATATAGGGTAGGTGAAAGCGATGCAGCCATACCAGGAATTCAGCGAATTATTTCCTCAAATTATGGTCCTGATGGGTCCCAAGATTTACGGTGAGTCTGACGTTACAGCCCAGCAGTTCAGGGTGTTGCGTATTATCGGGCGCGGGCCTGTGACTGTCGGTGAAATGTCCAGTCACATCAATAGCAAACTCCCGGCTGCCGCGAGGCTTCTCAGGAGACTCGAAGAAAAAGGATGGATCCACAAAAAGCAGGACGAAAACGACCGGCGGGTCCACTGGCTTGAACTGACCCAGGAAGGGAGAAAGTTGATGGAGTCCCTGGAGAGGCACCGGGACAGAGTTATAAAGGAAGTCTTTGATAGGATGTCTATCAAAGAACAGGAAGTTGTCGTCAGGGGAATCAGGCTCCTGTTGAGAACTTTGGCCGAGGATTAGGGGTGTTGTACCCAGGTTTGGGATAAAATAAACTTAATTAAAATCAAGGAGGACGGCATTGATGCAAAATAACCGGTTCTTAAAAGCCTGCCGGAGAGAGCAGGTAGATTGCACACCCGTATGGTTGATGCGCCAGGCAGGACGTTATATGTCTGAATACATGGAAATCAGAAACAAATATGATTTTCTCACAATGTGCAAAACACCGGAACTGGCTGCTGAAGTGACCCTACAGCCTATCAACAGGCTGGGGGTTGATGCGGCTATTCTGTTTGCCGACATTCTTCTGCCGCTGGAAGGCATGGGCATAAAATTGAGCTTTGCCAAGAACGAAGGCCCGGTAATAGCAAATCCTGTCAGGTCCCAGGAGGATGTAAACAAAATAAGTATCCTGGAAGCTGAAGAGGCAACACCCTACGTTATGGAAGCTATCCGGCTGATCAGGAAAGAACTTGCCGGAAAAGTGCCCTTGATAGGTTTCTCGGGAGCCCCGTTTACCATTGCCAGCTATATCATTGAAGGCGGAGGTTCCAGGGATTATAAGAATTGCAAGACCATGATGCTTCAGTCGCCCGAAATTTGGGATGCCCTGATGGAGAAAATTTCTGAGGTTCTTCTGAGATACCTGAAGGCTCAGATAAAAGCAGGGGCCCAGGCTGTCCAGATGTTTGATTCCTGGGTAGGCGCACTCTCGCCCGATGACTATGCAACTTATGTTCTCCCTTATTCCAAGTATGTATTGGATGGCCTCAAAGAGGAAGGAGTACCGGTAATACATTTTGCCAATAATGCTTCCTCCATGCTGGAACTGGTGACGGAAGCAGGAGGGGACGTTATCGGTATTGACTGGAGGATAAACCTGGACGAGGCATGGAGAAGAATAGGTTATGACAGGGCCATACAGGGCAACCTGGATCCTTTTACACTCTTTGCGCCACCTAAACTTATTGAGGAAAAAGTCAAGCGAATTCTTGAGATGGCCGGGAACAGGCCGGGTCATATCTTCAATCTCGGTCACGGTATCAACAAGGACACCCCTGTGGAAAATGTGATTGCCCTTGTGGAAGCAGTGCATAAATACAGCCGGCGCTAAAAGGTTCAGGCTGAGGGAGGGTAGTCTTGTGAATGAAAATCCCAAAGGCATACTGCTGCTTGCATTCGGAGGGCCCGATTCGCCCGAGGCTGTCGAGCCTTTCATGAAGAACCTCATGGGGGGAAGAACTCCACCGCCCGCTTTAGTAAACAAGATTAAAGCCAGGTACGACCTGATTGGCGGTCGGTCTCCTCTCCCGGGTATTACTGCCGAACAAGCCGCCAAGTTGGAAGAATACCTGCGGGAGCAGGGACAGAATTACAGGGTGACGGTCGGAATGCGCTACTGGCGTCCCTTTATTAAGGAGGGTGTAGATAAGCTTCTTGAAGAAAGGGCCGAAACCATATATGCCCTCAGCCTGTCGCCGTTTTACTCCCGCGTAAGCGCCGGCGCATACATGGAGGAACTGGATAGAGTGGCTGCTTCCGTGGCGGGACATTCTCTCAAAGTGGTAAAAACCGGTCCGTTTTATGATAACCCCCTGTTCATCGAAGCGGTAGCAGAGAAGATAACTCAAGGTCTAAATCGGTTTCCCGCCGACAGGAGAGATGATGTGCAGGTAATCTTCAGCGCTCATTCCCTCCCGTTAACTTATATACAAGATGGCGACCCGTATGCCGAACAGTTTAATTGTACCGTCAACCGGATTGTAGAACGGCTTGGGCTGAACTGCTGGCGGGCTGCTTACCAGAGTAAAGGCGGGGGGCAGGGTGAATGGCTGGGGCCTATGGTTGAAGAAGTGATGGAAGATATCAGCCGGCAGGGGTTCACTGATGTGCTGGTCGTTCCAATCGGATTTGTTTCGGACCACATAGAGACCCTGTATGATATCGATATTGCCCAGAGAAAGTATGCCGATTCCCTGGGGCTGAATTTCCACAGATCAGTCTCTCTCAATACTTCAGGGATGTTTATCCGGGCGCTGGCGGCTGCAGTGCTGGAGAAAGCGGATTAACCCGTATACTATAAGTTCACAATACACATGGTAGAACAATCAAATTATAACTTGATGGGGTGATTAGGGATGAAAAAGGTAGTAGTTATAGGAGGAGGAATCACCGGTCTGTCGGCAGCTTACATCCTGCAGAAAGCCAGGGAATCCGGGGAAAAGATTGATTATCTCCTGGTTGAAAAGGACAGCCGGCTGGGCGGCAAGATACTGACTGAAAAGATAGACGGTTACATCGTCGAAGGTGGCCCTGATTGCTTCCTTTCCGAAAAACCCTGGGTTGCCCAGATGGCCCGGGAACTTGGAATAGAGCACCGGCTGATGGGCAGTAACGAGGCCAGCAAAAGAACATACGTGTACGCTGACAGGAGGTTGAACAAACTTCCAGATGGTCTGATGGGCCTCGTACCGACCAAGTTAATACCTTTCGCCTTTAGCCCTCTTATTTCCTGGCCGGGCAAAATACGCATGGCCTTTGACCTCTTCATTCCCCCCAACAGGACAGGAGAAGATGAAACCCTGGGAAGTTTTGTGACACGGAGGCTGGGGAAAGAAGCCCTCGATAAAATAGCCGAGCCCCTGATAGGGGGGATTCATGCGGGAGACCCCGACCAGATGAGCCTGAAGGCCAGTTTTCCCAGGTTCATTCAAATGGAACAGAAATACGGGAGCCTCATCAGGGCTATGCTGGCTGCCCGGAAGAACACTCCCAAGCCCAAGCCTGCCGAACCTGGGAAAGCTCAGAAAACGTTCTTTATGACCTTTATCGGCGGGATGGGCGAGCTTACCGATACTATTACTGAGAAGTTGGATAAGTCGAAAGTCCTGACCGGCAAGACCGTAACAAAAGTTGAAAAGGGACCCGGTGAAAAATACACAGTCTATATTGACGGATTGGAACCAATTGAAGCAGATGCGGTGATATTGACTGCCCCGGCCCATGAAGCAGCAGAAATCGTCAGGGAATTTGATAAAGTCATGGCCGACAATTTGGCCGGAATTCCTCAGGCTACATCGGCAACTGTCAATCTTGCCTTTAGACGCTCCGATATTCACAAGCCCCTCGATGCGTTTGGTTTTATCGTTCCTATTTCTGAGAAGCGTAAGATAAAGGCTACAACGTACAGCTCTTCCAAATGGTATTACCGTACTCCCGGTGATGATTACGTCCTGATTAGGGCTTTTGTAGGGGGAGCGAAAAACCAGGAATTGGTATTTCAGGATGATGAATCGATGCTGAAAATGGTGCTGAACGAGCTGAGGGATATTGTGGGTCTCACTGCTCAACCGGTCATGTATAAGATTTACCGTTGGGTCAAAGGCATGCCCCAGTATACGGTTGGGCACCTCGAGCGGGTTGCTAACATTGAAGCCAGGACAGCGGCTAACCCCGGTTTTTATGTCGTAGGTGGTTCATACCGTGGCGTGGGTATCGGTGACTGTATCAATGTTGGTAGCCAGGCTGCGGAAAAGACGCTGGCTTATCTGCAAAACAGCGGTCAGCGGGCGGCAGCCAGCGGGGAGTATTAGTGGAGAATGGTGAGTGGAGAATAAACAGCCGGGTACCGCATTAAGCGGGACCCGGCTGCTAATTATAACCTCTGTAGCCTTCGCGTTCCGCATGGCCTAGCAGGAACAGAAAGGCAAAAGCAGGTATTTTGATAACCGGCTTGAGGGAAGGAACAGTGATTAAACCATAGTCATCCGCTTTTTTTGTGACTACAATGGCATAATTGTTTTTGTCTTTGGCTGCGGCGACAATTCCTTCGTCCAT
>DDKP01000142.1 GCA_002339745.1 Firmicutes bacterium UBA2595 | reverse complement strand
TCTTCGTTTCCAGGGGAGACGATTCCGGTACCCATAAAAAGGAAAAGGATATCTGGAAAAAGGCCGGGGTAGAGCCGGGCGGCCAGTGGTACCAGGAGTCCGGTTCGGGGATGGGCCAGACCCTGAACATCGCATCGGAAAAACAGGGTTACACCCTCACCGACAGGGCTACCTATTTGGCCCTGAAAAAGAACCTGGCCCTGGAAATCCTGCTGGAAGGGGAAGCCAACCTGTTGAACATCTATCACGTGATGCAGGTTAACCCACAGAAGTTTGACAAGGTTAACGCCGAAGGTGGTAAGGCCTTTGTCGATTTTTTCATTGCCCCCAAAACCCAGGAAGTGATCGGCAAGTTCGGCGTGGACAAATACGGCCAGCCGCTCTTCTTCCCTGATGCCGGCAAAAAAGAAGAGGACCTGGGTAAATAAAGTCAGGGGGTGAATCGGATTGGAACTGATTTGGGAAGGCCTTGTTACGGCATGGAAGTTATTGATTACCGGTGACCCGGAAATGCTCCGGGTCACCCTGCTCACCTTAAAAGTATCTGGCTTTGCCACTCTGGTAAGCGTGATTATCGGTGTACCCCTGGGTCTGTTTCTGGCATTGTCGGGTTTTCGCGGGCGCCAAGCTGCGGTAAGCCTTGTGAACACCGGCATGGGCCTACCTCCCACGGTGGTAGGTCTGTGGGTGAGTATCCTGCTATGGCGATACGGGCCGTTAGGCTTTTTGCACCTATTGTATACACCGGCGGCCATGGTAATTGCCCAGTCGGTGATCGCCGTGCCGTTGGTTACCGGCTTCACCATGGCCGGCATCCAGCAGATAAACCCCAAGCTTAGCCTGCAAATCCTTGCCCTGGGGGCTTCCCGCCGGCAGCTTTGGTGGCTGCTCCTGCGGGAGGCCAGGCTGGCCATCCTGGCGGCGGTGATTGCCGGCTTTGGCGGGGTGGTCTCAGAAGTGGGCGCGTCCATGATGGTGGGGGGGAACGTGATGGGTCAAACCAGGGTGCTCACCACCGCCATTGTGATGGAAGTGGCCAAGGGACATTTCGGAATGGCTATTGCCCTTAGCGTGATCCTTTTGGGGCTGGCCTATGTCGTTGTCCTGGGGTTAACGCACTTCCAGCAACACAGGAGGTGGAGCTAGTGGAGCCGATTATCCGGGTGGAAAACTTAAAACTGGTTAAGGGCTATCGGTCCATTTTGGATATACCCCACCTCTCCATTTACCCGCAAGAGGTAGTCAGCCTGATTGGTCCCAACGGCGCCGGCAAAAGCACCCTTTTTCAGTTACTGGCCTTCCTGGAAAAGCCTACAGCCGGGAGGGTGTTTTTCCACGGGCGGCAGGCCGGGCCTGGCAGCGGCAGTATGGAGATCAGGCGGCAAATGGCCATGGTATTTCAGGACCCCCTGCTGGTGAGTGGAAGTGTGTTTGACAATGTCGCGCTGGGTCTCAGGCTGCGGAAAGTACCCGGAGCGGAAATAAAAGCGAAAGTACCTGCCTGGCTGGAACGATTCGGCATTGGCCACCTGGCCTGGCAGAATGCCAAAAGCCTCTCCGGGGGAGAGGCCCAGCGGGTCAGTCTGGCCCGGGCATTTATCCTCGAACCGGAAGTATTGTTCCTGGATGAGCCCTTCGCCTCCCTGGATGCCCCTACCAAGGTAGCCCTGATGGATCAACTGGAAGAAGTGATCCGGTCAACCAGGGTCACCACGTTGTTCATCACCCATGACGTGACCGAGATTCCCCTTTATACCCACAGGGTATTAGCGATGGAAAACGGGCAGATCCAGGTGGAGGGTACACTCCGCGACTTGTCGACCAACCCGAATACTCCTTTCCTCCAAGCCTTTTTTCGCCGTTTTGATTTCACGGGCATGGGGAGGGACTGGCCAAAAAGTTAAAGATAAGTTTTTTCGCACAATGCAGGGAAGGGTCCTGAAGAAATATACCCGGCCCTTCCTCACTGTTTATCAAAAGCATTAAAGTTGACTTTTGGGACAGCTCCTCGCAAGATGACTTACACAGGTATACAGATTACCTGGCCTATCTGCAGGTTATTCGGGTCTATTCCCGGGTTGGCAGCGATAATTGCCTTAACAGTTGTGTTGAACCGGCGGGCCAGGCTGAAAAGGGTATCTCCTGCCACAATGGTATAAAAACGTCCGCCTGGACAGGGGGCGGGTCTCGGGGCTGGCACACAAATTGACTGGCCGATAACCAGCCTGTTGGGATCCACCCCGGGATTAGCGGCAATTAAGGCTTCGACAGCGATACCGTACCGCCGTGCTATAGAGAAAAAGGTGTCTCCGGCCCTGATGACGTACAGGAAGCCGCCGGGGCACGGTTCTTCGGCCGGAGGTACCGGAATACAGATCCGCTGACCTATCTGCAGGTTCCGGGGGTCAACTCCCGGGTTGGCGGCCATCAGGGCGGCGACTGTGGTGTTAAACCTTCTGGCTAAACCAAAATAGGAGTCCCCCGGCCTGATGGTATATATTGTTCCACCGGGGCAGGGCGGAACCTGGTGGGGATTTATCTTGTCAGTCATAGAAAGCACTTCCTTTCAACTGCTTTCTTTATTATATTAGCGGAAGAATGGTTGTGTTACCCTGTGTTCGTTTGGAACCCTTTTTCTCATCCCTTATTTCTGATATAATTATATATTATGGCAAATAAGCCAGGCTGTAACTTTTGGAGGAATCATGGCTGTTAAACCCTATGCGGAAGTAATTGTGGATGTAACAGCAAAGAAACTGAACAAAATTTTTCATTACCGCGTTCCGCAGGCGTTGGACAGACGTTTGGCAGTGGGTACGAGGGTAGTTGTCCCGTTTGGCCCCCGTACTGTCGAAGGGTATATCGTGGGGTTCTGTGACTCCCCGGAGATACCCGAAAAGGATATCAAGGATATAATTGACATTGTTGAACAGGAAACTTTCCTGAATCATGATTTACTGGCTTTGGCTTTATGGATGTCTGAACGCTACATGTGCCCCAAAATTGATGCCATCCACACAGTCATGCCCGCGGGGGCCAGGATGACCGGGCACAGGCACCTTGTCGCCCTGGATAATCCTGCTCTGCCGGAAACTGAACTAACCGGGACGGCGAAAGAGATTTACAATTACATTGTACAGCACGGTAAAACACCGCTTAAAGAACTTAACAAATTATATGGAATAAGAAAAACGAGGGAACTCTTAAAGAAACTGGCAGGGTACGGGCTTATCGAGACCGTGGGCGAAATGAAGGCAAAAATAAGGCCGCTGGTGGTTCAGACACTGGATACAGCGCTGGAAAAGGAAGATTTAAACAGGCTCCTGGAACTACTGAATACGAAGGCTCCCAAGCAGGCGGCTGTTTTGAAAACAGTAGTGGAAAAAGGGGCGCTGACCCTCCGGGAACTGGCGGCGCAGGCCGGAACAACCCCGGCAACAGTCAGGGAATTAGTAAAAAAAGGGTACCTGGCGCCGCGGAGAGCCCAGGTCAGGCGCGATCCGTACCCGGCAAGGTCATTCACAGCCACTGGGCCATTGAGCCTGACAAAAACCCAGGCATCCTGTTTGAGAGAGATTACCCAGGTCATTGATCAGAACAGGCAGGAAGTGTTTCTCCTGCACGGAGTTACCGGCAGCGGCAAAACGGAAATATATCTCCAGGCCATTGCCCACTGCCTTGGCAGGGGAAGGCAGGCAATAGCCCTGGTGCCGGAAATTTCCCTGACTCCACAGATGGTGGAGAGGTTTAAGGGGCGTTTCGGCGACATGGTGGCTGTCCTTCACAGCAGGCTGTCCACAGGGGAAAGGTATGACGAGTGGAGGCAGATCAAAACAGGCCGGGTGCAGGTTGTAGTGGGGGCAAGGTCAGCAATTTTTGCCCCATTTGAGGATCCGGGCCTTATCATTATTGATGAGGAACATGAGACGTCTTATAAACAGGAAGACAATCCCAAGTACCACGCCCGGGATGTGGCTGTTGCCCGGGCGCGGCTGACCAATAGTGTGGTGGTTTTGGGAAGCGCAACCCCCTCACTGGAATCATATGCCAGGGGCGTTGCAGGCAGGTACAGGCTGCTGAATCTGGAAGGCAGGGTCACAGGGCAGCCCCTGCCGGAAGTCTGCATAGTTGACATGCGGGAGGAAATGCGGGCCGGCCACAAGAGCATATTTAGCCGCGAACTGACCAGTAAAATAAGGGGCGTTCTTGGACGCGGCGAACAGGCCATCCTGTTCTTAAACCGCCGGGGTTATTCTACTTTTGTTGTCTGCCGCGAATGCGGGCTGGTGATGAAATGCCCCAAATGCAGTATCACCCTTACCTACCATTCCGGTGACAATATATTGAGGTGCCACTACTGTGATTTTCACCGGAAGTCGCCGGAGCACTGTCCTCAATGTGGAAGCGGGAGCATCCGGCACTTCGGCCTCGGCACCCAAAAGGTGGAAGAAGAAACCGCCAGGTTGTTCCCGTCAGCCAGGATTGCCCGCATGGATATGGACACGACTTCCCGCAAGGGTTCCCATGAAAGGATTCTCGGCGCTTTTAAAGAAGGCGGGATCGACATCCTGATCGGAACCCAGATGATTGCCAAGGGCCTTGATTTCCCGCGGGTGACTCTGGTGGGAGTGGTAATCGCCGATACGACTCTCAACCTGCCGGATTTCAGGGCAGCTGAACGGACATTCCAACTGATGACCCAGGTGGCGGGGAGAGCCGGCCGTGGAAAAGCTCCCGGGGAGGTGGTTTTACAGACATATAGTCCGGACCACTACAGTATTGTGAATGCCGAGGCGCACAATTACCTGGGTTTTTACCGGGAGGAAATGAGAATCAGGGAGGCTCTGGGATATCCGCCCTACTGCTCGCTGGTGCGCATAGTTATACATGGATTAGAAGAAAATAGTGTTATCCGGGGGGCTGAATTGTTAGCGGATAATCTCCACCGGGCCATATCGAAAAACTCTTTGGGCATTGACCAGCCACTGTTAGGGCCGGCTCCCGCTCCTGTCAGCAGATTGCGGAACAGGTACAGGTGGCAGGTTTGCATACGGGGAAAACCTGGCGCCCTGATCAGGCAGCTTGTCCGGGAAGCGGTCAGGCAAACCGAAAACGACCGCATTTTTGCGGATTTGGGAACCAGTCTGGATGTTGACCCCATCAGTATGATGTAAAGAGGGAGGATCTTAATGGCAGTATACCGCATAGTGGAAATAGGGGACCCGGTGCTCCGGGAGACAGCCCGGCCGGTTCCCAAGATAACACCCAATATAATAAAGCTGCTTGACAATATGGCGGAAACCATGAGGGAGGCTCAGGGAGTGGGACTGGCCGCTCCCCAGGTGGGAGTGCCCAAGAGAATAATAGTTGTCGATATAGGCGAGGGGCTGATTGAATTAATCAATCCCGAAATCATTCTCAAGGAAGGCCTGGACACCGATATGGAGGGATGCCTGAGTGTTCCCGGGGTCAGAGGCGAAGTCCAGCGGGCCCACCGGGTGGTCATAAAGGGACTGGACAGGGCAGGCAGGGAAGTCCGGCACGACAGTGAAGGGCTTCTGGCCCGCGCTTTCCAGCACGAAGTTGACCATTTGGACGGCATACTGTTTGTAGACAAGGCCACCAATTTGAGTAAAATCAAGTGAGGTTACCAAAATGCGCATCATTTTTATGGGGACACCGGAATTTGCAGTCCCTTCATTGAAAGCCCTATATACCTCCGGCCATGAGATCGCTGCGGTGGTAACCCAGCCGGACAGGCCCAAAGGCAGAGGCCATAAATTAACACCTCCTCCTGTAAAGCTGGCTGCACAGGAGGCCGGGCTGCATGTCTACCAGCCTGTAAGGATCAGGGATCCGGAATTTATCGATACCCTGAAACGTGTGTCTCCGCAACTCATAGCAGTTGTTGCTTTTGGCCAGATTCTGCCGAAGGATATCCTTGAACTTCCGGTCTATGGCTGCATCAACGTTCACGCCTCCATTCTGCCGAAATACCGCGGAGCCGCGCCCATCCACTGGGCTGTTATCAACGGGGAAACAGAAACCGGGGTTACCATCATGCAGATGGATGAAGGGTTGGATTCCGGAGATATTATACTATCGGAGAAAATTCCCGTCTCACCGGAGGATACAACCGGCACGGTTCATGATAAATTGGCCGGACTGGGGGCACAACTGCTGGTGAAAGCGGTACAATTGATATCCGAAGGCCGTGCTGAAAGAATCCCGCAGGACCACGGGGCTGCTACATACGCTCCTCTTTTAAACAAAGACACCGAAAAGATCGATTGGGCCAAAAGCGCCGTTGAGATATGCAACCTGGTCAGAGGACTTAACCCGTGGCCGGGAGCATATACATTGTTGCGAGACAAGATTTTAAAGATCTGGCAGGCCCGGCCGTGTTCGCCGGAAATTATCCCCGGCCCTGTTCCTAACCTCACGGGAAAACAGCCGGGGGAAATCCTTGGGCCCATACCAGGTAGGGGGTTCGGGGTCGCCGCCGGGGACGGCTGCCTGGTTGTCATGGAAGTTCAGCTCCAGGGGAGCAGGAGGATGAGGGCCGAAGAGTTTATTCACGGGCACAATCTCGAAAAAGGTTTAAAGTTGGGATAGAACGATCAAAGAGACAGATCCGGCGGCTGCAGCAGCAGGCCGCCCGGAAAGGAGGTTATTGTATGCTACCGTTGTTTGACTCGACGATGATTATACTGATACCCGGCCTGATTGTGGCCATGTACGCGCAGTTCAAGGTCCAGAATACGTTTTCGCGTTATTTACGTGTCCGCGCTTCCACAGGGATGAACGGAGGCCAGGTGGCCAGAAGGCTTTTGGATGACGCCGGCATTCGCGATGTTAGTGTAGAAATTACAGGCGGGCGCCTCTCTGACCATTACGATCCCAGGAAAAAAGCCCTCAGGTTAAGCCCTGAAGTTTACAACGGAGTATCACTGGCTTCCCTGGGCGTGGCGGCTCATGAGACGGGGCATGCCATCCAGCATCACCAGGGGTATCTTCCCCTTAACCTTAGAGCATCTTTTGTTCCCCTGGCCCAGTTTGGCTCAACCCTGGCCTTTCCTCTGTTCCTCATTGGTCTCCTGCTCAGGAGTGAATGGATGGTATATGCCGGGATCTGGGCCTTCACGGGGGTAGTGCTTTTCCAGCTGATTACATTGCCGGTGGAGTTCAACGCCAGCCGGCGCGCCATGGATATCTTACTGGCAGGAGGATACATTTCCCAGGCGGAAGCCGGCGGAGCAAAAAAAGTCCTTGATGCTGCCGCCCTGACTTATGTTGCAGCTGCCCTGATGGGCGTGCTGCAGTTGCTGCGCCTGCTGGCTTTGGCGGGTGTTTTCGGAAGAAGGGACGATTAAGTTGATTAAAAAATCTGCCCGGGGGATAGCCCTGGAAGTGCTGTATGCCGTTGACCGGGAAGAGGCTTATTCCAATATTTCCCTCAACAGGTTGCTGGAAAAATACCGGCCCGAGAAGCTGGACCGTGGATTTGTCACCGAACTGGCGTACGGGACGCTGCGAAACCAGGGGACTATAGACTGGGTCCTGGGCAGATTTCTGAAAAAGCCCCTGGGCCAATTGCCTCCGTTGATAAAAAACATTCTGCGGATGGGAGTGTACCAGATTTTATACATGGATAAAGTACCCGATTCCGCTGCCTGCAACGAATCAGCCAACCTGGCGCGGAACTACGGGCATCCCGGAACCGTCAAACTGGTGAATGGAGTCCTGCGGAATGTGGCCAGAAACCGGGAACAATTGGATTTCCCCGATATCGAACGGGACCCGGTCAAGGGTATTTCCATAAGATATTCACACCCGGAATGGATTGTGCGGAGGTGGGTGGAGGAGTTCGGCCCCAGGGAAGCGGAAAAACTGTGCCAGGCCAACAATGAAATTCCCCCGAATACTGTAAGAACAAATACCCTCAGGATTACCAGGGATGAGTTGAAACAGGTACTGGCCCGGGAGGGCGTAGAGTCCGCGGAGGGAAAATATGCTCCTGAAACCCTGGTCATCGAGGGGTTCAAGTCTATTGGGGGCCTTGCGGCCCACAGGTCCGGGTTATTTATGGTTCAGGACGAGAGTTCTACCCTGGTAAGTCACGCCTTGAGCCCGGAGCCAGGCAGTTATGTGATAGACGCTTGCAGCGCGCCGGGAGGTAAATCTACCCATCTGGCCCAGCTTATGAACAACAGGGGACGCATTTTAAGCGCAGATATCCACCCGCATAAAATTACGCTTATCAAAGAAAATGCCGCCAGGCTGGGGGTGGAAATAATTGAACCTGTGGTCCTGGATGCCGTTGAATTGGATAAGGAATATACCGGCAGGGCCGACTACGTTCTGGTGGATGCGCCCTGTTCAGGATTGGGAGTTCTCAGGCGCAGGCCCGAGATAAGATGGAGAAAAACTCCCGAACAAATCTCCCTGCTGCATGAACTTCAGGTGAAGATTCTCAGCAGTGCGGCCAGGTGCCTCAAGCCGGGCGGAGTGCTGGTCTACAGCGCCTGCACCGTTACCCGTGAGGAAAATATGGACGTTATCAACGAGTTTTTAAAAAGCAGCCGGAATTTTGCTCTGGAGAGCCTGGCCGGTTACCTCCCGGGTTTTCTGTCCGAAATGCCGGGTACTGAAACTTTAAGCAAGGGTTTTATCCGGCTCCTGCCGCATGTTCACGGTACCGATGGTTTCTTTATTTGCCGGATGAGAAAAAAGTGAATGCAGCGGTGATGAAAGTTGGGATTGGTCAACCTGATGAACCTGACCCTGGAGGAAACAGAACAAGTTATTGCCCTTCTGGGTGAACCGAAATACAGGGCCAAACAGGTCTTCAAATGGGTTCACCAGAAAGGTGCGGCCACCTTTGACGAAATGACAGACCTGCCCCTGGTCATGCGGGAAAAAATGCGGGCCATAAGCAGTACCGGACAATTGGAGACAGCTGCCCGGCAGCAGGCCTCGGACGGGACAATAAAATATCTGTTTACCCTGGACGACGGGAATGCCGTGGAGAGCGTATATCTTCCCCGCGGTTACGGAAAAAGTGTCTGTGTATCCAGCCAGGTGGGGTGCCGGATGGGATGCCGTTTTTGTGCTTCGGCCATCGGTGGGTTGGTCAGGGATCTCACGGCAGGGGAAATGTACGGCCAGGTGATGGGAATCCAGGCAGATACGGGGGAAAAAGTCGGGAGTATAGTAATAATGGGCTCGGGAGAACCATTGCAAAACTTACCCCAGGTTTTGAAATTTATCTCTCTGGTTACATCCCCCGATGGGTTGAATATCGGGGCCAGGCATATCACCGTTTCCACATGCGGGGTTGTTCCCGGAATCAAACGGCTGGCCAGAGAAAAACTGCAGATTACCCTGTCGGTTTCACTGCATGCGCCAAATGATGAAATCAGGGACCGGATTATGCCTATTAACAAGAAATACCCTGTCAGAATGCTGATTGAAGCATGCGGGGAGTATACGTCTGCCACCAAACGGCGGGTTACATTCGAATACGCGCTGATTGACGGCTTGAATGATTCGCGGGAAAGCGCCCTGGAACTGGGGAGGCTGCTGAAGGGGATGGTTTGTCACGTCAACCTGATTCCCCTGAACCCTGTGAGGGAAAGGGATTTCCGGCGGTCACAGCCTGACAGGGTAAAGACTTTCCGGGATACTCTTGACAGGATGGGGATTGCGGTTACGGTCCGCAAAGAAATGGGTGCAGACATTGACGCCGCCTGTGGGCAACTCCGCCGCAGGGCCGCAGTGGACCAGTCTGTGCCGGGACGGAGGTAATCTGGAGATGGGATTTTTCACCAGGCTTGAAAAACTGTCGGAAAAATATATAGAAGGCTTTTTCAAGAGCAGGTTTGCTGAACATGTACAGCCTGCCGAAATTGCCAAGCTCCTGCTGAGGGAAATGAGAGACAGGAAGACAGTCAGCGTGTCCAGGGTTTACGTTCCCAATCAATATACGGTTTTTTTGGGGACAGAAGACTGGAAAACCATTGATGCCGTTCACCAGACCCTGGCTGCCGAGTTGCAGAAATTCCTGCGGGAAAAGGCTAAAGACAAGGGTTACGAGATGGTGGGGGAAATCAGGGTGGATTTTCAGCTGGATGAAGACCTGCATTTGGGCACTATTTCAGTCGAGAGTTCTTTTTCCGAGGAACTTCCGGAGGATACCGCGAGTAAAGAAGCGGAGGGGGACCGCGGTGATGAGCCTTCTCCGGGAGAATATACGCTGATTGCAGACAGGGAGCGTTTTCTCCGCGGCGGACCCGAGGCGCCGGTCCAGGACACCCTGACCCGGTTACCTTCATTGGTCCGGGCTCCCAAAGCCATGCTTGTACAGAAAATAGGAGGAACAGAAGGCGCCAAGTTCCCGCTGGGTACCCGGGGGGTAATAATAGGCAGGAGACGTTCAAACGATGTCTGCCTGGCTGACAAGAACGTATCACGGGTTCATGCCTCCATTGACTTTGTTGAGGGTCGTTATTACGTAACCGACCTGGGGAGCACCAATGGGACTTATGTTAACGGTAGCAGAATTGTGAAGAAGAGGTTAGAGGAGGGCGACCTGATCAGGGTGGGAACAACCATCCTGGAATTCAAGGTGGTGTAAAGGTGGTGCGGCAGGGCATATGCGGGTTGTCTTTCTGGTTTTAAAGTTCGGCCTATTGGCAATCCTTTACCTTTTCATTTTAAGAGTGTTTCATTTTATTCTGACTGACCTTCGCCGGGTTTCAGCCAAGGGCGCCAACCGGACGCCCGGAAAACAGGTTCCGTCCGGGGCAGAGCTGGTAGTAACAGAAAGCAATGATCCTGCCGTCAGACCGGGAGAAGTAATTAAGTTGAGCGCGGCAACGCGGGTTGGCCGGGGCAAGCATAATCACCTTAGTTTGACGGATTCTTTTGTTTCTCATGATCACATGCAAATTATTTTTAAACAGGGGAAATTTTTTTTGGAGGATTTAAACAGCATAAATGGAACATATATTAATGGCGTGCGAGTAAAGGAGCCTGTTTCCCTTTCACACGGAGATGCAATAAGAATTGCAGGTGTGAGCTTTAAGTTCGTGAGGTGGGAGTATGAAGTGGAGTAGGCTGTCTCATATCGGTCTGGTCAGAAAGAGTAATGAGGACAATAGCTGTATATGCGATGATATCCAGCTTCTTGCCGTGGCCGACGGTATGGGAGGGCATAAAGCGGGAGAGACGGCCAGTAAACTGGCTCTTGAGGCCATGGCGTCTTACCTGAGAAATAATCGCCAGTTTCTGAAAGACAACCCGCCTGAAGCCCTGAGGAAGGCGTTTGACCACGCAAATACAACAGTATATGGCTACAGCCGTGATGAAGGGGAAGAATTCCACGGAATGGGAACCACGCTGACGGCGGTCCTGCCCAGAGGAGATAAAATTTTCGTGGCCCATGTCGGGGATTCCAGGGCTTACCTGGTCCGCGGTAATATGATAAAGCTGTTAACCAGTGACCACTCTTTGGTCAACGAACTGGTGAAGAACGGGGGATTGACCCGACAAGAGGCCGAAAAACACCCTCACAGGAATATTCTGACCAGGGCGGTGGGAACATCACCGACTGTCGGCGTTGATGTAGATGTTGAACCTGTCAAAAAAGGTGATATAGTTATCCTGTGCACTGACGGCCTGTCAAATCTTGTGGACCTGGACGAAATGAAGAAGGTTGCGACAGACGGGGAATCCCTGGGGGAAAAGGCACAGCAGATGATAGAACGGGCCCTGGCACGCGGTGGTGATGATAATATTACTGTCATCCTGTACCAGGTGGAATAACCCCGACGCCTGTCAGTTCAAATTTAGGGATGATGACAATGCTTTCGGTAGTACGGCGTACGGAGCGTTCTCTTTTTATTTATGTATTACTTTTCCTGTGGCTGGGGCTGCTCAGCCTGTTTCAGGCCGGGGCAGTAAAGGATATCCGGCTCCCGGTTCTGTTGAGCCTTACGGTTTCCCTGGCGATGCTGATCACCTATCTGCTTTTGGAAAAATGGGGGGCTAACGGAGACCTCCTGCTGTTTCCACTGACTTCCATGCTGAACGTGGCCGGTTTACTGATCATATTGCGGCTGGCGCCGGAGTTTGCCGAACGGCAGTTTATCTGGTTATCCGTGGGGTTGTTGGCGTTTTTGTTAACCGTCAGGGGATTGAGAAATTACAAAAGCCTTGAAGACTATAAATATATTTATATATTTAGCGGGCTTTTGCTTCTCCTGGCGACAATCCTGTTCGGTGTCGAAGCAGGAGGAGCCCGCAGCTGGATCGAACTGGGGTTTTTGAGGTTTCAGCCGTCAGAACTTGTCAAGATTATACTGGTTATTTTTCTGGCGGGCTACCTGGAAGAAAAAAAGGAAATTTTAACAGCTGGAACAAGAAATATCCTGGGAATTCCCGTTCCCAGTCTTCAATATGCGGGGCCGTTGCTGGTAATGTGGGGCCTCTCCCTGGTTATGCTGGTTTTTCAAAGGGATTTAGGTACGGCCCTCATTTACTTTGGCACTTTCCTGGCCATGATCTATATATCAACCGGCAGATGGCCTTATATATTCACCGGCGCTTTGCTTTTTTCACTGGGAGGCGCCCTCGGTTATTATCTTTTTGCTCATGTCCGGGTGAGAGTGACCGTATGGTTAAATCCCTGGCTTGACATTGACGGCAAGGGTTACCAGATAGTCCAGTCCCTCTTTGCTATCGGTTCAGGCGGGATGTACGGCACCGGTTTGGGCTTGGGCCAGCCTTCATTGGTACCGGCAGCCCATACGGATTTTGTTTTTTCCACCTGGAGTGAAGAAACAGGCCTGTTGGGCGCCGCAGCCCTTCTGATAATTTACTGCCTGGTGATATACCGGGGTTTTAGGATAGCGCTGAAGTCAAAAACCGGGTTCGGTACCCTGCTGGCCGCAGGACTGACCTCCCTGGTTGCGATTCAAACCCTGGTAATTATCGGCGGAGTAATAAAACTGCTTCCTTTAACAGGCATTACTCTTCCTTTTATCAGCTACGGGGGCAGTTCCCTGGTATCCAACTATATCCTGCTGGGGCTGCTGATAAAGATTTCCGCCGAGGACGGAGCATAATATGAACAGGAACATTGTGAGAATCGCCGGTTTGATCATTTCGGCTTTTTCGGTGGTAATCATCTATCTCACGTACCTTCAGGTATATAAGGCCCCGTATTTATTAAACCACCCCCGTAACAAGCGGCTCCTGCTGCTGGAGAAATCAATAGTCAGGGGGCGAATTTTGGACAGTACCGGCAGTGTGCTGGCCGAAACGGTTGAGGATAAAGGGGAAAAAAGAAGGAGTTATCCTTATGGTGAAATAACAGGAAATATTACCGGCTACCTTTCCGAGAAATACGGCCGCTCGGGCCTGGAATCAGCGTACAACCATGTGCTTCTCGGACTGGAGAGCGGCTGGTACGGTGATGGTTCCTGGGCCTTGAAAAGAATTGGCGCCGGCAAGCGCGGTAATGACATTGTGTTAAGCCTGGATGCGGGTTTGCAGCAGTTGACATACCGCCTGCTGGGAAACCGCAGGGCCGCTGTTGTGGTCATGGAGCCTGCCACCGGTCGGGTCCTGGCCATGGTGAGCAGGCCGGGATTTAACCCGGAGCGCATTGAGAGTGATTGGGAGAAATTGAGACAAGACCAAAAGAGCCCGTTGCTGAACAGGGCGACCCAGGGCCTTTATCCTCCCGGCTCGACTATGAAAGTAATTACAGCGGCGGGAATCCTGACCCAAAAGCCCGAAACGGCGGACAGGATTTTTGATGCCCCCGGGTATGTGGTGATCGAGGGAAGGCGCATCGAGGACAGGCAGGCCAGGGGCAGGCTCAATTTGGCCCAGGCGATGGCCATCTCCAGCAACTACGTTTTTGGGGTTTTGGGCCTGGAACAGGGCGCTAAGAATTTCGTTAATACGGCACATAATTTTGGTATAGGAAGAAACATACCTTTTGACCTTTTTACTGAGAACAGCAGGATACCTGACCCTGACCATATGTCAAGACTGGAGCTGGGGGAGACCGCTATCGGGCAGGGCCGGGTTATGGTCACTCCCCTGAGTATGGCGCTGGTGGCTTCGGCCGTGGCCAATGGAGGCAAAATTCCGGCGCCCGCTCTGGTTGATGAAATCAGGAGCCCTGAAGGTTTTGGAACGAGGGTTTCGCAGCCCCGGTTTCTTGGGAATGCTGTTGATAATCGTACTGCCGGTATTCTCCGGGAACTGATGGTGGCGGCAGTTGACCATGGGACGGGCAGTCCCGCCTCGATTCCGGGGATAAAGGTGGCGGGAAAAACAGGGTCCGCTGAGAATCCGCATGGTAAAACACATGCATGGTTTATTGGATTTGCCCCTGCCGACAACCCCCGGGTAGCGGTCGCAGTGATAATAGAGAACGGCGGTTCCGGCGGCGCCGAGGCGGCGCCTGTTGCCAGGGAAATAATGAAAACGGTGATAGGACAGAAGAGGTGAAACCTTTGATCGGAAAATTGCTGGGGAACAGGTATGAAATCATATCTCAACTAGGCGGGGGAGGAATGGCCATCGTCTATAAGGCCACGGACACCCTTTTACACCGCCTGGTTACCGTTAAAATGCTCCGTCCGGAGTATACCAGCGATGAAGAGTTTGTTTCCCGGTTCCGCAAGGAAGCCCAGGCGGTTGCCAAATTATCCCATCCAAATGTGGTAAGCGTCTACGACGTGGGGCAGGAAGGCGAAACTCATTACATTGTAATGGAGTATGTGGAAGGCCGGAACCTCAAGCAGATAATCAAAGAGAAGGTGAAACTCCCTTTAACCCAGGCGGTGGAAATTGCCAGGCAGATTTGCGAAGGCCTTCAGCATGCCCATGAGAACGGCATCATCCACAGGGATATCAAACCCCATAATATTTTGGTGACGGAAAACGGGAAGGTAAAGGTCACCGATTTCGGAATTGCCCAGATGATGAGTTCCGTTACTGTGACCAGTTCGGAAACGATAGTCGGTTCAGTGCATTATTTCTCTCCCGAACAGGCCAAGGGGGGAACAATGGGGGCCAAGTCAGACATCTATTCCGTGGGTGTTGTGCTTTACGAAATGGTTACCGGGAAAGTGCCATTTGAAGGAGAGACCCCTATCGCAGTAGCGCTGAAACACATCAAGGACGAGCCTATACCCCCAAGCCGGCTGAACCGCCAAGTGATGCCGGAACTGGAGAGGATTATCCTGCGGGCCATGGAAAAGGACGCCACCATGCGCTACAGAACTGCAGGGGACATGGCCAGGGATTTGCGGAAGGTAGCGGTGGGAGAAAGCCCGGATGACACACGGTTTATGGAGGCTGATGAATTTGCCACCCGCGTGCTCAACGGACCGGTTATAATCACAAAAGAGAGAAGGGGCAACGGGGAGGAGCCCGCTTACCGGAAAAAAAGAAGAAGGATGAGGCCAATGGCCAAGCTGCTTATCATTACGGCTATCCTGGGGATGTTGGCCGGAGCCGCTTACGGGTTAAACATGTTTCTGAATGTTCCTGAAGTGGTGGTTCCTGACGTCAGGAATAAGCATGTTGAAGATGCCAAAAAGATTCTCGATGAGAAGAAACTGGGGTATAACATACAGTTACAGAATGATCCCAAAGTCGAATCGAATATCGTTATTTCCCAGGACCCGGCTCCACCGAGGCGAGTTAAGCAGAATACCACAGTTACGCTGACAGTGAGTATGGGCCCAAGTTTGGCCATTGTGCCTGATGTGGTCAAGAAAGAACTGACAGCGGCACGGATTGACCTTGAAAACGCCAATTTTGAAGTGACCGTGGCAGCGGAGGAATACAGCGACGAGGTCACTGCCGGCGCCGTTATCCGGCAGGTCCCGGAAGGGAATACGAAAGCGATTGCCGGGAGCACTGTTAAGCTGTGGGTAAGCAAGGGCGTTCAACCCAGCCCCGTAACCGTGCCAAACCTGGTGGGACTGTCACTGGAGGCGGCCAGGGCTGAACTGGAAAAAGCCAAGCTCAACCTCAGTTCGGACCTTACCCAGGAAGAAAGCACGGAATACCCGTCCGGATACGTCGTCCGCCAGGAGCCGCTGCCTGAAACCCGCCTTGAGGAATGGGACGAAGTCAAGGTGGTGCTCAGCAAAGGGCCGGGCCCGGTGGCAAAGACTGCTGCGGTCAAAATAGAAATCCCCAACGACGGGCTTACCCACAGGGTAAAAATAGTTGTCCAGGATGTAACAGGGGAGAGGACCGCTTATGAGGATGAACACAACCCGGGTGAAAAATTCACCCGCCTGGTAACTTATTTTAACAGGGGTAAGATACAGGTGTTTATTGACAATATGGATACTCCTGTCGAGGAACGGTTGGTGAGTTAGGAGGTCTTTATGCTGCAGGGCGTTGTGGTAAGGGCCTACAGTGGTTTTTATTATGTTGAGATAAACGATGAAATTTGGGAATGCCGCCTGAGGGGCAAATTCCGGTTAACCAGGCAGAGTGTTCTGGCAGGCGACAGAGTCAGGGTTCGGCAAACGGGGGATAAAACCGGTGTTATAGAAGAGGTTTTGCCTCGCGCCACCGAACTGGACAGGCCCCCGGTGGCTAATGTTGACCAGGTTATTTTAACCTTTGCCTGTGCCGAACCCGATCCCCAGACCGAACTCCTGGACCGGATGCTGGTCCAGGCCGAAGCGGCCGGACTGAGCCCGGTGATATGTTTTAACAAGGTAGATCTGGTGAATGACGAAACTGTTGAGGAACTCACGTCCCCTTACCAGAAGGCAGGTTACCCGGTCCTGGTAACCAGCGCTGTCCGCGGCACAGGCGTGGAACAGTTCAGGCAGTATCTCCGCGGGCATATTAGCGTTTTTGCCGGACCATCGGGTTCGGGCAAGTCCTCACTGCTAAACGCCGTACATCCCGGTTTCCGGCTGAAGACAGGCAGGGTCAGCAAGAAGATAGGGAGGGGCCGCCATACCACCCGTTACACTGAACTGCTGGAATTGGAACCCGGTTCGCTGGTGGTGGACACCCCGGGATTCAGCAGCCTTCATCTGCCTGAAATGGATAAGAGGCGTCTCGACCAAATGTTTCCGGAATTTATTTCTCACATAGATAACTGCAGGTTCAACGGATGCCTTCACCGGGCTGAGCCCGGCTGCGCAGTAAAGCAGGCAGTGGAGGAAGGACTGATAAGCCGGGAGAGATATGCTCACTACCTGGTTTTTCTGGAAGAACTCGCTGTCCGGGAGAGGAGATACTGACGATGATAAAACTTGCGCCTTCAATTTTATCCGCAGACTTCAGCTGTTTGGGAGAACAGGTAAGACTGGTGGAAGAAGCAGGGGTGGAGTACCTGCATATAGATGTAATGGACGGACATTTTGTACCCAATATTACCATCGGCCCCCTGGTGGTTGAAGCATTAAGACCCCGAAGCACATTGGTATTCGACGTCCACCTGATGATTGAGAATCCTGATAAATACGTCGGGGATTTTGTTAAAGCCGGCGCAGACATCATCGGCGTTCATGCCGAGGCCTGCCCCCACCTGCACCGTTCCATCCAGCTTATCAAATCCTTTGGAGTAAAAGCCGCTGTTGCCCTAAACCCAGCTACACCGCTGCAGTCCATTGAGTACGTGCTGGAAAACCTGGATATGGTTCTCCTCATGACAGTAAACCCCGGGTTTGGAGGCCAGCAGTTCATCCGCCAGGTTTTACCCAAGATTGCAGCTCTCCGGGAGCGGGTTAACAGCCTCGGGCTCAACACTGAAATCCAGGTTGACGGGGGAATTAACCGGGAGACCGCCGCGGAAGTCGTCAGGGCGGGCGCGACTGTGCTTGTGGCCGGTTCGGCGATATTCGGCGCGGAAGACATTCCATCGGCTGTCAGAACATTAAGGGCGAGATGCAGGATATAGAATTGAGGGGGGAGAGAATGAAAAAAGTTGGTTTGATATATGACCCGATATTTATGGAGCATAACACAGGTTCACACCCTGAAAACGCCATGCGGCTCAAGCATATACTGGAAGCTCTTGAGCATTATGGAATCAGGGACAAGATGGTGGACATCCAGCCGTTGGAAGCGACTATAGAACAGCTGGAGAAGGTTCACCAGTTGTCGTATATAGAGAAAGTGGCCAAGTTTGCTCAGCAGGGCGGTGGTTACCTCGACCCCGATACCGTGGTTTCCGAGAGATCTTATGAAGCCGCCCTGAAGGCCGCCGGTGGAGTGATTGCCGGTATTGACGATGTCATGACCGGTAAGATTGATTCGGCTTTCGCCCTGGTACGCCCTCCCGGCCATCATGCCAAGTCCAGCCGTGCTATGGGGTTCTGCCTGTTTAACAACGTGGCTGTCGGCGCCGAGCATGCCAAGGAAGCATACGGGCTGGAGAGGATCCTGATTATCGACTGGGATGTTCATCACGGCAACGGGACGGCCGAATTCTTTTATAAAGACCCAACGGTGCTGTTCTTTTCCACTCACCAGCAGGGCCATTACCCAGGGACGGGATGGGTTTCCGAAGTGGGCATGGGACCGGGTGAAGGCTATACTATAAATGTACCTCTGGCAGGAGGAACAGGTGACAGCGGCTTTTATTACGCGTTCACCCAGCTGCTGGAACCTGTTGCCAGGCAGTTCAAACCCCAGTTAATAATGATTTCGGCGGGTTTTGATGCCCATTACTCTGACCCTCTGGCCGGGCTAAACCTTACCTGCAGTGGATATGCCAAAATAGCCGAAGTGGTTAAAACAATAGCCGATGAAATATGTGGAGGCAGGATTGTTGCTGCCCTGGAGGGGGGATATAATCTCGGGGCTATCGGGCACGCCGTATCCGCTGTAATAAATGTATTCGGTGAGTATGGAGTCCGGGTTGACGATCCTGAAGGCGTGCCGCCGGACCACACCAGGCCGACGATGCGGATGACCATCGATGAGGCAATAAATATCCAGAGGAAGTATTGGAAGATATAAACCTATGTGCGTTATAGTGTCCTACCGGGACACTTTTCTTTTTGCATCGTGTGATAAATA
>DDKP01000106.1:1568-5027 GCA_002339745.1 Firmicutes bacterium UBA2595 | reverse complement strand
GAGGGGTATTTGCTTTCCTTTAAGCCCCAAGGGATAACCGCTTCCGTCGAAGTGTTCGTGATGGTACTTGGCAAGAGGCAGGGCCAGGTTCAAGGATTCAACCGCCTTAATTATACCCGCCCCCCACATGGGATGCTTTTTCATTATCTCGTAATCTTCGTGGGTCATAGGGCCTTTTTTCATCAAAATGGTCCTGCTGATTTCAATTTTGCCCACATCATGTAAAAACGCGCCAATTTTTATGGTTTTTATCTCGTCCTCGGGAAGACCTAATTTTTCCGCAATCCAGACCGCATACCTGCCCACCCGCTCGGAATGCCCATAGGTATACTTGTCTTTAGCGTTAATAATACGTATCAACATTTTTATTGAATTGATAAGCTCAACTTCCGACTGTTCCATGTCGGCCTTTAAATCATCCAGCACCGAGAAGTAAAGTTCAACCTTGTTTCTCGAACAGCACTTCGCTTTATAGAGTGCCTCGTCTGCCAGTTTGAAAAGATCCTCTTTGTTTTTGGCATTTTCCGGATATGAGGCCACTCCGATGGATACGGTTATCTTCCCGTCAGGCTGCTGGTCACGCCCCGGGAAAGGGAACGATTCAACGGCAGTCCGGATCTTTTCCGCCACCTTCAGCCCGCGTTTACTGTCAGCGCCATACAGGATTACTGTAAATTCCTCGCCGCCATACCGGGCGACCATATCATTAGGACCCAGTTCTCGGATTAAGAGTTCGGCCAATTCTTCCAGCAGTCTGTCCCCCGCCTGGTGCCCGAAAAGGTCATTGTAATATTTAAAGTGATCTATGTCCAAAATCATCAGGGTTACCGATTTGTTTTCCTGGTCCGCCAGGGCCACGGCCGTTTCCAGGCAGTCCTGGAAATAACGGTGATTGAAAAGCTTGGTCAGCCCGTCGGTCATGGCCATAACCCGGAGTTCGATATTGGCCTTTTCCAGCTCCTCTTTTTTCCGGAGAATGTCCTCTCTCATTTCCTTGATACGGCCGACCATGGAATTGAATGCGCCGGCCAGGATTCCGATTTCGTTTTGGGCATCAACATCCACGGTATAATGGTAGTCGCCGGCGGCGACTCTACTTACCCCTTCCATCAGCCTTTCGATGGGCCGGGTTATCGCCTTCGACTGGAGTAGTGTAACCAGGAAAACACCCGCGTACATCAGGATTGCAGCAAGGACCATCAGATTCTTTAAATATTCTGCGGAAGCAAGAGCCTTTTGCTTGGGGTAGTCTACCAGCACCCCCCAGCCAAGGGTATCTATCGTTATATATGCCCTTAAAAAAGGCTCGCCATTGATATCTACCACCCGTGCTCCTGAATCCCTGTCAGGCAGGTCGCCCGTAAGGCCGTTCGTTTCGAAATCCTTCATTATCTTGTCCCTGTTGGGATGGTACATGATTTTACCCTGTTTGCTGATCACCTGCACAGTCATTTCCGGGTCCCTGATTGTACGTTCAATGATCAGAGGGAAAAGTCTGTTCTTTTTAAGATTGATACTTCCGGCCACTACTCCATTAACCTTTCCGTTTTTATCCCTGATGGGGCTGGAAACCACAACTATCTCGCTGCCGGTCTTGGCCACGAATGGTTCTGAGATAACAGAAATCCCATCTTTCAATCCTTGCCGGACATATGACCTCTCTGATAAGTCCATACCCACAATACCCGGTGTTTCCGGGACAAAAGCCACAATTTTCCCAGTTCCGTCAATCAAAGACATACCATCAAATATGTTGGCCACGTTAAATACCCGCTGCAGCTCATACTGGATAATTTCCGGTTCAAATCCGGCTATCTTGGGGTCCCTGGCGATTGACTCCGTAATCTCAAGGGCATGGCTCATCAGTGTTTCTATTTCATGTGAAATATAACCGGCAGTTTCCCGGTTTCTGAGGAGAGCCTGGTTTTGAGAGTAATTGTAAAACATAACGAGAGCTATTATGCCTATTACTATTGAAGCCCCCATAACAGTACTAAGAGTGATTGCCAGTATTTGCCTGTTTAATCCTTTTTTCCAGAAACTCATCTGACGCAACCACCTTTTTCGAAAAGTAGAAACCCGTCTAACTATGATTTTCGACAAATCTTAGGTTTTTCCTCTTTTAATCATAATCCTGGACTAATCTGGCAGCGGCGGCATCCACTGCCACAGCCGGGTTGTCCTTCCCTGGAAAATAAAAAGGGAAGTCCTGTTCGTTCCAGGCTTCCCGGATTTGCAACCGGCCGTCAGCTCCATTCCCCCGAAGGGTTTAAAGGCTTGTACTTGCCGGGCATTTCTTTTGAAACTTCCTTTTGATAAATCCACCTATTTTCTGTTTGAAGTCATCAATGATCGTGTATACTACTGGGATAACAACCAGGGTAAACAAAGTCGATGATAGCAGACCGCCGATTAAAACCCAGGCCATACCTGAACGGGATTCGGAACCTTCGCCTAACGCCAGGGCTGTCGGCAGCATCCCGAATACCATTGTAAACGTCGTCATGATAATGGGCCGCAGTCTCGTTTTACCGGCCTCTACCAGCGCTTCCCGCAGAGGAAGTCCCCGTTCCATCAGCGTGTGAGTATAATCAATAAGGAGCGTACCGTTTTTGGCTACCAGGCCGTCCATCATAATCAGACCTATCATGGAAAACAGGTTGAGGGTATTACCGGTCAGGGCCAGGGCCAGAAACGCTCCAACGAACCCCAGCGGCAGGGCCATCATCCTGATAAAGGGCGTAAGGAATGACTCATAAAGCATTACCAGCACCATGTAAACCAGGACGATTGACAAAACCAGGGCTGAAATGAGGTCGCTAAAGGTTTCCTTCATCCCTTCCGCCTGGCCCCCGAAGGTAATCCGGTAACCGGGCGGGAGTTTGATCTTGCCGGTTTTTTGTTGGGCCTCCTGGATAAACTCGTTCAGCGGCCTGTCCCGCAGGGTTCCCTTGACCGTGATGGCCCGCTGCCGGTCAATCCGGTTAATTTCGGTGGGTCCGCTGCCCGGTCCTATCTCCGCCACCTGTTGCAATTGGACAATCGCCCCGGTCATTGTGGTAACCGGCAAAGTCTTCACAGCATTAATGTCTGATTTGTTTAATCCTTCCAGTTGAACCCGGATATCGGTCTCATCGTCGCCTTCCCGGTATTTTCCCGCTATATCACCGTTCAGGGAAGCCCGGACCGACCGGGCTGCATCATCGACGGAAAGGCCCGCGGCGGCAGCTTTGCGACGGTCTATTTTCACCTGAATTTCCGGCTGGCCGAGCCGCCAGTCAGTATCAACGTCCCGGGCGCCGGGAATGCCCGCCACAATTTCTTTAACCTGTTCGGACAGAGCGATTAACTTTTTGGTCTCCGGTCCGGTCACTTCTATGTCGATGTCCCCGCCCGGCTGCCCCATGGTATCGGCTTCCACAACTGTCACCTTGCCCCGGACAAACCCTTCAGCCCATT
>DDKP01000106.1:0-1168 GCA_002339745.1 Firmicutes bacterium UBA2595 | reverse complement strand
CTGAATCCCGATCCTTCCCAGGTGCGAACCGGCGGACATGCCCTGCATCCCGCCCGTCGAGCCGAGAGTGGTATGATAGTACTTAATCTCCGGAATGGTTCCCAGGTATTTTTCGATCTCTTTGAGAACCTCGTCTGTTTTCCCGATGGGTGTGCCTATAGTCATCTCCAAATTGACCGTCATTTCACCCTGGTCGATTTTGGGCATCTGTTCCGCCCCTATTATTTTAAGGGCCGGCAGGGACAGGCTGGCCAAAAACAATAAGAACACCCCCGCCAGAACAGTCTTCCGGCGCCCCAGAGCCCACAGCAGAAAACTGATATACTTTTCTTTCAACTTTTTCCCGTAAGGTCCGGTGCGTTTCCACAGCCAGCCAAACATTGACCTCCGCCCCGCCCCGGTTATCCGGCCGTTCTCCGGGACATCTGAACCGCTCCCGTTCCCGCTCACTTTTTTGAACAGTTTGGCAGCCATCATCGGGGTTAGCGTAAAGGAAACAAACAGGGAGAACAGAGTTGCAAATACAACCGTCAAACCGAATTGCCGGAAGAACTGCCCGACCATCCCCTGCATGAACGCGATGGGAGTAAAAACAACGACATCGGACAGGGTAATGGCCACAGCAGCCATCCCTATCTCCATCCTGCCGTCCAGGGCAGCATCCGCGGGGTCTTTACCCATCATTAAATGACGGTGGATGTTTTCCAATACCACTATCGAGTCATCCACCAGTATCCCGATGCACAGGGCCAGCCCCATCAAAGACAGCATATTAAAGGTAAACCCGGCGAAAAACATCATCATCAGCGCAGCCAGCAGCGATGTGGGGATGGCCAGGGCCACAATTACCGTGGAACGCCATTCCCTGAGAAAGAGGTATAAAGCCAGAGCTACCGTAAAGATACCTTCAACAATGGAATTTCTGGTGTCATTGAGAGACAGCCGGATGAAATTGGAGGTGTCCCGGGAGATGATTATTTTAACATCTGCCGGCAGGTCTGTTTGGATTTTCTCAATCTCTTTCTTTACTCTCTCACCGACTTCCACAATTGAAGCATCGCTCTGTTTGAACACCATCAGGGAAACGGCGCTGACACCGCTAACCCGGCTGTATTCGCGCAGCTCCCGGTAGCCGTCGGTAACGGTAGCCACGGCGCTTAACGGGATA
>DDKP01000100.1:12577-14002 GCA_002339745.1 Firmicutes bacterium UBA2595 | reverse complement strand
CCTGGCGATATACATAACCAGCCTCCGCGGTGTGCCGTATGCAGCAGCGCTATCACGTACCAAGCGGTTGCTGTCAAGCCACTGGCCGGCTATTTCCTCCATCTGGGATATAGCGGGGCCCATAAAACGGGCCGGAATTTCTTCTGTACCTATTTCCAAAACAAAGTCCCTAACCATTTGCAACCTCTCCTTTTTTCAGCAAGGGATATCCCATCTGTTCCCGCTGGTCTACGTAGGCCTGGGCGCACAGCCTGGCCATGTTGCGGACCCGGGCAATGTACCCCTGCCGTTCGGTCACGCTTATCGCCCCCCGTGCATCCAGCAGGTTAAAGGTGTGAGAACATTTTAAAACATAGTCATATGCCGGCAGAATAAACCCTGATTCGATTACACGGATGGCTTCCTTTTCAAACAGGTTAAACATCTGGAAGAGCATATCGGTGTCGGCTATTTCAAAATTGTAGTGGGAGTGTTCGACTTCCCCGCGGTGGTGGACATCGCCATAAGTTATATTATCCACCCAGATGATATCGAACACGCTGTCTTTTTTCTGAATAAACATGGCCAGTCGTTCCAAACCGTAGGTTATCTCGGCACACACCGGCTTGCAGTCAATCCCCCCGCACTGCTGGAAATATGTAAACTGGGTTATTTCCATACCGTCCAGCCAGACCTCCCAGCCAAGGCCCCAGGCTCCCAAAGTGGGAGATTCCCAGTTATCTTCTACGAACCGGATGTCATGCTGGTCAGGGTCAATCCCTATTGCCTTCAGGCTGTCCAGGTAAACTTCCAGCACATCGTCCGGACTCGGCTTGAGGATAACCTGGTACTGGTAGTAATGCTGCAACCTGTTGGGGTTCTCCCCGTACCTCCCGTCCGTTGGCCGGCGCGACGGCTCCACATATGCCACGTTCCACGGTTCGGGGCCTAAAGCCCGCAGGAACGTCGCCGGGTTCATGGTCCCAGCCCCTTTTTCAATGTCATAGGGCTGCTGGATGATGCATCCCCTGTCAGCCCAGAACTTGTCCAGAGTAAGAATAAGTTCCTGGAAATTCATTCTGTACGTCCCTCCTTTGGATGGCGGCCATTGGCCAGTGTTAGGGTAAACCGTCTAAGTTGGATTGTCAAAAACGAGCTCAGCCAGGAAGCGTTTTTTTAAAGGGCCGAGTCGTACTGGTTGTACGTCGAGGGTCTGTAAAAAAACGCTGACAACGCTGGGCGAAGTTTTTCACAACCCAACTAAAAACCTCTCGCCCAGGCATATATATGCCAGGGACGAGAGGCTTGTCTCCCGCGGTTCCACCCTGATTGACCGGACTTGCCCGGTCCTCTTTCGTAATACAGGCTTTACTCACCACCGGCTGTTGTAAAACTTCAACGTTTTTAAACAACCTCATCAGCTGGCCACTATCAACTGTCAACTGT
>DDKP01000100.1:3151-12235 GCA_002339745.1 Firmicutes bacterium UBA2595 | reverse complement strand
AACTGTCAACTGTCAACTGACTATGGTTTTCCTCCTGCGGCTCCGGAGTGCCTTCACCTGCCATGGCTGCCGGTTTGCACCTCCCACCGGCTCTCTGTCAACCAGAATCAAGCTCAATGTCTCCTTCATTGCGTTCCTATACAGTTAATAAATACTTTACCAAAATTACATTTAAAAGTCAACATCCGAATCACCCTCGTCTTTACGCCTGTTGAGGGAAATGACCTTGGTCCCCCCGTCGGATTTCTCGATTTCCAGGTAGACCTTGTTAGCTACGGCCGCAGCGGCCCCAATACCGGCCGCAATAGCTATAGGTGTGCTGGCAAGCGCCGCCACTATGCCGATTACTCCCGCGGTAGCCGGGAATTCAGCTATAGTCTTGTCGCCGCGCTTTAGCTTGACCCTGGTGCGGTTCCCCTTGTTTATGTAAGTTTTCAACTGCTCAACCGCTTCGCCGCCCCTGTCGATAAGCTTCTCGCTCCAGCGGTTATCCGGTTTACCTTCCAGCCAGATTAAGGCCTGGACAACATCTCCGCCGGATTGGTCCAGCGCCTCTTTTGCTTCACGGTAGGAAACTCCCATCCGCTCCCTGATAACCTCTATTTTTTCCAGTTCATTCACCTTTGTTGCCCCCTTTAAACGCTTTCCAGATATTATTTCCCGAATCAGACAATACCTTGCACAGACGCCAGAGACTGCAAAAATTCCGCTGATTTTATTTTCTTTTCAAGCCTCTGAGCTATATATGTCCTCAGTATCTCGCCAATCTCACGTTTGATCTCACCGGTAATTTTAAGGACCCGCACCCTTTTGATATCCCAGGACGATAACTGCCTGAGCATATTTAAGGTCCCCATGGAACATATTATGGAATCTCCTGCGCGATGGATACACAAATCGCATAATACCCCTCCCATCGCAGAACTGAAGACTGCCTTCGGACCGTCTATAACCCGTCCGCAGTTGACACAGCTATCCAGGTGAGGCCGGTATCCCAGCAAGTCCATAATCCGGGTTTCAAATACCCTGGCAACCAGTTCAGGGTCTTCCAATGTGAGTATATGATAACAGGCAAGAGTCAGGAAAAACAATTCCTCCTGCGGTTCACCGTCAGTGACAAACCCGTCCAGCAGTTCGGCCATGTAAGCGCCGTAAGCCATGCGGTCCAGGTTTTCCCTGAGGGCGCTGAAGGATTCTTTCCCCTCACACTGGGTAATCGTGTCCAGGCTGCGTCCCCGGTATAGGACAAAATCCCCGTAAGTGAACAACTGGATTATGCCCCTTTTTCTGCTCTTCTGCTTGCGGCATCCCTTGGCGATGGCCTGGACTTTTCCGCGTTCCCTGGTGAACAGGGTTACCAACCTGTCAGCCTCGTTATAGTCACGTACCCTGATAATTATTCCTTCGGTCTTATAGTCTTTCATAAATTAAGGTTCCCCCGGATTAATTTTATAAATTAATTCTGCAAAATTACAGAAAAACCTCTATTCTGCCCGGGCATTTTCCAAACAGCGGGGACAGGGAAGCGCCCTGATATTCCCGCCTTCCTTTTCCAGGCCTGAATATTGTTTATAAAGCAAATAAGCACCGACATGTCCGGTGGCTTTAAATACTTCCCAAAAGGCCTCACTGGTCGTCAAGATGCCATCATTCCTTTCATGGGATAAATATCTGCTTAGGCACTTATATGTTCTCCTGAAAATTTGGGGTATATACTGGGTGGTTATTGCCAGCAGGGCTTAATTAAGTGTTACCGCAGTTCCCCGAGTTGGCCCAAAATGCTTACCCCGGAACTGGTCCCGATTCTACCGGCGCCGGCCCTGATAAAGTCGATGGTCTGCCGCAGGGAACGTATCCCCCCGGAGGCCTTGACGCCCAGCTTGGGACCGACCGCGCCTCTCATCAGCACAACGTCCGGCAGTGTAGCTCCACCGGCGCTGAATCCTGTGGACGTCTTGACATAATTCGCTCCGGCCGCCTCTGCCAGTTTACATGCCCGAATTTTTTCCTCATCTGTTAAGAGACATGTCTCGATTATTACTTTTACCACTGTACCGGGGTTGACCTCCCGGACATTCCGTACCACTTCCTCTATATCCCGGCCAACCGCTTCATATTTTCCTTCTTTCAGCAAACCAACCTGCAAGACCATGTCTATTTCCCGGGCGCCCCGGGTAACGGCCAGCACTGCCTCCTTCACCTTCGTTTCGGTCGCATTTGCGCCCAAAGGGAATCCCACCACGGTACAGGTGTTGACCCCGGTTTCTTTCAGCCGGTCTGCCACAAGAGGGACAAATACCGGGTTGATGCACACAGCCGCAAAACCGAAACTCACTGCTTCGTCACATACTCGCAGGACATCCTTGCCGGTAGCATCCGGCCTGAGAAGCGTATGGTCAATAAATCCGGCCAGGGTTCGCCGGTCTATGGAAATTCCATGGTCTTTGTCTCGGTCCATATTCCCTCCGATTTTTCCTGGTCAAAACCTCTCATTTACTCGGTTTGGGCATAACCGAATTCCTTCAACAAGCTTAAACGGTTTCGCCAGTCTTTTTTCACTTTTACCCAGAGGTCCAAATAGACTTTTGAACCCAGAAGGTGTTCTATTTCTTCCCGGGCCAGGGCTCCTATCTTTTTCAGCATCTGGCCGTTCTTTCCCACAATGATTCCTTTCTGAGACTCTTTTTCTGTATAAATAATACTCTTCACATAGATCAGATTGTCCTTTCTCGGTCTGACTTCTTCAACCTCAACGGCTACCGCATGGGGGATTTCTTCCCTGGTCAGGTATAGTACCTTTTCACGTATAATCTCTTTAATGATAGCCCTCTCCGGCTGATCTGTTATCATGTCATCCGGGTAATACCTGGGTCCCGGGGGCAGCATCCCCTCCAGCAGACTGACAAGCTCTCCGGTATTCCGGCCATGTAAAGCGGATACAGGTATGATTGCAGTAAAGTCCATCTCCTGGCGATACATGTCCATCAAGGGCAGAATTTCGCTCTTCTCTACCAGGTCTGTCTTGTTTATTACCAGGACCACCGGTGTTTTCGTTTGCCTGAGCTGGTCAGTTATATACCTGTCTCCCGGGCCAATTTTTTTATGATTAGCCTCCACCAGAAACAGGATTACATCCACCTCCCGCAGGACGTTCTCAGCTACTTTAACCATATATTCACCCAACTTGTGTTTAGGCTTATGGATACCTGGTGTGTCAATAAAAATCAGCTGGGCTTTATCGGTTGTCAAAACCGCTGTTATCTTGTTCCTGGTTGTCTGTGCCTTATCCGATACAATGGCCAGCTTCTGCCCCACCAGTTGATTCATGAGAGTGGATTTTCCAACATTGGGTCTACCTACCAGGGCTATAAAACCAGACCTGAACTTATCCTGGCTAATCACTCGATAATCTCCCTTCCCATAAGACCGGCACCAAAGCCGCCGGGTAACAATTCCTTTACTGTATTTATAATGTAGCTGCCCTGGTTATTTGCCTGAATAACCAGAATATCTTTTCCGAATTCGAATATAACCTGGCGGCATGCCCCGCACGGGGCACAGAACTGGTCAGTATCTGCAAACAGCGCTATGGCTCTAAACTCCCGGTTTCCTTCGGATACAGCCTTGAAGACGGCCGTTCTTTCCGCACAGTTGGTGAGACCGTAAGCAGCGTTTTCCACATTGCATCCGCTATATATTTGACCGTCTGAGCCAAGGGCGGCAGCCCCCACCCGAAAGCCGGAATAAGGGGCATATGCCTTTTCCCGCGCACTGCGGGCTGCTTGTATAAGCCTGCCGATTTCCTCCGCAGATAAATTTTTTGCCATATACCCACCTGCTTTATATTTATTCTGGGTCAGCGGACCTACCGCTAATACTAGTCTCTTACACATGGCAAGTGACACCTGTCACCTCACGTTTAGCCCCTGGTAACCGGCCACTACTTCATTGCCACTACTCATATTCCACTCTTGTACCTATAGGCGCCACTTCTATCCAGGTCTGCCCGGGGTTAAACCTGAGCAGTTGTCCGTTCTTTCCGTAGAAAAAAGTTTGCGCCCGCAGGCTCTTTTTCGACCAGTACCCTTCATAAACTCTGCCGCCGGTGAACAGGATTGCCCTTCCCCGGCCCACCATGGTCATTTGCATGCGCCCCTCGTCATCTATTACCTTAGTCTTTACAAATTGGACAATTATATTGCTCCCGGTCAACTGCCTGCCTGTTACGGCATCCCGGTGGGCACTTCCTCCCTGGTACCGGCTGTACATCTTGCCGTTGGAATCATTGTCCCACCGCACAATGTTGAAATTCTTGGGATAATTAATAACAACCTTTCCGGCAGTGATTCCGCCCTCGTTTTCTTCTCCCGGATTAAGAAAATAAAAATCGGGGAGCTTCACTTTTTTCTCGTAACCTCTATCTGCACCGACTTCCCTGAGTTTTTTTGTGTCAGCGTAAAGATTGTGTGGAGCCTTTCGCCCTTTTATCCTCCGGTAAGCCTGCCGGCCTACACCAAACTCGTCCAGTGAAGCAACTTCTTCTCGCCGGATCATTTCTTT
This sequence comes from Firmicutes bacterium UBA2595, assembly GCA_002339745.1. Classification (GTDB taxonomy): domain Bacteria; phylum Bacillota; class Thermincolia; order Thermincolales; family UBA2595; genus UBA2595. The sequence goes on along the minus strand of DDKP01000100.1, from coordinate 7,675 downwards.
GGCCGCCTCACTGCCGCCGCAGTATGCATATACAGCGTTGTACTCAAGCATCCTCTCTATAAAGTAAGGACGGGCGCTGCGCACCGGTCCAACCTCCTCGGCATCTCCGTGCAGGTATACGGCCAGAAACCTGGTAATCCCCCCCTCAGCCAGAATCTCATAAACCACATCGGCTTTATCCAGGCCGGACTGCGGCCGGGCCGCAGGTACATTTTCCACCATAACCGCCAGAGGCCTGCGGTTGATGGTTTCCTCAGGCGCCATATCACCGGAAAGGGGACACCGGACCAAGTTTTGGACGGTACTTTCCTGATTGTGCTTCGTACTTTCACTGCTGCCGGCTGTTTCACTGGGGCCGGCTATTTCACTGCGTTTACCGCTACCCTGACCGGCACAGCCCGGCAGTACCAGGAACGCGATTAAGATGATATAAAATACTGCGTGAACTGGTGGTTTGCTGCCAACATACAATACCCAATCACCTACTAAAAAGCACCTACGACTGTCCTGTCTGATAGATGCTTATAATTTTACCTGTTTATGTTAAGCAAAGAAAGAACTTTTTCTTCTTTTTCCCTCATAACCCGGCGGTCTTCAGTACCGTCGTGAGTATACCCCAGAAGGTGAAACATCCCGTGGGCCGTCAGATAAGCCACTTCGCGCAGAAGGGAGTGCCCATATTCCTGCGCTTGGCGTTCGGCAGTTTCTAATGATATGATGATGTCCCCCAGAAGGTTGTTTTCGTCGTCTACTACCGGAAGTTCCTCTTCAGGGGGGGGATCCATTGGGAATGACAGGACATCAGTAGGCTTGTCCTTGTGACGGTATTTATAATTTAATTCTTTTATATAACTATCGTCCACCAGGGCGACGCTTACTTCAGGGTCATCAACCCTGTTCTCCACTTTTAAGGCCGCTGTCACAACAAGATTGATTGTCTCAGTTAGCATGCTGACCGTTTTCACTTTTTCCTGCAGGTTGTTTACGAATACCGGCATCCCTGGCTTTTCTCCTCTCTATTTCCTTGATAACCGTGTCCGGGTACTCGACCCTTGTATGAAATATTCCGGACAACACCCTTACAAAAGCTCCGGCTATGATGTCAAGGTCTTTGAACGTCAGGTCGCACTCGTCCAGCTGCTCGTCCTGTAGCTTATCCTTGATAACCCTGCGGACCAAACCCTCTATTCTTCCTGGGGTAGGTTTCTGCAGGGCACGGACCGCAGCTTCCACCGAATCAGCCAGCATCACCATCGCAGCTTCCTTGGTCTGGGGTTTGGGGCCCTCGTACCTGAAGTCTTCCTCGTGAACAGTGCGCTCATTTTTATCGTTTTCCAGCGCCCGGTGGAAGAAATAGCTGACTAGGCTGGTACCGTGATGCTGTTCAATTATATCTATGATAGGTTTCGGCAGTTTGTGCTCACGGGCCAGCTCTACCCCATCCTCGGTATGGGAGGTGATTATCAAAGTGCTGAGGTTTGGCGTAATCTTGTCATGAGGGTTTTCGGTGGACAACTGGTTTTCAATAAAAAAGTAGGGCCTGCGTACTTTTCCAATATCGTGGTAGTATGAACCGACTCTGACCAGCAGGGAATCGCCGCCCACCGCGTCTGCAGCCGCCTCAGCAAGGTTCCCGACTATAATGCTATGGTGGTAAGTACCCGGCGCTTCCATCAGCAGCTGTTTTAGTAGAGGCTGACCGGGGTTGGCCAGTTCCAGCAGCTTAACAGATGAGGTTATACCAAAAGCGCTCTCGAGATACGGGAGAACTCCAATGGTCAGAATAGCGGAAAATATCCCGTTTAATAGACCCACTATCACCCCCAGGGCAAGAGAAGTGGAGTTAAAGCCCCGGGTTATCATTTCTACTGAGATGATACTGAGAATATTGGCTGAACTGATATAAACCAGGCCCGCCTTAGCCAGGTCGGAGCGCTGGCTCAATTTCGATACACTGTACACTCCCACAACACCGGAAATCAGGCCCACCAGGGCAAAACGCAGCTCGTTCCCGGTAATGACTCCAAGCATACCGCTGAGGATAGCTGTCACCAGCAGGGCCAGCTTTGTGTCAAGGAGTATTGCCAGCAGCATGCTGGCAGCGGCGATGGGGACCATGTATCCCAGCAGAGCGGCCCACGCGGGCTTTATTTCTATGGCGATGATGGTCTTAGCCAGCAGCAGCGCTGAAATAACTATAATTGAAATCAGGACCAGAAAACCTTCATTCTGGTAGATATCGATCCTGTGCTGGTAGAGATAGATCATGACCACGGTCATTCCTATTCCGACCAGTACGGCCATCCCCAATACGGCGCTGACCGGAACAGGGGCTTTGAGCAGTCCCAAAGCCTCAAGCTTCTGAATATGAGCAGGAGTAACAATTTCTCCTTCACCGATAATCTTTTCGCCTCTCTGGACGGCTATCATAACTGGAGCCACCGACTCCCTGGCTAGCCTGATTTTTTCCTGGGTTGCTTCCTCATTATAAAGAAAATTCGGCCGCAGGAAATTGTCAATCAGTGCGCCTACAAAAACCTTGGCATCCCTGGGCAGGTTGATGGTTTCCACATCCTGTTCCAGGAGGGAGGCTTTTATTTTGTCCAGGTTTTCGTCAGAGATTCCCTTGCTGAGGGCCCTGGTGACGATGTCGCGGGTTTTAATATCAATATTTTGGATGGTTTGGCTGTCATACTGGGACAGGCTTATATATACACCTTCCGGAAGGGTGAACGGGATACTTTTTTTCAACTGTACAACCTTTTCAGCAGGGTCTAACTGGGCATTGCCGCTCACCGCTTTGACATCGTTCATTACCTCTGTGATATTGCCGGTGACCTGTTCCGGCACCCCAGGGCTTTGTTCATGGACTTTTCCTACCGATTCGACAGCTTTCCGCCTGGCCTCCTCTGTCTTTATCCTGTCTTCAAACTCAAGAGTCCTGGTCGCCTTAATTGTTTTCGGGGAAGGCTGTCCAATTTTAATATCTATTCTTTCAGGAACCAGATTCAAAGAAAGTATAGTAGTGGTAACGATAAAGAACCCGAACCCAATCATCAGGCGCTTTGCCGTCGTATTGCGCAGGGCAGGATAAACCTTGTCCCGCAGCAATGCGGCAATCCTCTTTTGAACGGGCGCCATTCACGTCACTCCCAACTTAACGTGCCTTATTCTGTTCCGCTTTCTCGTAAGCGGATATGATCCTCTGGACTAATTCGTGCCTCATCACGTCTTCTCCACCCAGACACTGAAAGGAAATGCCTTCGATATCCTTAAGTGTCTTTTTGGCTTCCAGCAATCCTGAAAATTGTCCCTTGGGAAGGTCGACCTGGGTCACATCTCCGGTAATTACCGCCTTTGACCCGAAACCCAACCTGGTAAGGAACATCTTCATCTGTTCCGGAGTTGTGTTCTGTGCTTCGTCCAGTATTATAAAAGCATCACTGAGAGTCCGGCCCCTCATATAGGCCAGGGGAGCTATTTCAATCACGTTTTTGTCCAACAGCTTTTGTGTTTTGTCAGTTCCCAGGATATCGTAAAGACTGTCGTACAGGGGCCGTAGATAAGGGTTTACCTTTTCCTGCAGGTCGCCGGGAAGGAAACCGAGCTTTTCCCCGGCCTCCACGGCCGGCCTGGTAATAATGAGCCGGCTTATGGTTTTTTCTTTAAGGGCCCTGGCGGCCATCGCCACCGCCAGGTAAGTCTTGCCCGTCCCGGCAGGCCCGATGCCAAAAACAATATCATGATTCCTGATGGCCTCGACATACCTTTTCTGCCCGTGGGTTTTCGGTTTCACCAACTTACCGCGGAAGGTGATTATGACAACATCCGAAGCCAGTTCGCCGATCTTTTCGCCGTGCCCCTCTTTGACAAGTTTAATGACGTATTGAACTTCTCTTGGAGCAACCTGCTGACCTAATGCGCTCAATTCACCCAGCTGGGCCAGGACCTGAAAAGCCCGCTCCACTTGATCCCGCTCGCCGCTGATAATGATATTGTCGTCTCTTACTACAATATTTACCCCGAATTCTTTTTCCACCAGTTTGAGGTTTTCGTCATAGTGACCGAATATACTGGCAGCATCTTTAAGTTCTTCCAGTGAAATCTTTTTTTCTGTTTTAACAATCAACAGGTCTTGACCTCCCGTTTTAATGCTTTATTCTTACGGGTTCACTTCCTGCTTCAGTGGTTCCGTACTGCCTATTTCTTCGATTACTTCCAATACCGCCTTAACCCTGATGATATTGCTGCCACGGGCAAAGATTTCTTCCGAAATCTCCCGCACAATCCTGGCGTCTGAAGGAACTTTGGTCCTGGCGCCGGCCAGCGCTTTGTCGCGGGCCCGTGATTTGGCATCAGATATATCTATTATATCACGGTATTTCTCAACTTCATAATAATTCGTTGTAACTACTTCGACAGGGATGTTGATATTCCTCCATTCCGGGAGTTTTTTGATATTGGTGGAGGTTACAAAATCACGGTACGGGGACCTCTTCGGCCCCTTTATTACCAGTGCCTTGC
>DDKP01000100.1:0-2759 GCA_002339745.1 Firmicutes bacterium UBA2595 | reverse complement strand
TGGTCCACCAGGCTGCATTCCCCATAACCTTCGTACCACACTTTGGCCCTGACAATCCCCTTTGCCCTTACCAGTCTTACCGGCGTGAGAGGAACCTGGTGGTCCCGGTTTTCCCCGTCCGGCTTCTCCCCGGGTTTAGGCTCCGGGGTTATGCAGCCGGTTATAAGGACATCTCCCTTCCGCACCATTTCCCCTTCACTGACTACAGGCTTACCGCTGAGCACCAGCAGGTCCTGTATGAGCCCGGCTTTTTCCGCCACCACGTTGGCCGGCGAGTTATCCACGGGCGGGATTATAATCTTTTCGGCAATCTCAATTATGGCCTTGGTTCCCGTTATCTTTATGCCGACCCATGCTACACCGGGGATTTCGTTCCTGATGTATTTTTCAATACTATCCTTGTTTAAACCGGCTTTTAGAGTTCCTATAGCCAGGCCTGCTTCCCCCGCAATTTTTTCCACCCGGTCCGCCGGGATATTTTTGTTCCCCCTGACCTCAACAAACCAGATAAATGAAGACATGATATAAACCAGCAGCGCCGATATTACTGCTCCCGCCAGCAGCGTTTTGCTTTTTTTCAACCGGGCAACCTTGAACGGGAGCCCGCTTTTGCCTGTTATCCTGAAGCGGCACCTGGTTACGCGGGCAATATGGCGGAGAGCCTTAATCCCGTTTAGTCTCAACTTGACCCGGGCGGTGTCCGGGTCTACCCGCCTGATGTCCCAAAGGTACAGTCCGCGGCTGACCGCCATGTTTATCAACTTTTCTAAATTTCCACCTTTTACAACCAAGGTAACGTAGCCGGTCAGGAATGACCACAAGCGGTAGAGCACAGCCTTTATTCCCCCTAACCCCTGTAAACGACGGACTTAATTCTTCCTTCTACCAGAATTTCATCAGGCAGTATATTTCTAAGCGATAAATCAAGGCCGGAAATCTCCAGTTCACCAAGGGTTGTGTTTATCCTAACCTGCTCACTGTTGTATACAACTATACCCCGGTGGTTCTCCACGTAAGCCTGAACATCACCTACCAGAGTCACTTTGGGCAGGTCCAACATCAGGTCCCTGGGGATATCGAGAAAATTTGCGACCTGCTGCTGGAAATGTCTCTTACGGTCTTTCCAGGACATAACACCCCTCCTTGTCTACTAATTAAATGTATGCCGCCGGAAAGACAAAAATGTGCAGTACATAAAGTTTCTGCCCACAAAGGCAGCTTCCGCACCAGGATAGGGTCTGCAGGAAGTGTCCTTTTTCATGCCTGTTGATGAATGCCGTGTACTCTTGCTTGTTTCCGTTAAGAATAAATTCCATAACTCCTCCCACAGGGCATAATAGTAATGGTTCTAGTTTCTATTAATTATAACTCAAAGTTGTTACGAAGTTGTTAAATACCATCAATGTAAATGTTGCCAAAATCAAAGGGAGTAGCTCAAGAGATAAAAAACTGCCGGAGATTAACTCTCCGGCATTTAAGAAAGGAGCTTCCCTCAAAGTATGAGTGAAGACATTTTGTTTTTTAGAATAGATGTCAATCAAATATTCAGCAGTTGATTAATTATTAGTTTCTTCTCGCCTGATAAAATTTAACGAAAACAAAAATAAATATAATTGATGCCAATACTGTACTTGCATAGTTCACAGCCGAAAGTAGTAAGCTGGGAAAATAATGTCCGTAAACATAAACTCCCAAAACTTGAGAGCCAACCAGAGCTCAAACCATAGCCCACTGGGTTGGAGAAAATTCGCTTTTATAGAAATAATCTTTAAAGTAATTGCTGAGTAAATATAAACAAAAGATACCCCAGCCGATTGTAATAACGTAAGAAAAATTAATCAAAAAGAACGATGAAACTTTGATATCAAATTGAAAATATGTTTGTAAATACAGCGTAATCCTGTAAAAGCTCAATCCGAACAGACAAGTAATGGGAATCACTAAAAAGTAACTGGGCAGCACAGGATTTTGCGGTAAACTGGCGGATTTTATCTGTAGGTAAATCAAATAAGAAAGTTTAGTAATAAGCAAGAAAACACCAACACTTAAAGTAAACAAGGACGTAAAGGCTGCTATCGAAGCAATATCTCTGTTGCTGGACATAGCGGCAATTCCTGTGCCCGTTAAACTAACCAAACCAAATGTAAAAACGTCAATCAACCACACAAAATTTAATTTAGTTACATCCATTGGCTGGCTTAACCAGATCTTAAGAAGATTAAATTCGAGCATGAAAAGCGTAAACCAAAGTATTCCAAAAAAGACTAAGCCGGGCAACATCAACGCTTGCACATTAGACGCTAATTTCGGAAGAAAAAAAGCCAAAGGGGCCAAAATTACCTGTGCGGTCATAGACAGGGAGGCAATGGGTATAAAAATACCTACATTTGTTGTCGGCGGAGCGCTCATAAAACCGGTATATTCATTCTTATTGTAAATCCATTGGACAAGACTTTTAAAAAAAACAGCGCTAAAAACTAAGTTTATAATAGTGAATGTGAACATAATTCCGATTAAGGGGAGATACAGGGTAGTTTGCCCCAGAGTTAATCTATCCCAGGGGATATCTGATAATTTTATTAATCCTTTTCCGTGAGGCACTGCAAACTGCAGATAATTAAAGGCCATGAGGGCAATACCCCCTGCGGCTAAGGGTAACTGAAATTTAAACGGCGTAAACTTCATAATTCACTTCTCCTCGTATAAACATGTATGCTTAACCCCGTTACAGCCTCTGCCGCTTCCATTACTGCTTCGGC
>DDKP01000104.1:12498-15369 GCA_002339745.1 Firmicutes bacterium UBA2595 | reverse complement strand
AGGTCGGCAAAAGGCTGAAAAGTCTTCTGAACCAGGCGGGAGCGATGGTCCTGATGACCCGCGAATCAGACATAGACCTCGGCACGCCCGGTTCGGGCCGCCTGTTAACAAGAAAAAGAGCAGATTTAAGCCAGCGGGTTAAACTGGCCAATGACAATAAGGCTGACCTTTATCTCAGTATCCATGTAAATGCTATTCCGTCTTCCCGCTGGCGGGGAGCTCAGACCTTTTACCAGAGAAACCGGGCAGAAAGTAAAAAACTGGCTCACGCTATCCAGTCAGAACTGGTCAGGATTTTAGGAAACACCAACAGGGTTGCCAAGTCGGAAGATTTCTACACAACCCGGAACACGAACATGACTTCTGTAATTATCGAAATAGGGTTCATCTCCAACCCGGCCGAGGCCAAACTGCTGACAGACCCTGCATATCAGCGCAAATTGGCCTATGCCATCTATTCCGGGCTGGTCAAGTACTATACCCGGGAAGCCCCAAAGCAGAAGTAAGATCAATACCTGTCTTAAAAAACTTAAAAGATATTAAAAGGAGGACATTTAGTCCTCCTTTGTTAATGCCTTTATTGTTTTTGTTCCTGAGTTGCCGGGGGCGCTGGAGGAGCCGGAACCGGGAACCAGTGACAGGTATTACAGTATGTGCCTGTAACGTTAGGTCCGGGCTGGTTCTTGTCGTGGCAGGCGAAACAGTTCAGCAAACCTCTTTCGTTAGCCATCTGCGGATGTTTGGAAATCCAATGGCCATCATGGTTAGCGGGACGCTTCAGGTGGCAACCGTAGCAGTAACTGTTGGCCCGGGCAAAATCAGCAATTATATCTCCTGTGGACGGAGTTGCGAACTTCTGACTCTCCTTGTCATAGTGACACTTAGCACAGTTATTGACATCCTGACGTCCAGCCTTACCGTGAACCACCCTCCACTGCGGGTTCTCATGGGAAGGCAGGCTCTTCCTGTCCGGATAGTAATGGCAGGCTGCACATGCAGTGGTAACTTTGCGCTGCTCGTGACAGGTTATACAAACGAACATATTGGGACGGCGCATAACCTGAGGAGCCGCTTTCCTGGCCAGGTCGGGAGTCCACTGGTCATAGTTAGCATACTCCGGTCTGATGGTAACCTTGCGCTCGGCGATATTGCCGTGAGTCACGAACCTGTGGCATGCGAGGCAGGGAACCTGGCCCTTTTCATGCTTATCGTGGGGGGCAATCAGGTCAGGCAGCAAAGTAGCCAGCCTGTTTTCCATAGCATGACAGCTTCGGCAGGCCTCATCGGATACCGGGTTCTTGATCCTGATTGGCTTGGCAAACCCGCTGTCATGAGCGGCCTTGTTCGGAGTATATCCCTTATGGCAGGTCAGGCAGGGAACCTTAGCGTGGACAGAAGTCTGCCAGGTAGCAATTTCGGGCCACATTTCGTGACACTGGGCGCATTCGACATTAGCTATCGCTGAACTGTCCACCTTTACCGGAGTATCCTTCTTCTCGGACGAAGCAGGAGTTGTCGTAGAGCTTGCCGGAGAAGTCGCCTTGTCAGAGGTAGCCGGTTTGGAACTGCATCCAGCCACCAAAAGAGCCATTAAAACAAAAACCGCGGCAAACACAACTGTGCGGATTGACCTGCTATGTAGTTTCCTTTCCATTCTTCTTTTTTCCCCTCCTTTCCCGATTAATTTCATAAGTCCTAATAAAGACTATTCTACTCAAATATTTATATTCCTTTTTTATTTATGTAGTTCTAGCGAATTTTCTGAAAAATTTTTAAAAAGACATTATACTTAGTATTATTTAGGACAAATAGAGATTTGGAGGCTGCCGCTTCCATTCTGATGTACAAAAAAGGAAGGTAAAACCTCCCTTTGTTTAACGCTTTGAGTACTGGGGCGCCCTGCGGGCTTTCTTCAACCCGTATTTCTTTCTCTCCTTCTCTCTGGGGTCTCTGGTCAAAAAACCGGCCTTTTTTAATACCCCGCGAAGGTTAGGGTCAGCCTTTATCAGTGCACGGGCAATACCAAGACGCATAGCCCCGGCCTGGCCCGTGGCGCCACCGCCTTCGACTTTGGCCAATATATCATACTGGGCTACAGTATTGGTCAAGTTTAACGGCTGTTTTACAATCATTTCCAGAGTCCTTTTGCCGAAATATTCCCTTAATGGCTTGTTGTTGACGACCAGTTTACCGTCGCCGGGAACGAGCCGGACACGTGCAACCGCATTTTTTCTACGCCCTGTTCCCTGAAATTGGACCTGTGCCATACTCACTTCCTCCTTCCCGTTGCATTAACCGGCGAACTCCCATATTTCCGGCTGTTGAGCGGCATGGGGGTGTTCAACTCCCCTGTAAACCTTCAGTTTTCGTCCCTGGAGACGCCCCAGGCGATTATGCGGAAGCATGCCCTTTACAGCTTTTTCAACAGCAAGTTCCGGTTTTTCTTTCATCAGTTTGTCATAGGACTCAATTTTCAGTCCGCCGGGGTAACCGGAGTGGCGAACATATTTTTTCTGCTGGAGCTTTTTCCCTGTAAGTACAACCTTGTCGGCATTGATAACAATTACATAATCCCCGGTATCTACGTGGGGTGTGAAAATCGCCTTGTGTTTCCCTCTCAGCAGCCTGGCCGCTTCGGAAGCCACCCGGCCAAGAGCCTTTCCTTCGGCGTCAATAATGTACCATTTCTTTTTTATCTCATTTGGCTTGGCCATATAAGTAGACACTTGTTTCCCTCCTCACTGCTGCTTGATTATTTGGCCGCCATCTACCACTGGCAGGCCATCCAAACCGGTCCGGGGCTGTGGACTGGTTATAAAGTCACGAATATATTTTATTACAAAATGTGCTCCCGTGTCAAGAAAGTCTAAA
>DDKP01000104.1:0-12150 GCA_002339745.1 Firmicutes bacterium UBA2595 | reverse complement strand
GTCGAAGTTTGACGAACTATTTGACATATAGTAAACTGTTTTGTAGTAAATGCGACAATACTATGACAGAGGAATGATCATGCTCAGAATTATTTTGTTCTTATTGGGCATCATATCACTTATTCTGGCCTTTATAGGAATATTTCTTCCGGTTCTGCCCACAACCCCGCTTGTTTTATTGGCGGCAGCCTGTTTTGCCAGGAGCTCCGTCACTTTTCACCGGTGGCTGATAAATACCAGGTATTTTGGACCCACGATAAGAAACTGGGAAGAAACCAGGACCATACCCCGCAAAGCGAAGATAATATCAATCGCAGTCTTAAATTTTTCCATAGTAGTGTCAATCATATTTGTGGCAGCGCACCCCTGGCTGGTTGTCACTCTTCTTCTTATAGATTTCGGCGTAAGTATTTATATTCTTCGCATTCCCACAACAGAATCCCTTGATATAAAACAGCCTGAACAAGTTGAAAATGGCCTGGAGTAAAACCCGGGGGAAAAACGGGGCCGCTATTTAATACTTCACTTCCATCAGGCACAGTCCCTGTGGCGGAACGGTAGGACCCGCCTCTTCCCGCCTGCCCGCTTCAACGAATTCACGGACATTACGGGGAGCAAGTTTGCCTTTGCCTACATAGAGTAGCGTTCCGGTGATGATCCTGACCATATTGTATAAAAAACCGTCAGCCTCAATGGTTAAATATATGTGGGGCGGGACATGTTCTATATCGAGTCTGTACACATTTCTGACAGATGTTTTAGCGTTGGACCCGGCAGCCCGGAATGCGGAAAAATCGTGCCGCCCGGTAATATACCCGGCTGCTTCTCTCATCTTATCAATATCCAGTTCCTGCGGGACATGATAGCTATATAGCCTGTGAAAAGCCGAAGGTACCCTGAAGTTAAAAACGTGGTACCTGTATATTTTACTCCTGGCGTCAAACTGGGCATGAAAAGACGGGTCTGCCTCTTCCGCTTTTTGGGCCACAATATCGTCCGGAAGCAGGCTGTTCATAGCCAGGACAATTCTGTCTTCCGGAATACGACAATCGGTCATAAAGTTGATTACCTGTCCCTTGGCATGAACCCCGGCGTCAGTGCGGCCTGCGCCAATAACATTAACCTGGTGTTTGGTTAGCTGGGCCAGGGTATCTTCAAGAACCTGCTGAATTGTGGGTACTCCGCCGGCCTGGCGCTGGAAGCCGTGGTAGTTGGTGCCGTCGTATTCAATTGTTACTTTGATATTGCGCAAAGTGAACCATCCTCTTTCAAGCCAGTCCGGCCATTTGCACACTGTTTTCCGTGTTCCTCATCCAAGCTGGCTCAAACGATGTATTTATTGATTATGAAGGCGGCTACTGAAATAAAAAATACAGTCAGGGCCAGGTAGTCGCGGAAGTTCATTTTCAGTTCGTGCAAGCTTGTTCTTTCCATGCCTACCGTGTAGCCCCTGGCTTCCATGGCCATGGACAGTTCGTCCGCCTTCCTGAAAGCGCTTACAAACAGGGGTACCAACAAGGCAGTCATATATTTGATTCTCCGGCCGGGATTCCAGCTGTCAAAGTCCGCTCCCCTGGCAACCTGGGCTTTTCTTATTTTGTCCGTTTCTTCCCAAAAAGTCGGAATAAATCGCAAGGCAATGTTCATCATCATAGCCAGTTCACCGGCCGGTATCCCAATTCTTTTGAATGGTTTCATCAAAAGCTCCAGCCCGTCTGTCATCCGCACCGGCGATGTGGTCAGGGTGACAAGAGATGACATGGATATCAGGAAAACCAGCCTGAAACCCATAGTCAGGCCCTGTATAAAGCCCTCATGAGTAATATCGACCAGCCCCAGGTCAAGAATCACACGGCCCGGGGTCAAAATCATGTTTATAATTAAAGTAATGAGTACCAGGTACAAACCTGGTCTCATTATTTTTAAGAAACTGCCCGTAACTCCTGCCAAAAGGTACAAAAAGACAATAAATATCCCGAAACCCGTATATTCCAACGGTCCGTCGAGAAGAAAAATAACCCATAACAGTACTGCAGACACGATCAATTTGGTCCTGGGGTCAAGTCTATGCAGCAGTGAATTTCCGGGGACATACTGCCCTAAGACAATACCTTCCATGAAACTACCTCACAAGCCTGACTATTTCTTTGCTGATTTCGTCTATAGTGAGCGGCTGACCTTGAACAGTCTTTCCTTTTCTTTTCAAATGATTGGATACTTCCACTGCCAGGGGAACATCCAATCCAAGTTCCGTAATCAAGGGATTGTTCAGTACTTCTCGGGCGGTTCCATCCAAAACTATCCGCCCATTTGTTATAATGACCACCCTGTCAATCAGGGCAGCAATTTCCGTTATCTCATGGGTAACCCAGATTACAGTTTTGCCCTCATTCCGGTTCAACCAGGTAATTGTTTCCAAGAGTTTTTGCCTTCCCAAGGGGTCAAGCCCGGCAGTAGGTTCATCCAGGGCAATGACCCGCGGACTGGCGGCCAGGATACCTGCCAGGGCTACTCTGCGTTTTTCGCCCCCGCTCAGGTCATACGGATGCCGGTCTTTGTACTTTGTGTAATCCAGTCCTACAGTATCCATAGCTGTCCTGACCCTGTTTTCTATATCAGAACCGGAAAAACCGAAATTGTCAGGTCCGTAAGCAATCTCCTCGAACACAGTACTGCCGAACAACTGGTGCTCCGGGTACTGAAAAACCAGCCCTACCTTTTGCCTGGCTTCCCGCAGAGAAGCCGGGGTAGCGTGTATATCCACGTGGTCCAATAGAACTTGGCCAATATCCGGCTTTAACAGGCCGTTCAGGTGCTGCAGCATGGTTGACTTGCCGGAGCCGGTGGGCCCCATCACGGCAATCCACTCACCGTCATCGATACGGATGCTGACATTACTGATGCCCATTCTGGCAAAAGGTGTTTTTTTCGAATAAGTGTAGCTGACGTTCCTCAACTCTATCGGCATAAGACATTCACCAGTTCCTGGGTGGAATTAATTTGTCCCGGGAGGTTTACCCCTTCATTGATCAGATTATTCACCAATTCTTTGATAGGAGGAGGCTGCAGGCCAATCTGACTTAGGCGCAGCCGGTCAGCAAAAAAATCTCCCGGCTTGCCGTCAAATACAATATTCCCGCCTGACAGCGCGACCAGCCTTTCACAATCCAGAGCCTCGTTCATATCATGGGTAACGTAGATAACAGTGATTCCCAGCCGCTTGTTCAACTCCCTGACGGCTTCGCGAACTTCTTTTTTGCCACGGGGGTCCAGCATAGATGTAGGCTCGTCAAGTAATATGCATTCAGGTTGCACAGCAAGGATACCGGCTATAGCCACTTTCTGCTTTTGGCCGCCCGAAAGTCTGTGCGGGGGGTATTGTTTGTACTCCGCCATACCAACCTGAGCCAGGGCGGTATCGACTCTCTTCCTTATTTCCTCCCGGGGTAAACACAGGTTTTCCAAGCCGAAGGCCACATCTTCCTCTACTATTGCAGCAAAAAGCTGGTTATCCGGATTTTGAAAAACCATTCCCACTTTCCGGCGGATAACCGGGAGGTTCCGGTCTTCAGCGGTAACAAGGCCGTTTACGGTCACCGTCCCGCGGCGCGGGATCAGCAGTCCGTTCAGGTGCCTGATAAGCGTGGATTTCCCGCAACCGTTAGGACCTACAACAGCAACAAATTCTCCCTTTTCAACGGTTAGGTTGAGGTCCTTGATTACCGGGACTTCTTCACTACCCTGCCCATACCAGAAGGCTAGATTTTGAATTTCAATCAGAATGCTCATAAAACACCACTTGTGTATTTATTACGCAGACAATTTATTATATTCAAAAGGTGCGGTTGTACAACCATTATCAAACAACTTCAGTCTTGCATACCTGCCCTGATAAGGCGCTGCCAGTTAAAAATAGAAGTCAGGAATTTGTTTACAACTTCTTGCTTAGTAAACCATCCTGACCCTAAATCTTCCCGACTGACTTAAACCAGCTCTAATACCACCATCTCAGCGGCGTCACCGCGCCGATGGCCTACTTTGATTACCCGGGTATATCCGCCCTGCCTGTCGGCATACTTGGTTGCCAATACATCGAACAGTTTTTTTACGACATCCTCATCTACAATGAACTCTGCCGCCTGTCTCCTGGCATGAAGGTCACCGCGTTTGCCGAGGGTGATCATCTTTTCCGCCAGGCGGCTTACTGACCTGGCCCGGGCAGCAGTGGTCTGAACCCTTTCTTCACGCAGCAGGGAAGTTACCATGTTACGCAGCATTGCTTTCCTGTGGTCGGTAGGAACACCTAGTTTAGGAAATGCCATTGTGTTTCCCCCCTTCTTATTTAATCTTCAGACTCCTTCAAAGATAAACCCAGTTCGCGCAGTTTATGAATAACCTCTTCAAGAGATTTCTTGCCGAGGTTGCGTACTTTAATCATATCTTCTTCTGTACGCTGGGTCAATTCTTCAACTGTATTGATTCCGGCCCGTTTAAGACAGTTATAAGAGCGGACGGAAAGGTCAAGTTCTTCAATAGTCATTTCAAGAATCTTGTCCTTTTCCTCTTCTTCTTTTTCAACCATTATTTCGACATCGTTTATTGTTTCAGTTAATCCGATGAACTGTCGTAAGTATTCACTGAGGATCTTGGCGGAAAGGCTGGTAGCCTCATCCGGCCTGATGCTCCCGTTAGTCCATACTTCCAGGGTAAGCTTGTCGTAGTCAGTAATCTGCCCAACCCTGGTGTCTTCCACCATGTAATTAACTTTACGAACCGGACTGAAAGCAGAGTCTACCGGGATAACCCCTATCACATGGTCATCCCTTTTATTCCGTTCAGCCGGAACATAACCCCGTCCCTTGGCCACTACAATTTCCATGTATAAACGGCCATCGGCGATGGTTGCTATCTTGAGGGCTGGATTAAGAATATCCACATCAGCGTCTGTAATAATATCTCCGGCCGTGACTATACCGGGCTTGTCAGCCTCAATTCTCAGTACACGTTCTTCCTCCGTATGCATTTTGATGCACAGGGCTTTCAGATTTAAGATGATATCAGTTACATCCTCTAGTATTCCGGGAATTGTTGAAAACTCATGCAGAACACCGTCAATCTTAACTGAGGTAACTGCAGCCCCAGGCAGTGATGACAGCAGTATCCGTCTCAGAGAATTCCCCAGGGTTATCCCGTAACCCCTCTCCAAAGGCTCAACCACAAACTTTCCATATGTGTTGTCATCACTAAGTTCCACACATTCAATTTTGGGCTTTTCTATTTCTAACATAAGTGAACCCTCCTTCTCGAGACTCGAAAACGCGGTAGATTACCTGGAGTACAGCTCTACAATGAGGTGCTCCTCAATAGGTACATCAATTTCTTCCCGAGAAGGAATCGCAACCACCTTTCCTTTATACTGGTCGGCTTCCAACTCCAGCCAGGCCGGTGGGGTCTTCCGCGCTGCCTGTTCAGCCAACTCCTTGAATCTGTTGAACTCACGGCTCTTATCGCGTACTTCTATAACGTCGCCGGGTGTTACCAGGTAGGAGGGAATGTTGACTTTTTTACCGTTTACCGTGAAATGCCCATGGCGAACCAGCTGCCTGGCTTCGGTGCGAGAGCCGCCAAACCCCAGCCTGAAGACAACATTATCCAGCCGTCTCTCCAACAGTTTGAGCAGGTTTTCCCCGGTGATTCCTTTCTGCCTTTCAGCCTTTTCGAAATAATTGCGAAACTGGTTCTCCAAAATCCCGTAAATACGGCGCGCTTTCTGTTTTTCCCTCAGCTGTACGCCGTACTCTGATATTTTTTTGCGGTTCTGACCGTGCTGTCCTGGAGCATAACCTCTCCTGTCAATCGCACACTTATTGGTATAGCACCTGTCACCCTTTAGATATAATTTTGCGCCTTCCCTGCGGCACAACCTGCAAACAGGTCCTGCATATCTGGCCATCCTGCGTTAACACCTCCTATACCCTTCTTCTCTTAGGCGGCCGGCACCCGTTATGAGGAATGGGAGTAACATCCTTAATCATGTTAACTTCCAAGCCCGCAGCCTGAATTGCCCTGATAGCCGCCTCCCTGCCGGCGCCTGGCCCTTTGACATATACTTCTATTTCTTTCATCCCGTGTTCCATTGCTTCCTTGGCGGCTGCCTCTGCAGCCATCTGGGCCGCAAACGGTGTACTCTTCCTGGATCCTTTAAAACCGAGCGTACCGGCGCTGGCCCAGGAGATACAGTTACCGGTCCTATCGGATATGGTTACAATGGTGTTATTGAAAGTGGATCTGATATGAGCAACTCCATGCTCGACATTTTTCCGTTCCTTGCGCTTTGTTCTGACTCTGCGTGCCATTCTTTACCCCCCTTGCTTATTTTTTACGGCGTACTCCGACGGTCCGCCTGGGACCTTTTCTCGTCCTGGCATTGGTCTTGGTCCGCTGCCCACGTACAGGCAGACCTCTCCTGTGCCTTAGGCCCCGGTAACAGCCGATTTCCATCAACCGCTTGATGCTCAATGAAATATCCCTTCGCAGATCCCCTTCAACCTTGAAATTCTTGTCAATGTAATCTCTTAATTTCGCTATCTCTTCCTCGGTCAGGTCTCTAACCCTAGTGTCAGGATTAATTCCTGTTCCGGCCAAAATCTTCTGGGCAGAAGGTAATCCGATACCGAAAATATAAGTAAGAGCAACTTCCACACGTTTCTCGCGGGGCAGGTCGACCCCAGCTATCCTCGCCATTATATGCACCTCCGTCCTTAGTTCTGTTATTTCCTCTAATTTATCTCTGCTTCTGCTTGTGTTTGGGATTTTCACAAATTACCATTATCCGGCCTTTTCTCTTGATAATCTTGCATTTTTCACATATAGGTTTCACCGATGGTCTTACTTTCATCTATTGTCCTCCTTCCGGTAAACCCTACTTATAGCGATAAACTATGCGTCCGCGTGACAGGTCGTAGGGTGATAACTCAATAGTTACTCTATCTCCCGGCAAAATCCGGATAAAATTCATTCTAATCTTCCCGGAAACATGAGCCAGTACTTTATGACCGTTCTCTAATTCCACCCGGAACATTGCGTTAGGCAGCGGTTCAATCACGGTTCCTTCGACTTCAATAACATCCTGTTTAGACACTAGGCAAACACCCTCCCTTTTGTTCAGACTCTCGATCCTTTATGGCTCTATCCCAAGTTCTTTATGGTCTCCGTAATCTCTTCCTCCGTAACAAGCTCTCCCTTGCGAAGCTTTTCAGCAACAGCGTCCGCTCTAGCCGGAAAGAACTCGAGGTGTTTGATATTTTTTTTCTTGGGATTTGTCAATTTTCTTTTATCGCCATCTATTACCCGAACAAAGGCTTCATCCAGCACATCGTAAACCAAATAGATTTTTCCTGCATCCCGACCTGCTGTGGATCTGACAAGTTGGCCTATCTGTACCTCTCCCGCTAACATTATAGCACCTCCCGAAACCTATTTTGAAACTAAACTAAATTTTGGTTAAGATCTCGGGTTCCCTGTCAGTAATGGCTATAGAATGCTCAAAGTGGGCAGATAACTTCCTGTCTGCGGTAACCACCGTCCAGTTGTCCTCTAAAGTTTCAACCTCATGTGTACCTTCATTGACCATAGGTTCAATAGCCAGAGTCATGCCAGGACGGAGCCTGGGACCGCGCCCGGAGGGACCGAAATTGGGCACCTGCGGTTCCTCATGCATCTTACTGCCGATCCCGTGCCCCACGTAATCCCTCACCACCGAAAACCCGTTTTTCTCAACGTACGATTGAATTGCGTGCGATATATCGCTTAGTCTCCTGCCTTTGAGCGCTTTTTTTATTCCCTTAAATAGCGCTTCTTCAGTGACCCGGATAAGTTTAAGGGCTTCGGGAGTAATGTCTCCAACTGGAAGAGTTACCGCGCTGTCACCAAAAAATCCATTTATTTCTGCGCCGATGTCAATACTAATAATATCCCCACATTCCAATTTCTTTAAACTGGGAATACCGTGGACTACCTGTTCATTCACAGATGAACAAATTGAAGCCGGAAAACCGTTGTAACCCTTAAAAGCGGGCCTGGAGCCTTTCGCAATTATAAAGTCCTCCGCTATTTTGTCTAGTTCGAGGGTGGTCACCCCTGGTTTAACCGCTTTTTCGACTTCCTTGTGAGTCAGGGCCACAACTCTGCCCGCGTCTCTCATGTAACCGAGCTCACGTTCCGATTTGCAAACTATCACGTCTGCTCGCTCCCAACTATTTCATAAACCCTTGATAATGCCTCATAAGCAGGTGAGATTCAATCTGCTTCATAGTTTCCAGGGCCACCCCTACAACTATAAGAAGCCCCGTCCCGCCAAAGTATACATTCTGGATCTTGGTAGCAAGTAAAACAAAGGTTGGCAGGATTGCAATCAACGCCAGGAAAATCGCACCTGACAGTGTCACCCTGGTAAGAATCTTATCAAGATATTCGGCAGTGGGCCTGCCAGGTCTTAAGCCGGGAATGAATCCACCGTATTTCTTCATGTTATCAGCTACATCCATAGGATTAAAAGTAATGGCTGTATAGAAATAGGTAAAAAATATTATTAACAGTGCGTACAATATGGTGTGTGTCGGCCCACCCCACCTGAACACATTCTGGATCCAGGTGGATATTGCCTGAGTAGGGAAAAACTGCGCTATCGTAGTTGGAAACAACAAGATGGACGAGGCAAATATTACGGGGATAACCCCGGCCTGGTTCACCTTGAGCGGTATGTGAGTGCTTTGACCTCCGTATACACGTCTTCCAACCACCCTTTTAGCATACTGTACGGGAATTCTCCTCTGGCCTTCATTGACGGCGACAACTGCCGCGATAACGAGCGCGCCGATAATAACGAGAAGAATTACGCTGAACACATTTACGGTCCCGCTGGTCAGCCCTATCCAGATCCTGTACAGGGCTCCGGGAATAGATGCCACAATCCCGGCAAAAATGATCAGGGATATACCGTTGCCTATACCTTTTTCGGTAATCTGCTCGCCGAGCCACATCAGAAATGCCGTACCCGCTGTAAGGGTGATGGCAATAATTAAATAGGACCCAATGCCGGGATTCGTTAAAGCGCCGGCCGCTTTAAGCGTAAAAGCCATCCCCACAGCCTGGATAAACCCCAGGATAACCGTTCCGTAACGGGTATACTGGGTAATTTTCTTCCGGCCTTCTTCGCCTTCCTTGGCCAGCCGTTCAAGTTTCGGTATGACAACCGTCAACAACTGCATAATAATCGAGGCATTAATATAAGGGGTAATACTCATCGCAAATATGGAAAATCTCTTAAACGCTCCTCCGGAAATCACGTCGAAGAAGCCCAGAATATTGCCTCCGCCTTTAATCAGGGTCTCGATTGCCTGGGCGTTTATACCGGGAGTGGGAATGTGCGCCCCAATCCTGAAAACCACAAACATTAACAAGGTAAATAAGATTCTTTTTCTTAAGTCTCCTGCCTTTAAGGAACTCTTCAGGGCATGTAACAACCTAAATCACCTCGGCTTTTCCACCGGCGGCAGTAATCTTTTCAACAGCGGACTTACTGAAGGCGCGAACCTGAACAGTCAGTGGTTTTTCAAGATTACCTTTACCAAGAATTTTAACTCCGTCTTTGATGCTTTTAATGATACCGGCCTGTTTAAGTTCCTCGGCGGTTACAACGGAACCGCTCTCGAATTTGTTCAGGGCCGCCACATTAACTTCTGCATACTCTTTGGCCCATTTATTATGGAACCCTCTCTTGGGAATTCTCTGGATCAAAGGTTTCTGTCCGCCCTCGAAACCAAGTTTTCCACCGGCGCCGGCGCGCGCTTTCTGCCCTTTATGCCCCCGGCCGGCAGTCTTGCCTAAACCTGAGCCTATACCTCTCCCTTTGCGGGTAGGTTTTTTCCTTGCTCCCGGCGCAGGCTTGATGCTGTGAAGCTCCATAAGTGCACCTCCTATTCCGTTTCTTCGACTTTAACCAGATGTTCAATCTTACGGACCATCCCGCGGATCTGCGGTGTATCGTCATGCTCTGAGCAGCTGTTAATCTTTTTTAACCCCAGACTCTTCACCGTGTCCCTTTGGGATTTGGAACTTCCGATAATACTCTTAACCAGAGTGACTTTCAATTTGGCCATTTTCAGTCTACCCCCTAACCTAAGAGCTCTTCCACGTTTTTGCCACGCAGCTTTGCTACCTCTTCAGCCCGCTTGAGGTTTCTCAAAGCATCCATAGTTGCATTGACCATGTTGTGAGCGTTATTGGAACCAAGGGACTTTGTCAGAATATCCTTAACTCCCGCCAATTCAAGAATAGCCCTGACAGGACCGCCAGCGATAACGCCTGTACCGGGAGCTGCCGGTTTTAGCAGCACCTTGCCTGCACCGAAATGGCCAGTTATTTCATGGGGGATAGTAGTACCGACAAGCGGAACTTCTACCATATTTTTCTTGGCATCCTCGATTCCTTTGCGAATAGACTCAGGGACTTCGCCGGCTTTTCCCAAGCCGGCTCCCACATGACCATTGCTGTCTCCGACAACCACCAGCGCACTGAAACTGAACCGGCGGCCGCCCTTGACCACCTTGGCAACACGATTTATACCAACAACTTTTTCAGATAATTCAAGTTTACTCGCGTCAATCCGCGCCATTCATTTCCCTCCTTACCTCAAGACTTAAAAATCCAAACCCGCTTCCCGCGCCGCTTCAGCCAGCGCTTTGATTCGCCCGTGATAAATGTGCCCGCCCCGGTCAAATACAACTTTCTTTACTCCCTTTTCCAGGGCTCTCTCAGCCACCGCCTTACCGACAACCTTTGCCGCTTCGATGTTCCCCCCGGCGCTGAACTGGTCTTTTAGACCGTTATCCATCGTGGACGCGGCTACCAGAGTAACTCCTTTTGTATCGTCAATTATCTGGGCATAAATATGGTTAAGGCTTCTGTATACACTCAATCTGGGACGCTCCGGTGTGCCCTCAACCCGGTTGCGGACCCGCAAGTGCCTTTTCCTGGATTCAGCCTTTCGATCAACCCGCTTGAACAAGGATTTCACTCCTTTCTATTTCTTCTTACCCCCGGCCTTGCCAACTTTGCGGCGGATACGTTCGTCCTGGTACTTAATCCCCTTACCTTTATACGGTTCGGGCTCTCTAACCTTTCTGATGTTGGCTGCCGTAGCTCCCACAGATTCCTTATCGGCTCCCCTGACAATTATCTTGGTTGGAGCCGGTACTTCAATCTCTATACCGGGCTTTGGTTCAATTTCAACCGGGTGAGAATAACCTACCGACAGTACCAGTTTGTTACCCTGTTTTTGAGCCCGGTAACCGACACCCACCAATTCAAGTGCCTTCTCAAAACCGTTCGTTACGCCCATTACCATATTGTTAATCAGGGTCCTGGTCAAACCATGCAGCGATTTATGGAATTTCTCTTCACTGGGTCTTTTCACCATTACCTGGTTATCAACGGTTTCGATAATCATATCTTTGTGTATCTGCCTGCTCAGCTGTCCCTTAGGCCCTTTAACAGTGACCAGGTTGCCTTCGACCTTTATCTCAACCCCTTGTGGGATGTTAATAGGCTGTTTTCCTATCCTGGACATTATTACACCTCCTGTACACGGACTGTCCTTCAACTGTTATTGGTTTCTATTACCAGATGTAACAGATTATTTCCCCGCCGAGTCCCTGTTTGCGGGCTTCCTTGTCCGTCATAATTCCCTTGGAAGTCGAAATCACGGCTGTACCCAACCCGCCAAGAACGCGGGGTATTTCATCTTTTTTGGCATATACCCGCAGACCTGGCTTGCTGATACGCCTCAGACCTGTGATAACTTTCTGTTTATTGGCGCCATATTTCAGGTAGATCCTGATAATTCCCTGTTTTCCGTCATCTATGAACTCGCAGTCTTTGATGTAACCTTCTTCCCTCATAATCTCTGCGATTGCTTTTTTCACCTTTGATGCCGGTATTTCCACCTTTTCGTGGTTAACCATATTCGCATTCCGGACCCTGGTCAGGAAATCCGAAATAGGATCTGTCATAACCATTAACAATTAACCCCCTTTCTACCAATTACCAGCTGGCTTTCTTCACCCCGGGAATTTCTCCACGGTATGCACG
>DDKP01000119.1:6036-17577 GCA_002339745.1 Firmicutes bacterium UBA2595 | reverse complement strand
CAGCCTATTCTTGCCGTTGAAAACATAGATGACATCTTTCCTTTACCGGTTGACTTCGTAAATAATGACAGTGTGTTTATTCTATCGGTTCGCGGAAACAGTATGATTGACGCCGGCATACTGGACAGGGACTACATACTGGTCCGCCAACAGTCCCATGCCAGGAACGGAGACATAGTAGTAGCCCTTCTGGATCATGAAGCCACAGTAAAGACCTTTTACAAAGAAAAAGATCATATCAGGCTTCAGCCGGAAAATGCTTCAATGGAACCGATATACACCAAGGATGTAAAGATATTGGGTAAGGTCATCGGAGTATTTCGGCGTATACATTAACAACGTACCCGTCAAACTAAAAGAGCACCTGTGGTGCTCTTTTCAATTTAGCCATTTATATGAATTTGAGTAATCGTCCTCGTTAAACAAGTATCTTGTTTCTTCGAGATTCTGGTTTTCCGTCTTAATCAATGCCATCATCTGCTTCACTATATTCATGAGTTCGGACCAATAGAACGGTGAAACGCTGGCTACCTGGAACTTTTCTCTATCAAGTCCGAATATCGGCAGCATATCTTTGACAATTTCACGCCTCTTAATTACTTTCTTGTTCTCCGGGCAGCAACAGGCATCCTTTGGACACGCCATAATAATCCCGTCACAGCTTTTTTTCAGTAATTTTATGTAAACAAAGGGGTCGATCTGGGAAGGGCATGTTACCGGCAACACCTTGAGGCTGTGTGAAAAATGAAGCTGAATTTCAGGTAACAGCTTATCTGTCATTCCTTTACAGTTCTTGCAAATAAAAAGAAGTACCTGCACTTTGTTTTTCATCATCTTCATTACACCCTTTTACTCGCCCTTAAATTTGCGGTAATATTCTTACAATTTATTATATATAATCCTGTTGAGGTTTACATTTAGTTTTCCGTAAAACAACTTTTTTCCAACTTTAACGGTTATTGCTGAAATTTATCGGAATTTTTTTCTACTCAAACACCGGTTAAACGACGCTTACCACGTAAACAGTAATCATTGATATTGCAAGAAGCACTTTAAAAAAAGCTCCTCCGGCCAAGCCGACTACCGTTCCAAAACCTACTTTTACAGCTTCTTCAGTCCTTCTCCCTGAAATAATTTCTCCCGCGACTGCGCCGATGAAGGGACCGACCAGCAGACCGGGAATATTGAACAGAATTATACCCAACAGGCCACCCAGGAATGACCCCCATGTCCCGTATTTACTGGCTCCGTAAGTTTTTGCGCCTATAATACCGGCAAAATAATCAATGGCAAATGACATTAACATTAAGACAAATAAAATCACCAACACCAGCGGGGTTAATTTGTTAAAGCCCTCATAAAAGCCGTAAATCAGCGCCGCCAAAAAGATCAGCGGAGTACCGGGGATGATCGGCAGTAAAGTTCCCAGGGCCCCTGCAGCCATCACAATTAAGACCAGCCAAAATACCAGTATCGACATTCCCTCCATCCTTGTTACCTTACCCTTCTGTCTTTTACATATACGCTTCCCTGCAGCGACTTAGCGTATTTTTTCATCTCGGCCGCTATTTCCGCCACTTGCCAATGGCTGTTTATATGTCTTTTTTCATTGGATACTATAGCAATGGAAATGGTCATAAAGGGATACTTGATTTCCTGGTTGGAACGGTCCCTGGTAACGATAAAGCCCCGCCTGCGGTCCTCCGTTGAATAAAAGAGGGATATAGTACTGTCGAACTGATTGATGATTGACTTGCATATTATGTCAACTTTACTGGGAGTAGTAATGGCAATAAAATCGTCTCCCCCTATATGCCCGATAAAATCATCCGGGTTGCCCAGTTCTTTGATGTTCTTCTTCAATATGTGAGCTACAAACTTAATCACTTCATCGCCCTTGAGGAACCCGTAAACATCATTATAAGCCTTAAAATTATCCAGGTCGATATAAAGGACTGCAAACTTCTTTTTGATATCATTGACCCTTTGCCTGATTTCCTCTTCAATCAGGAGATTTCCCGGGAGTTCCGTCAGCGGATTAAAAGATTTTTCCTGTTTTGCTCTCCTGATATGGCTTTTAATCCTGGCAATAAGTTCAAGACATTCGAAAGGTTTTGTGATATAATCATCGGCGCCCGCATCAAGTCCCGCCACTTTGTCCTCTATGTTTACCTTAGATGTTAGCATAATTATCGGAACATGGCTGGTTCTCGTATCATTTCTAAGCAACCTGCATATTTCTACCCCGTTCATTTCAGGTAAAACAACATCCAGTAGGATTATATCCGGGGCATTATTATATATCTTATCCATCCCGGAATTGAAGTCATATGCAACATTTACCACAAATCCTTCTTTTTCCAGGCAATCGGATATGACTTTCACAATAAACCTATCGTCATCAATCACCAATACTTTGTTGTTTTCTAAAGCTTCCACTACCCACCCCCCTTTTCGCTAACCCATGCTTTTATATTCGACCCAAATCTACTAAATCCTCCCAACAGTCAGACTTTCTTTGCTCCGGCAGACAGGCACTCCTTAGCCGCTGACATGATTCCCAGTTTTACATATTCCTTGGATAAACCGCCCTGCATGTAAACTGCGAAGGGTTCCCTCACAGGCCCGTCAGCGCTCAGCTCAATAGTAGATCCGGCCACAAACGTGCCTCCGGCCATGACTATTTTGTCTTCATATCCGGGTATGTTAACCGGTTCCGGTATTACATGCCCATCCAGCGGTGACCCCTTTTGCAGCCCCCGGCAGAAAGCGACCATTTCTTCTTCACTTTTCAACCTGACAGCCTGGATTATATCCGACCTTTGCTCCTCATGCCGGGGTGAAACCTCATACCCCAGTCGTTCAAACAGGCCAGCTGTAAATACTGATCCCTTGAGAGCTTCACTAACCACATGAGGAGCCAAGAACAACCCCTGTAAAAACCAACGGTTGAACTCAAGACTGGCGCCCACATTCCCGCCTAAGCCCGGCGCCGTCATCCTGTTGGCCACCATCTCAACCAGGTGGTTTTTGCCCACAATATACCCACCGGTGGGAACGATTCCTCCTCCCGGGTTCTTAGTTAACGAACCTGCCGCCAGGTCCGCTCCCGCTTCAATAGGCTCTTTTTCTTCCACAAATTCCCCGTAACAGTTATCTACTAACACAACAATGTCTTCACGGACACTTCTGACCAATTTACATATCTTTTCTATTTCTTTGATACCGACCGCCGGGCGCCAGTCGTAACCCCTGGAACGCTGGATCATGACGACTTTTGTTCTGTTATTTAGGCTTTTTATTATTCCATCTTCGTCAACTCCGCCGTCTCCTAACAAGTTGACCTGTTGGTAAGTTATCCCCCATTCACGGAGACTTCCGGAAGCCGAACCGCGCACTCCAATGACCTCTTGAAGAGTGTCATAAGGCTGTCCTGTCACAAAGAGAAGCTCATCCCCGGGCCTCAGGATACCAAAAAGACATACGCTGATGGCATGAGTCCCACAACTGATCTGTCCCCTGACCAGGGCGGCCTCGGCGCGGAAAACGGATGCAAAAACCTTTTCTACCGCTTCTCGCCCGGGATCCCCGTATCCGTATCCGGTGGAACCCTTTAAGTGATATTCGCTCACCCGTGTTTTATGAAATGCATCCAGCACCTTGGCGTGGTTCAACAGCGAGATTCTGTCAAGTTCATTGTAGACTGGCTTGATGTCTTCTTCAACCTGTTTGGCTAACTCTTCGAGATTCCTATTAAACATCCTGATTGCCTCCAGTTTTACGGTTGCACAGTTTAACATGAAGCAAAGCCGCCACCGACAAATAACTGTGGGGTTTAACAAAGCTTGTTCTCTGACATCACATCGGTATTGGTAAGAGTGTTTCGCGATAACCGGCAATTTTCCTTTAACCTTTTCATGCCTGATTTTGCCTGTAGCACGCTCTCAACAGCTGTTCCCTGGCTTCTTCTATGTCTTCCTCGCTAATCTGTATTAAATCTTCCCGGGTAATTTCTTTTTTATTTATAAGCCTAACCGCCTGCTTTCTGATGGCCTTTTCGATGAGGTTCCTTACCAGCCTGGCATTGCCTGAATGTTCATAACCCTTTCCCGTCTGGAGTTCAAGAACTCTCTTCAAAGCCTCCCCGGCAGCCGTTGAAAGGGTATATTGTCTCTTGCTCAGCATAAGAGAGGCTATTTCCATCAGTTCCCGGACACTGTAGTCTGGAAAGTCGATATGGATCGGAAACCGTGATTTCAGTCCCGGATTGGTTTTTATGAATTCGTTCATTTCCACTTTGTACCCCGCAAGGATAAGAATCAGGTTGTCCTTATTGTCTTCCATGGCCTTAACCAGAACATCGATTGCCTCCTTGCCAAAGTCTTTTTCCCCTCCCCTGGCCAGGGAATAAGCCTCGTCAATAAACAGGACTCCCCCTAATGATCTCTTCAGTTGCTCGCGGGTTTTCTGAGCTGTATGGCCTATGTATTCACCTACCAAATCAGCCCGTTCCACCTCAACCAGGTGGCCCTTGGAAAGAATGTTCATTTCTTTGAACAGTCTTCCTATAATCCTGGCAACCGTGGTTTTACCGGTCCCCGGGTTTCCTTTGAATACCATGTGCAGGGTCATGGGTTCCGAGATGAGCTTTTCCTGCTGCCGCCTCCTTTGTATTTCGACAAACGCTCTAATCTCGTAAACAAGTTTTTTAACCGTCTGTAGCCCGATGAGATCATCGAGTTCACCGAGAATTTCCGATATCTTCCCGTTATTTTCAGCTTCCGGGGCGGATATTTTTTCCTTCTTTTTTTCCAGCCCGGTAAAAATTGTTAGTGCCTTAACCGGAGTGACTTCATCCTTTTCCGATATCCTGCCGGATTTACCGTCATCGCCTCTGGCTCTAGGTCGGATGATTTTTATTTCCAACCATCTTTCCCCCTTTGGCACAGTTTTCTACCTTACTATTATACTCAATAAAAGTATATGTGTGATAAAAAAATAAAAATAATGCTATAATTTGGTTTAATTTGCAGGATTTTTGTTACGTGTGTAGAATAACTAAAACGGTAAAACCGAATCACTTAGCGAAAAGGCAAACCTTTCGTAAGAAAGGGACGCAAAACTACAGGGTCCTCCTTATTGGACAGCCAGTTGCCGATGTTCACTGAACCTGCCGATGGTACTGTCCATGGCAGGTTTTTCTAATGTAGAGTACTTTGAGGCCACACTTAATTCAAATGAAAATTGTGTGTCCTTTTCAGTGAAGCCATTCTAATCCGAAGGGAGGGTTTTTGGGAGTTTTCATAACATACCATATTAATCAACCCTATCATCTAGTGACAAAAAGGAGGTTTTATTGTTGACAAAAACTGACCTGATTGCAAGAGTTACAGACAAGGTTAAAACTTTGAAGAAAAAAGATGTTGAGAAAGCTGTGAATGCTGTGTTCGCCAGCATCCAGGAAGCTCTCGCCAAGGGTGAGAAAGCTCAGTTTATCGGTTTTGGAACTTTTGAAGTTAAGCAGCGCAAGGCCAGAAAAGGACGTAATCCTCAGTCCGGCAAAGTAATCAATATCCCGGCAACAAAAGTTCCTCTTTTTAAAGCAGGTAAAGCGCTTAAACTTAAAGTTGCCAAAAAGTAACTATATCATAAAATAAGAACCAGCCAACCGGCTGGTTTCTTATTTAGACCCTTTTTATTTCGGCTGTTCGTTAAAGGTTGTCGAAATGGCTTTAAACGGTGAAATAGTAGATATCGCATGTTTGTAAACCATCTGCTGTTTTCCCTCAAATTCCAGGATCACCGTAAAATTATCAAAACCCTTCACAAGGCCTTTGAGCTGAAATCCGTTCACGAGATATATGGTAACGGGAATGTTTTCTTTTCTCACCTGGTTTAAAAATGAGTCCTGCAGATTTATCTGTGGCTTTGTCATTCTTTTCCCTCCAAATCAGTTTTTTCTTTTTTATTCTACGCTTTGTTAAATTGTCCTCCTACCTCTGCGGTAATTTTATCCGCAATTTCTTGTAAAGAATCGTATTTTTCGACATCAATCCACTTGATTCTTTTGTCTCTCCTGAACCAGGTCATTTGCCTCTTGGCCAGTCTCCGGGTATTACGCTTAATGAGGAGTACAGCCTCTTCCAGAGTGCACCGGCCGTATAAATAATCGATTATCTCCTTGTACCCCAGAGCCTGCATCGCCGTATTTGAAGGCTTGTATCCCATTTCTATAAGGTTTTGGACTTCTTCTACCAGCCCCTTCGCTATCATTTTATCAACTCTTTGTTCTATTCTTTGATACAATTTCTCCCTGTTCATTAACAGCCCAAAATAACTTAAGTTGTATTTAGGCGGCATCCCTTCAGAATTGTACTGGAACCCGGAAATCGGCCGCCCGGTGAGATAGTAAACCTCCAGCGCCCTTACTAACCTGCGGGTATCGTTAAGATGTATTTTGCTGGCCGCAGCAGGATCCGCTTCCCTCAGGAGACCCATGAGGTACTCGTTTCCCCGCTGGACAGCCAGTCTGCTCAGTTCTTCCCTTCTTACCAGGTCACCTCCAGGTGGCGAAAAGTCATAGTAGTTGATAACCGAATTTATATAAAGCCCTGTACCTCCAACAAGAATGGGTGTTTTTCCTCTTTTATTTATTTCTATAATTAAGTATTCCACTTTTTTCTGAAACAAGGCTACATTGAACTCTTCATCCGGATTCAAAATGTCTATCATATGGTGAGGAATCCCGCCCATCTCCTCAATGGTGGGTTTCGCCGTCCCTATATCCATGTGCCTGTAAACCTGCATAGAATCGCCAGAGATAACTTCACCGTTTATCCTCCTGGCCACCAGGATTCCTACATCGGTTTTCCCAACAGCGGTGGGACCTGCGATTACTACCAGCGGCAGTTTCCCGCTCATGTGTCCCCCTCCCGCCTGTCTATAATCCCGTACGCTACAGGACTGTATTTTCCGCCCGTCACTCTCAAAAACCCTAAACGCTCAAACTCCTTGCTGAACCAGTTCTCTTTCATAACCACTCGTTTGCGGGCAACCCGAACTGCTTCCCGAATCATCGTTGGGTGAATCGGCTCGCTGTTCATTATTCCCCTCAGCGGCTCCATCGAGCTGGACTTTATCCGGGGGTACCTGAACATGGGGTCAAAATAGACGATGTCAAACGACCTGTCCGGTAATTCGGCCAGATAGCAGTTACAATCACCGGTCCAAACCTCCACCCTGGACACTGCTTCTTTCAGGATTTTCGTTTCAGTACAGTAATTTTTTAAACCAATCCTCACCATGTAAGCCAATTCCGGGCATATTTCAACTCCTACTACCCGGCCGTTAGGGCCTGCCACGGCAGCCGCTACAATAGCATCAGACGCCAGTCCAAGGGTACAGTCCAGCACCCAATCCCCCGGTTTTAACGACATTGCCTCAACCATGTGGTCGGGTTTTCCCTGTTTTATGGCCTTAAGCCTTGGCACACTCATGCTGGGATGGAAAAAATACTCTCCCAGAGGTGTAAAAAGTTTTACCTCCCTACCGGTCACCACAAGAACATTTTCAATCCCGTATTTCTCCCTTATCCTGGCCAATGACATCCTGTTTCTTTCAACAAACACCGTTTTGAGTTCGGCGGCAGCGGTCATGGCGGCATTAACCGATTCATTATCAGGTCTATGTGAAGTGGTTACAACTGTTCTCGACATATCACAAAACCCGTTTAAATCTTTTTTCCAGTTCGTATCCCGAAAAATGTACCATTGTCGGCCTGCCGTGGGGACACGTATAAGGACAAGTGGTATCAGCCAGCCGGGCCAACAGGGACTCCATTTCCGGCAAACCAAGCTTGTGATTCGCCTTTATAGCGTTCTTGCAAGCCATAGTAATAATAAGATGTTCTCTTAGCGCCTTACCAGTTATTTTGTACCGGTTTTGGGAAAAATAATCCAGTAAATCTAAAAATATTTCCTTTCCCAGAGCGTTGGAAACACCCGCAGGCACTCCTCTCAGCAGAAAAGAATCGCCGCCAAAATGTTCGACCAAAAAACCCAGGTCCGTGATGGTATCAATATT
The DNA here is from genome assembly GCA_002339745.1 of Firmicutes bacterium UBA2595. Taxonomy (GTDB): domain Bacteria; phylum Bacillota; class Thermincolia; order Thermincolales; family UBA2595; genus UBA2595. The sequence goes on along the minus strand of DDKP01000119.1, from coordinate 9,495 downwards.
ATCATTGAGCAGTTGCGCCTCCTGGTGGGTCAGCTCCAGTGTCTCCGGAAAAAGCAATATTTCGGACGCCGCAGCCCTGTCAGACCTGTTCATATAACTTTCATAAAGTACTCTCTCGTGAGCCGCATGCTGGTCTATGAGATAAAGGCCGTCAGCGCCCTGAGCCACTATATACGTACAGTCTATCTGTCCTATCGGCCTGATGTCAGGAAAATCTGCCCGGGCCCCCTGTTGGTCCGGAGAGACAGGTTCAGTTGCCCCTGAAATACCGTCGGGTGTGGATGATACGCCGTCCGGTTGTCCAGGCAACCCGAACGCATTAGCGTTATACAGATCCTGTTGCGGTTTTTCAAAAACCCTGGCAGACTTCCACTCTTCCTGCCTGAGATCCCCGGCATAAGTCTTCCTGGCGGGCGCCTCAACAGCTGGAATAAGCCTGTTGCCTGTCAGGACCGCTGCAACTCTTTCCGTGATAAAATCCTGGAGGGCCCGGACATCCGCAAAACGGACTTCCTGCTTGGCCGGATGAACATTGACATCCACATCCTCCGCCCTGGTATTAACATTAATTATAAACACTGGATGCCTTCCTGTCATCAGCATCGTGTGATATGCCTTCTCAATACACTCACTTATCAAGCGGCTCCGGACGTACCTTCCGTTGACAAATAATATCTGGTGATTACGGGCAGCCCTGGTTACTGAAGGCTTCCCGATGTATCCGAAAATGCTGAAGTCTCCTTTTTCAGCTTCAACAGCCAGCATTTCCCTGGCGGTTCCAGCCCCGTAGATATTATGTATGCATTCCAAAAGGCTCCCGTTTCCCGATGTTTTTAAAACAACCAGGCCGTTACTCTTCAGCTGAAAGGAAACATAGGGATATCCCATGGCAAACCTGTTGAGCAACTCACTGATGTGCCCAGCTTCAGTAGTGGGACCTTTCAGATGTTTTTTCCGGGCAGGCATGTTATAGAAAAGCCTGTTCACCTTTACGATTGTCCCCGCAGGGCACCCCGCCTCATCAACATTAAGGATTTTACCGCCTTCTATCACCAGTTCGGTCCCGGAAACAGACTCCCTGGTCCTTGTCTTAAGACTAACCCTGGATACTGCCGCGATGCTGGGAAGGGCCTCTCCTCTAAACCCCAGGGTCTGAATCCTTTCCAAATCCCCGGCATAACGGATTTTGCTGGTGGCATGTCTTTCAAAGGCCAGCCTGGCATCAACCGTGTCCATTCCGGAGCCGTTGTCCGAAACGACAATTTCAGTTAAACCGCCGTCAATAATCGAGACCTCTATCCGGCTGCTACCGGCGTCAATTGCATTTTCCACCAGTTCTTTCACTACTGAGGCCGGACGCTCCACGACTTCCCCCGCCGCTATCTTATTGGCAGTATGTTCATCAAGCAGTATGATTTTGCCCATTATTCTTCCCACTCCCGGTCTTTTTCCCTGCTGTACCCCCTGTATGTATCAGATACCTTGTCCTGGAAGTAGACGTAATCGTATACTTTCCTGCTGATTCCGGTTTCATACTCCTCGTATGCCTCTTCCCTGCACTCGTGGCAGCCGTTGTAAGGAATGCTTAAAGCCAATATATTATGCTGTATGCCGCTATGATGATAAGCCTGGGAATTTATCGCCAGGAAACCGCCGCATTCCGGGCACAACCTGAGCCTTTCCGTCTGGTACTCGTTTATGCCGTCGGTATCATAATAAACAGTTTTCTGCCTCTGGAAAAATTCACTTTTTGACCTCAGCACCTCTATATCGATGGTATCCCTGCGCTCCCAAATCCCGGTCAGTTCGGCCACAACCTTTTCGACCCATTCCTTTTTTTCCTGGTTCATGACAAAACCTTCGGAAACACAGCCGGGTTCCACCACATTACTGTAATCCATACCCGCCATGGCCAGGATAATTCCTGTATTTACGTATGGCAGAGCCGTTTCTATGGCATAACCGCCTTCCAGCACGGCAATATCAGGGCGCAACTTTTCGTTGAGCCTCGCATATCCCTGGGCCGTAACTTTCATATTGGCCAACGGGTCTGTAAAATGGCTGTCCTGCCCGGCCGAATTTACAACCAATTCGGGTTTGAAGTCTGCCAGAACCGGTAGGATCAGGTTATCCAATACATAGTGGATACCTTCATCTGTAGTCCCGGGCGGCAGGGGAACATTCAGAGTTCTCCCGTACGCGGTGGGCCCGCCTGCCTCACTGGTGAAACCGGATCCGGGATACAGGGTCCTGCCGTCCTGGTGAAACGAGATAAAGAGTACATCGGGATCATGGTAATAGATATCCTGTGTGCCGTCACCGTGATGAACGTCAGTGTCGATTACGGCAATTTTCCTGAGCCCGTATTTTTTTCGCAGGTAGTCTATCATTATTGCTTCGTTGTTTATGTTGCAGAATCCCCGGTTACCATGAACTATCCTCATGGCATGGTGCCCGGGAGGCCTGACCAGGGCGAACCCGTTCCGGATTTCCCCTGCCATCAGCGCATCGGCGATGACCAGGGCTCCGCCTGCAGCAATGAGGTGCGCCTCTGTCACCTGGTCCTTTACTGCCGGTATACAGAAATGAGTCCGGGCTATATCTTTAAAGGCGGCCAACCGGGGCTTATACTCCCTGATGCAGGGAAGGTCCATTAGACCCTCTTCAAATATCTGGTCCCTGGTATATAACAGCCTCTCCTGCCTCTCCGGATGAGTCGGCGTAATGGCCCAGTCAAAGGCGGGAAAGAATACCAAGCCGGTCTTGTCACTCCTGTTCATCTGTAGGTTCCTCCCGTCCCAGGTAAAACAGAATATTTCTGGGTGTCTGGATACAAATGTCGTAAATTTTTCCGATGGCCGTCCAATCCCTGACCATATTGAAAACCTCGCAGTGAACCATTTCGATTTTGTTTACATATTCTTTGATGTTTAACTCGTCCGCCCGGGAAAACAGCCGTTCGCGGACCAGTTTGGCTGCGTCTTCGTCCCGGAACAGCCTTCCCTTCGGGACAGGACCTGAACTTCCGTCTTCCGCCACGGTAAAATACCCCCGCTCCGTGTCTATACGTATGTTAACCGTAACAGTGGGCTGGGCCACTGCCGCGCCCAGGGCGTTAGCCACTTCCGCATGGTCCGGAATCACGGCTGTACATTTCATCAGTTTTGCCACTTCGGGGATGATGCCGCCGGCAGCTCCACCGATACCAACTATGTTGTTCGGCCGGATTGTTGTCTTCTGCATGATCTCCCAAACCCTGTAAGCAGGTTCCTGCTCCCAGTCTGCAAACATTTGCTCGATATTATTAACAATTGTTTGGCATGCCGTTCGTACGATTTGTTCTGCCGTTTGGTCTGGCTGTGTCCCTGCTTTTTTTGTCAGTTCGGTGATCACTTCTGCCGCCTTCTCCCTGTCCCCTATGTCCGCTTTACCCAGGTAAACCAGGGCATCGGTAAGAGT
>DDKP01000119.1:0-5632 GCA_002339745.1 Firmicutes bacterium UBA2595 | reverse complement strand
TTCCCTTACAACTACTGTACTGTCTCCTCCCAGCGGGACAGACCTGACAGCAAACGATTTCACATGGGTTAGGAGTTCCCCTGCCCTGGCGCCCTTGGATGCCAGCAGGGGCTGGCCGGAAAGGATCAGGGCCAGGTCGGTGGTCGTGCCGCCGATATCAACAACAACAGACGTTTCGCCTTGGGGTGAAAGTGAAAGTGCACCCAGGGCACTGGCGGCGGGACCTGAATAAATTGTTTCCACAGGCATCGTGAGAGCGGTCTCCAGAGGCAGGGTTCCCCCGTCGGCTTTCAGTATAAATGCCGGGGCCGTAATGCCGCGCTCGGACAGTGATTTCATAACGTCCCTGACAAACCCGGTAAATATGTTTCTGGTAGCGCAGGCCAGCATGGCAGTAGCAATACGTCTGGGAAAATTCAGCTGTGCCGAAACCGTATGGCCCATTTCGATTGTTAACTCCGGCGCCTGCTTTTCCAGGCGCTGTTTTATCAATAACTCATGAGCATTGTTGCGGCAGGAAAACTTTCCCACAACCGCCACATGCCCAAATCCTTTTTGGACAATATCCTCCCCAACCTTTCTGAGTTCGTCCGTGTTGATTGGTGCAGTTTCCCTGCCCCTGTAATCGATAGCGCCAGCCAGTATATAAGTCAAGGTGTTAAACCTGTATTCCCCGTGGTTTAAACCCGGACCGGGAACCAGGACCAAGGCTACCGGGGGGTGTTTCCTCTCGGCAATAACGTTTGTAATCAGAGTGGTACTGATAACCACTCTTTTCAGAAGTGACTTATCCTGCCCCTCCAAAATATCGTCAAGCGCATTAACCAGGCAGGATAACAGTTTGTCCTGCCTGGTTATCTCTTTGTGTTTCTTAATGATGCTCTTTCCGTCGGTGAGAACGGCATCGGTATACGTACCTCCAACGTCGATTCCTACAAACACTATATCACCTTCGCTGAAAAGTTTTTTAACTTTCCTGTGGTTCCTGAACTTTTACTTTTTGCTGGAGCCTGTACAGCACATTCAACGCTTCCACGGGGTTAATATGCAGTATATCTAAAACCCTGAGTTCTTCAATCACCGGGTGAAAGTTGTCCGGTTCACCGAAAAGGCTCAACTGGACGCGGTCCGACCCCCTGCTGTGCCTTCTCCGTCCCGCCGCAATTTCCCGTTGCCCTTTGGCTATTTCTTCATTTGTCTCCAAAGTTGCCAGTACCTCTTTGGCCCTCATCAGTACATCCCCGGGAAGACCCGCCAGTCTCGCCACCTGGATACCGTAACTCCTGTCGGCGCCTCCTGGAACAATTTTACGGAGAAATATTATATCTTCACCTTTCTCCTTAACGGCGATGCAGTGATTCTGAACCCCGGGAAAAATATTGGCCAGTTCGGTAAGCTCGTGATAATGTGTGGCGAAAAGGGTTTTAGCGCCGATTTTCTTAGGGTCGAGAATGAATTCAGCCACTGCCCAGGCAATGCTCAAGCCGTCAAATGTGCTGGTCCCCCGTCCGATCTCATCAAGTATAATCAGGCTTTTTGAAGTGGCATTATTCAGGATGTTGGCCACTTCATTCATCTCCACCATAAATGTGGATTGGCCCGTCGAAAGGTCATCCGAAGCGCCAACCCTGGTAAATACCCGGTCAACTATGCCTATCCGGGCAATTTCCGCCGGAACATATGACCCGATCTGGGCCATCAGGCAGATAAGGGCCACCTGCCTCATATACGTGCTTTTCCCGGCCATGTTGGGTCCGGTAATAATATCCAGGCGGTAACCGGAACAATCCAGATAAGTGTCATTAGGGACAAAGGGCTCATTGATCAGCACCTTTTCGACCACCGGGTGCCGGCCTTCTTTTATTTCAATAATATCGTTTTCTTTAACCTCAGGTTTGCAGTAATTATTGTTTACGGCTGCCTCTGCCAATGACTGAAAAACATCCAGGGTTGAAAGGAGAACGGCGCATTGTTGTATCCGTGGAACTTCCTTGTTGATTTGCTCCCTGACCTGGCAGAACAGTTCATATTCTAACTGTGTTAAACGGTCTTCGGCCCCCAGGATCAGGTCCTCATATTCCTTTAACTCGGGCGTGATATACCGCTCCGCATTGGCCAGAGTCTGCTTCCTGGTGTAGTCATCAGGGACCATAGCCAGGTTGGCGTTGGTCACCTCTATGTAATATCCGAATACCTTGTTGAATCCGACCTTCAGGGATTTGATACCCGTCCGTTCCTTTTCCCTCGCCTCCAGGGACGCAATCCAGTCCTTCCCTTCACGGGAAGCCTTTCTCAACCTGTCAACCTCGTCATTACAGCCGTTTTTTATGATGCCCCCGTCCCTAAGAGATACCGGCGGGTCGTCAGCAATGGAGCGGTTAACCATATCCACCACATCTTCCAGGCAATCCAGCGATTCCTGTATTGACACCAACCCCGGGGAATATACCGCCCTCATCATTTCCTTTAACCCTGGGAGAATCTCCAGAGAAGACTTTAGGGCTAACAGGTCCCTGGCATTGGCAGTCCCATAGGCTACCCGCCCGGCCAGCCTTTCCAGGTCATAAACCCTTTTCAGCACTGCCCTTAGGTCGTTGCGGAGAAAAGGGTTGTTGACAATCTCTTCAACGGCGTCCAGCCGTTCATTTATTTTGTTTTTGTCAAGGAGCGGCTGTTCTATCCACATTTTGAGCAGTCTCGCTCCCATAGCAGTTACCGTCTGGTCAAGGACCCAGAGGAGGGACCCTTTTTTCTGGTTATCCCTGATGGTCTGGGTGAGTTCCAGGTTCCGCCTGGTAGCGGTATCCAGAAGCATATAGTTATCGATAGAATACGGAACCAGTTTGTTGATATGGGAAAGTCCCGTCTTCTGAGTGTCCCTGAGAAAAGAAATAATCCCCCCGGCAGCCCTTATCCCGAGTTTTAGCTCTTCACAGCCGAAGCCTTCCAGGGAACACGTACCGAAATGTTCCAGCAGGCTGTTGTACGCGTTTTTCAACATGAAGGCCTGGCGCGTATAATAATTTACCGACATTCCCCCCAGGGACGCCAATTTTGCCGCAAGCTCGGTATTTTCATTCAAATCTTCCGGAAGAATGCATTCGACGGGTTTCAGCCGTGACAGCTCATCAGCCAGCCGGGCCAGCGCCCGCAGGCCTTTAATTTCTGTCACCCCGAAATACCCGGTAGAAACCTCAGCCACACTTATTCCGTAACCGAAGTCATCCTTTACCACACCCACCAGGAAGTTGTATTTCCGCTCATCCAGCATACTGCCTTCTATAACGGTACCCGGGGTTATTACCCTGGTTACTTCCCGTTTTACTATCCCTTTAGCAGTGCGCGGGTCTTCTACCTGTTCACAGATGGCAACCCGGAATCCATTTTCGATCAGTTTACCAATGTATGAGTCTGCGGCATGGTATGGGATTCCGCACATCGGCACCCGGCCGGCGCTACCACCGTCTCTCGCGGTAAGGGTTATTTCCAGAACCCTTGACGCCGTTTCCGCATCGTCAAAAAACATTTCATAGAAATCACCCAGGCGGAAAAAAAGAATGGCGTCAGGGTGCTGTTCTTTTATAGCAAGATACTGCTTCATCATGGGAGTGACGGCAGTCAAGACGTTTCCCTCCTTGGAGATTTCAGGATAAACCGGCAGCTAATACATATTAAAGAAACCCTATAGCTTTAATAATACCATAATCTGGCCCGCAGGACAAAACATAATAAAAAACGAGGTCCGTGCAGTAGGCCTCGTTTTCCGAAATCAATTGAATGTTCCGCAATCGGCGCCGCAGTCAGGGCCGCAGACAGTCCCGCAACCACAACCCTCTTCCGGGCCGGCTATAGCCCGGGCTATAACCAGATTTACACTCCTGATAAGGTGCTCAAATTTCTCGGAAGCTTCAAGATAGGACCTGATAGCCGGGTGACCGCTCATTTTCCCCTCAATCGTTTCAATGTCTTTTTTATCCTGTTCGTCAAGTTCTTCCCCGCGCATCTGCTTCTCATAGACGGCCTTTTGTTTATCCCGGAATTCCTCTATAATATTGACCGCCGTTGGGTCTGCGTTCATCGTTAATTCAGCGTCCCTCATTTCTGCCAATTCCTTGCTTCCGGCGATAGCTTCAGCTAATTCATTGGCTTTTTCCATAATTTCTGCTGACATTTTTTCACCTCCAATTCTCCTGTTAATCTTCGACATGTTTGCCTGAATACCTCTTTTTTAGAGCACTTCCCCGTCCAGGTGCCACGTTCCTGCTTCAATTATCTTAACATTTACAAAACGGCCAATTAACTGCGGGTCTCCTGCAAACATTACAAGCTTGTTGGTCCTTGTCCGGGATTCCAGTTTAGCGGGGTCATTTTTATTGACCTTCTCTACCAGCACCTCATGTGTTTTCCCCACTTCCTCCAGGTTTTTCTCCAGGCTGATAGCGTTCTGTACTTCTATTAGTTCCTGGATCCTGGCCTTTTTGACCTCTTCGGGAACCTGACCCGCCATTTCCGCCGCCGGTGTGCCGGACCTCTTGTTATATACAAAGGTGAATGCAGCGTCAAACCTTACCTGCCGGACCAAGTCCATTGTCTCTTGGAAGTCTTCGTCCGTCTCGCCTGGAAAACCTACAATAAGGTCTGTTGTTATGCTTGCATTGGGTATCAGGACCCTGATTTTTGAAACCAGTTCCAGGTAACCTTCCCTGGTGTATCCCCTGTTCATCTTGCTCAGCACGTTGTTGCCCCCCGCCTGTACCGGGAGGTGGAAGTGCTCGCATACTTTTTGGGAGGAAGCGATCACTTTAATAAGCCTGTCGGTAAAATCCCTTGGGTGAGACGTCATATACCGTATCCTCTGGATTCCCCCGACAGCTTCCAGCTCCAGCAGAAGGTCAGCGAAATCAGTCCTGGGCGACAGTTCCCTGCCGTAGGAATTGACATTCTGGCCCAGCAGCATGACCTCTTTATACCCTTCGTCAGCCAATTGCTGTACTTCCCGTACAATATCCTCCGGCTTCCGGCTCCTTTCCCTTCCCCGAACATATGGAACAATACAGTAGGCACAGAAGTTGTTGCATCCATACATAATCGTTACATAGGCTTTAACCCCATCAACTCTTTTAGAAGGCAGGTTCTCGATAATGTCTCCTTCCGTTTCCCAGATATCGACAATAGTCTTTCTTCCTTCCTTAACCCTGTCGACCAGCTCAGGCAGCTGGTGGATATTGTGGGTACCGAAAATCAGTTCTACATGCGGAGCCCGGCGGCGGATTTTCTCACCAATCTCCTTTTGCTGGGTCATACAGCCACAGATTCCTATTATCAAATCGGGATTTCGGCTTTTTATGGCCTTCAGGTCTCCGATGCGGCCCCAGATCTTATTTTCAGCGGTTTCCCGCACACAGCAGGTATTTAAGATGATGATATCGGCTTGATTAATATCAGCCGTCTTTTCATATCCCATCCCTTCCAGCATACCCGCAAGGACTTCCGAATCCCGTTCGTTCATCTGGCAGCCGAAAGTTTGAATTTGGTACCGTAACCGCTTCTGTTCTGCATTAATAGGGTCCCGTTCTTTCATCTTCTTTCCTCCGTAAAAAGTCTTTTATTATTGTACCAAACCGCTGCGCGG
>DDKP01000128.1 GCA_002339745.1 Firmicutes bacterium UBA2595 | reverse complement strand
ATATACTGCCTCTTAATTTACATCATTAGTAATCTATGTTAAAATTATTACGGTAAACGCCCCTTGCAAGGAGGGAGGCCGTTTCAATGGTAATTGCTGCTTCCGATTCGAGGGAAGAGGAAATCAGGAAATTTATCAACGAGGTGGCCGAAATATGTCTCAGTGACGAATTTATCAACTTGAAACACGAGTTGGAGAGTTTATATTTTAAAAACGGTATCGAAAATGCATTATTAACCGCATTTCAGGACGCCTTGTTTTCAATACTAGCCCAGCGAGAGGGAATAAGGAGCAATAAAAAGCTTATTTACTAACTGTTTTGGGGAATGTCCACGATGCGGATAATAATTACCGAACACGCACGCAAGCGCTTAAAAGACTTACGCCAGGAGAGGATTACCGTATCTGACATCGTCAACGCCGCCAGGGAGATACCAGGTATCATTCCCGCAGCTACCAGGTTTAGAGGTTTTTTTGCAAAGTCCGGACGGGTATTTGATATTGTGGCCAAAGACATTCCCGGGGGTAGACTGGTGATTACGGTTATCGGGAAATAATTAACCGACGGGACAGGGACAAGCAAATTTTTTACTTGATGATTAGTGGAGGGTTGGTTATAAACTGCCCCTATTAATAAACAGATAACCCATTAGCTAGGAAATATGCATACTCCGGCGATTATCTTGGCTAGTGGGGATACAAAAATAAAGGAGGTGACGACATGGCACTGGCCGTAGAACAGAAAAAGCAGATTATTGAAAAATATAAACTGCATGATTCTGACACAGGTTCTCCTGAAGTACAGATTGCTATTCTTACCGAGAGGATTAACTACCTGACGGAGCATCTCAAGACCCATAAGAAAGACCATCATTCACGGCGGGGTCTCTTAAAGATGGTCGGTCAGAGAAGAGCTCTGCTGAATTACCTGAAGCAGAAGAATTTTGACCGGTACCGTGAAATTATTGATAAGCTTGGGCTGAGGCGATAAGAAAAAGCGGGACATCCCGCTTTTTTATCTTGGAATTAGGAGTATCCATAGTATTCTTACAATACATAGAAGGAAATAATAAAGTAGACGTCGAACTCCCCATTTTATGCAAAATATACTAGAAATTTATTTTTTATAAGGAGGGACAGCAACCCTTGATGAAAGACAGTAGTGGTGTTTTTATCCGTAGTTTGCCTGTCGGCGGCAGGGAAATGTCGATAGAAACCGGAAGACTGGCTAAACAGGCGGGGGGGTCTGTACTTGTGCGTTACGGTGATACTGTAGTCTTGGTCACCGCCACCCGTTCGGAAGTACCGAGAGAAGGAACTGACTTTTTCCCGCTGACAGTGGATTACGAGGAAAGGCTCTATGCAGTTGGAAAAATCCCGGGAGGTTTCATTAAACGTGAGGGGCGTCCGGGAGAAAAGGCGATTTTATCGGCCAGGTTGATAGACAGGCCCATCAGGCCCTTATTTCCTAAAGGATACAGGAACGATGTCCATGTTGTGGCTACAGTTCTTTCTGTAGACCAGGACAATCCCCAGGATGTGATTGCCATTACAGGCGCGTCCGCCGCTCTTATGATCTCGGACATTCCCTTCCAAGGCCCGATTGGGGCGGTAGTAGTAGGCAGGGTTGAAGGGAAATTTGTCATAAATCCCACTCTGGCCCAGGCTGAAGCAAGTGATATGCACCTTACAGTAGCTGGCACAAAGGATGCAGTAATTATGGTAGAAGCCGGGGCCATGGAGGTTCCTGAAGAAGTTATGCTTGATGCCATCATGTACGGGCATGAGGAAATAAAGAAGATCGTGACTTTTATAGCCGAGTTCACGGAAGCGGCGCTGGCCGAAGGTTTTGCAAAGCCGGAACATGACTACAAGCTCTTCCTGACTGATGAAGAAATCAGTGCGGAAGTAAGGGAGTATGCCTTACCAAGAATTGAGGAAGCCGTTAAAGAATCCATTAACAAAAGGCTTCCCAAGGTTCCGAGGGAAAACTTGTTTGGTGAAGTCAAAGAACAGATTAAGCAGTTTTTTGCCGAAGGAAAGTATCCCGAAGAAGAACAGCAAAAACATGTGGGCAACACAATTGACCATCTGGAAAAAGAAGCTATGCGGAAATATATACTGAGAGACAGGGTACGAATAGACGGCCGTGCCCTGGACGAAGTCAGGCCGATTACCTGCGAAGTTGGGGTGCTGCCGAGAACACACGGATCCGGCCTGTTCACCCGGGGGCAGACCCAGGTGCTGAGTGTTGTAACCCTCGGCGCTGTGGGAGAGGAACAAATACTGGATGACCTGGGTGTGGAAGAATCAAAGCGTTTTATTCATCACTATAACTTTCCGCCGTACAGCGTCGGTGAAGCACGGTTCATGAGAGGACCGGGACGCCGTGAAATAGGTCACGGAGCGCTGGCGGGACGAGCCCTCGAGCCGGTTATCCCGTCGGAGGAGGAGTTTCCCTACACTATACGAATAGTATCGGAAGTGCTGGAATCCAACGGGTCTACATCCATGGGAAGCGTTTGCGGCTGTACCCTGAGCCTGATGGATGCCGGGGTACCTATCCGGGCAGCCGTCGCGGGGGTTGCTATGGGACTGATCAAGGAAGATGACAGTTTCGCGGTTCTTACCGATATACAGGGAGTTGAGGACCATCTTGGCGATATGGACTTCAAAGTAGCCGGAACAGAAAAGGGAGTAACCGCCCTGCAGATGGATATTAAGATCTCCGGGGTCAGCAGGGAGATCCTGAAAGATGCCCTTGCTCAGGCAAAACGCGGCCGGATGCACATCTTGCAGAAAATGATGGAAGTCATTTCCGAACCCAGGCCTGACCTTTCGCCATATGCCCCCAGAATTATCACAACTACCATTGACCCCGAAAAAATCAGGAACGTTATCGGTCCTGGCGGGAAGACCATCAAGAAAATTATTGACGAGACCGGCGTAAAGATCGATATTGAAGACGATGGCCGGGTATTTATTGCTGCTGTTGACAGCGAAGCCGGAAAGAGAGCCCTGGAGATTATCGAAAGTCTTACTGCTGATGTTGAGGTTGGCAAAATATATCTGGGGAAAGTCACCAGGATCATGGAATTCGGAGCCTTCGTGGAGGTATTACCTGGCAAGGAAGGCCTGGTGCATATTTCCCAATTGGCTGAGCAGCGGGTCGGCAAGGTTGACGATGTAGTATCTGTCGGCGATGAAATCCTAGTGAAGGTTATCAAAATAGATGAACAGGGCAGGGTCAACCTGTCGCGCAAAGAGGCCATCCGCGCCCAGCAGGCAGCGGAAAAGTAGATTTAAAAACCGATTGAATATCGGTTTTTATCTTTGATCCAAGGTTATTACCGGCACTGGTCACTGGGCGCTGTTTCAAGGGGGTGTAGTCATGAGAATCGGCATTCATACCAAAATAAACGCAGGCTTCGAGAAGGCTATCCTGCGTCTGGTTAAACTCAAATGCAATGCCTGCCAGATGTTTTCCCGCAGTCCCCGCGGCGGGAAGGCCCGAGCCCTGGGGGAAGGCGAGGTCAGGTTGTTCCGGAAATTGTGTGAAAAGCATGATATAAATCCAGTAATCATTCACATACCGTATATTTTGAACCTGGCTACACCAGACCCCAAAATGCATGAATATGCCGTCTCAATGGTGAAGGAGGACATGGCAAGAGCCAACCTGTTGGGCGCATCCTACCTGGTTTTGCACATGGGCAGCCACCGGGGACAGGGTGTTGAAAAGGGGCTTGATCAGGTTACAAGAGCCCTCAATACAGCCCTGAGGAATTACGACGGTGAAACCACTCTTCTTCTGGAGAATACTTCCGGCGCCGGAAGCGAGGTCGGCTATACCTTTGAACACCTGGCCAGGGTCTTAAAGGATTTAGAAACACAAAAGGCCGGGGTGTGTTTTGACACATGTCACGGTTTTGCCGCCGGTTATGATCTTGCCGGCCAGCAGGAAGTGGATGCCACAGTCAATGAATTGGACCGTATTGTTGGCCTGTCCAACCTTAAACTTATACATGGAAACGATTCCATGTTTGAACTTGGTTCCCACAAGGACCGGCATGCCGATATAGGGAAGGGTTATATCGGAGAGGAGGGATTCAAGGCTATCCTGAATCATCAAAAGTTACGGGAGAAACCGTTTATCCTCGAGATTCCTGCCGAAAGTGACGAGGATTGGGAAAGAAACCTGAAAACCGTCAGGCGGCTGGCGGGGCTGATGTAGTTACTTGGCAGGTGGACCATGGTGGTAAGTGGCTGGACAATTATTCCATATAGCTATAAACTAAAAGAAAATTAAGGCTTAAAAAGGTAAAAAATTTTATTCGCGTTTAGCAAGGCCCTGGACGGCTTTTTTGGGTTTAATATCATCCCAGGAAGGTTGGAGAACCGGCAATAATGTAGTATAATCATGCAGTGTCTCCCTGCCGGACAAACTTATTAGTTTTATGACAGGAGGGATAACCATGCAAAGAACTAATAATGTAGCCGTTTATTTCATAATCGGAGCCTTTATTATGATAATGCTGGCTGCTTCAGGGGTGCCTGCTGGGGCGGGAGAGAAACATCAGCGGAACCTGACAATAGGCCGCATAGGCGGAGACGTCCGGCAGCTTCAGCTGGAACTTGTTAAAAGAGGCTATGACATTGAACCTGTTGACGGGTTGTTTGGATTGAGAACCCGTCAGGCGGTTATTGACCTGCAAAAAAAGAACAGAATTGAGCCTACAGGGATAGTAAACCGTGAAACAAGAGACTTATTGGACGGCCGAAGGGAAAAACCTAATTTTGTAAAGACAACTAGTCCTATTTCTCGTGGTGTATCCAGGGATGAAGTCATGATGCTGGCCAGGGTAATTCATGGGGAGGCCAGGGGAGAACCGTTCGAAGGACAGGTCGCTGTAGCTGCGGTGGTGTTGAACCGGAAACGTTCCGGAGACTTCCCGGATAGTATTAACGGGGTAGTGTTCCAACCGGGAGCCTTCGATGCGGTAAGTGACGGCCAGATTTGGCTGGATCCCGACCCGAGGTCAATAAAAGCTGCCGAACTGGCCCTGGCAGGGTACGACCCCACGGGCCGTGCCCTTTATTACTGGAATCCGGCCAAGACAACCAATAAGTGGATTTGGTCAAGACCCATTCACAAACAGATAGGCCAGCATGTTTTTGCCAGATAATTTTGAGGGGACTGTCCAATAAAAGTCTTGTGGACAAACTCCAGTTTATCGCAATATGAACGGGATGGATACTTTCCTCCGGGCG
>DDKP01000126.1:8036-10671 GCA_002339745.1 Firmicutes bacterium UBA2595 | reverse complement strand
GATGAAATACCCAATCTATGATATAACACTTGAGCCATTTTAGGACCAACGCCCGGAATCGAGACTATTTCCAGCAAACCGGGAGGCACCTCTGACTTCAGGTTCTCGTAATAACTTATTTTACCGGTTTGAAACAGTTCTTCAATCTTGCCCGCGATAGCTTTGCCTATCCCGGGAACACTCTCAAGCTTTTTCCCGTCCACAAGAGCAGACAGGTCGGTCCCCAAATTCGCGATTGCCTTGGCTGCCTTCCGGTAAGCCCGTATTTTAAAGATACTTTCACCTTTCAGTTCCAACAATTCGGCTATCTTGCTCATTATCCAGGCAATCTCTATATTTTCAATGCGCCTCATACTCCGGATCCCCCGCAAATCTTATGTTTACCCTATTTTATCCTAATCCGTCTAAGTTCAAGCGCGGATTAATAAAAGCCTCACGATTTTTGTCGCGAGGCTCGCTGCTAGTACTTTCTTTTTTGAAAATCAACCTTTTTTCTATCAAGGTCATGCTTTTTCTTTTCGCTGTCCATCAGCTTAACCAGTGTATCATAGTCCTCCTGGAGCTTGCTCAATTCGTCCGCTACATTCAGCGCCGTCAGCACTGCAACCTTTGTCATATTTAACCGCGGATTCCGGGCAGAAATCTGTTTCATCTTTTTGTCAATATAGCTGGCAAGCATTGTCATGTATTCCGTCGTGGCATCCCCCTTGACGATATACTCTTCACCGAAGATTTCAACCACGGCCCTGTTTTTTTCTTCCACCGTACCGTCCCTCCCGTAACCCTCAGTTTTATCAATTATTCGTCATATTTTGGCAAAATCCTTCCCGGCTGCTGGAGTGACAGGAAATTTAATGGGCGTTGGCCAGTTAAAGGAAACATTGTCATCAATCTAAGCCCTGAGTTCGGCCTTGAAGGTGTCCTGTAAGGCCGACTGAATATTTGCCAGCACAGTATTGACTTCCTCATCTGTAAGGGTCCTGTCAAGGGCCTGGAACCTGAGGGAAAAGGCCAAGCTCCTGAATCCCTGTTTAATTTGCTCCCCCTGGTAAACATCAAAGAGAGTGATGTTTTCCAAAAGAGCGCCGCCCTTCTCTCGAATCATCCTGTGGATCTCAGAGGCCGGGACATCCCTGTTGACAACGATGGCCATGTCCCTTTCCACGGCCGGGTACTTGGGCAGCGGGCTGTATTTCCTGATAGTGCCGGCAAGGTCAATCACATCTTCCAGGTTAATCTCCATCATACAGACCCTTTCGTTCAGGCGATAGTTGTCGGCAACATTAGGATGGATTTCTCCAATAACTCCTGCCTTTCTGCCCGCCAACAAAATCGCCGCTGTCCTTCCCGGGTGAAAAGTGGGGTTACCGCCCTCGGGGACAACGCTGTAGTCCGAAATATTCAGTGAATCCAGCAGGGTTTCCAAAACGCCTTTCAGGTAATAAAAGTCCATATCGGAAGGCGCTACCTGCCATCCGCCCGGCGTTTTGCCCATGACGCCGGCAGCCAGGGCAAGCGTCTCCTTGGGCAGTTTCTCACCCTCAACAGGAGTGAATGTCCGGCCAACCTCGAAGAAGGCCAGATCCTTATTTTTCCTCACAGTGTTCCGGGACAGAATGTCCAGAATTCCCGGGATCATCGTAGTCCTCAGCACCCGCTGTTCCTCGCTGAGCGGATTATTTACGGTTACCGCCCGGCGCAGGGAACTGTCCTGGGGTATGTCCATCAGATCAAAAACCCTCGGGTTCATGAAGCTCAGGGTAATGATCTCGGAAAGGCCGCATTCCGTCATAATATCTATTACTTTGTTGGTGACAGCTTGCGAAAAGGTTCTGCGGCCCTCGGTAGTTGCTCCTTCCGGCAGGGTGGTAGGAATATTATTGTATCCGAACAGCCTGGCTATCTCTTCTATCAGGTCGATTTCCAGAGAAATGTCCCCTCTTCTCAACGGAACCTCAACCATGAAATCATTTCCGTCTTCAGCCACGCTGAAATCCAGCCTTTTCATGATATCACGGATTTTGTCCTGGGGTACTTCCACTCCCGTTATCTGGGCAACCCTATCCGGTCTCAACCTTATGACGGGATTTTTCTGAGTTCCGGGGAAGTTATCTGCAGCGTCGCGGACAACATCACCGGCCCCCATTTCCTGGATCAGCTGGCAGGCCCGGGTTGCAGCCAGCAGACACCCATTAATATCCACACCCTTTTCAAACCTCATCGATGATTCGGAACGCAGGGCCAAATTCTTGGATGTGCGGTGGATGCTGGCCGGGTTAAAATGAGCCGACTCGATCAGGACCGAAGTGGTATCATCCGTGATTTCAGTATCGAGTCCACCCATCACGCCGGCAATAGCCACGGCCCTCACGGCATCCGCAATCACCAGCATGTCAGACGTCAGCTGCCTTTCAACGCCATCAAGTGAATACATCCTCTCCCCCGGCTGACCCCTCCGGACAATTATGGAATGTCCTTTCAGTTTGTCATAATCAAAGGCATGCAAAGGCTGGCCCAGTTCCAACATCACATAATTGGTCACATCAACCACATTGCTGATAGGCCTAATCCCGGCAGCCTGCAGTCTCTGCTGCATCCACCTGGGAGATGGACCGATTTTCACGTTGCGGATCAG
>DDKP01000126.1:5864-7631 GCA_002339745.1 Firmicutes bacterium UBA2595 | reverse complement strand
TCAATCTCGGATACCCTGATTTCCGGCAGTTTCAATTTAGTACCCAGCACCGCTGATACCTCCCGGGCTACGCCGACCATACTCAGGCAGTCGGCCCGGTTTGGGGTAAGGTCCAGTTCAAGGATGGCGTCATCAAGACCAAGAAGCGCCCTGGCATCCATCCCCAGAGGTGTATCGGCTTCAAACTCCAGAATGCCCTCCTGCTGATCGGGCGGGAAATTCTTGGGGTCCAGGCCCATTTCCCGGGCCGAACACAGCATTCCGAAAGAATCCACACCCCTCAGCTTGGCCTTGGTGATCTTACCCCCCGGAAGAGTAGCCCCTACCAGGGCTAAAAGTATAATTTGACCTTTCCGGACATTGGGCGCCCCTGTTACTACCTGAAGAATATTGGAACCGATGTTAACCTGGCATATCACAAGCTTGTCGGCATTGGGGTGGGGATCAATTTTTTCTATCCGTCCGGTTACGATCTTATCAAGGGCTTTGCCGGGGTATTCTATGTTCTCCACAGCCACACCCGCCATTGTCATTCTCTCCGCCAGTTCTTCCGGAGTAAACGGTATATCGACATATTCCTTTAACCAATTACATGAAACCCGCATCGTAATCCCCCTTTTTAAAGTGACTAGTTATAAGTGGCTAGTGACTAGTGGTTCAGTTATTGCTGTTCTTAGAATTGCGCTAAAAATCTCTTATCATTGTCAAAAAACAGGCGGAGGTCGTCAACCCCGTACTTCAGCATGGCTATACGTTCCACCCCTAATCCGAAAGCAAAGCCGGTCACTTCTTCGGGGTCATAGCCGGACATCTTCAAAACATTAGGGTGAATCATGCCAGCTCCCAGTATCTCCAGCCACCCGGTGTTTGAACACACCCGGCAGCCCACCCCGTCACAGCTGATACAGGATACATCCACCTCGGCACTGGGTTCCGTGAACGGAAAAAAACTGGGCCTAAGCCTGATCTGCCTGTCCTCCCCAAACACTTGCCTGACTACAACCAGCAGGGTTCCCTTCAGGTCGCTGAAAGAAATTTTTTTGTCGATAATGAAACCCTCAACCTGATGGAACATTGGGGAATGGGTGGCATCATCGTCCCTCCGGTATACTTTGCCAGGGGCTATAACCTTAACAGGGATCCGGGGCGCTTTTTTCTCCATTACCCTTGGTTGAACCGGAGATGTATGAGTTCTCAAAAGAACTCCGGGCTTGATATAGAAAGAATCCTGCATATCCCGCGCCGGGTGGTCGGCAGGGAAATTGAGAGCCTCGAAATTATAGTAGTCAAGTTCTACCTCGGGGCCTTCGGCAATCTCAAAACCCAATCCCAGAAAAATCTCCTTGATTTCATCCATTACCCTGGTTAGAGGATGTCGCCCTCCTATTTGAAAGGGTTTTCCCGGCAGAGTTACATCGATGGTTTCACCGGTCAGCCTGTCAAGTTTCTCAGCCTTTTTAAGAACCGTTGTTTTCCTGCTGATTGCCTCTTCGAGGCTCTCTCGCACTTCGTTGGCCAACTGCCCTATCACGGGCCGCTCCTCCGCACTCAGTGCACCCATTCCTCTGAGAATACCGGTCAGTTCACCTTTCTTCCCAAGATATTTAACCCTGATTTCATTCACCCGCTCCAGGTCAGCTGCTACATCAAGCTCCTGAAAAGCTGCTGCCTTCATTTCCTTTAGTTTCTCCTTCATTTCGCTCCTCCTTGTCCACTATGTTAGTGGAAATACATCAAAAGTCTTTATCTGAGACCGTTCAAAAGCGA
>DDKP01000126.1:734-5462 GCA_002339745.1 Firmicutes bacterium UBA2595 | reverse complement strand
GCGAAAATGGCAACAAAGCCAGACGGACTTTTAGACGGCCTAACAAGAAGGCTTTCGTCCTCTAAGGGACGAAAGCCTTTATAGCCTTCGCAGCACCACCCTTTTCTTTTATTGAAACTCTTACCAAGTACGGGCATATTAACAGCCGATACCTGCTTCCGGGTAACGGTGGAAGTCTCCGGCCAGACCTACTGTCAATTAATGAGTTCAGCCCGCTGCTCCGGGGTGAACTTCACTTGGCCGCCCTTGAAAAAGGCTTCCAGTCTCCGGCCTTTTATCCCTGGCAAGACAGGCCAAATTACTCTTCCCCTTCACTGCATTTCAGGTAGCCTCTAAAGTTGTAAAACCAGCCCATCAGTGTACGGCTAATCTCTTGTAAAGAATGTACGCGGTAATAGAGCCGGTTGCTTCGAATATCCTCCAAAAAAATTCGGCAGGTAACAACATTGGACCACTACCTTTCAATCGCTTTTTGGGGGACCTTTCGAATCTGATTATAACATAACAAAAAACTATTTACAAGTCGTTTTGGCATTAGAGCCATGCTGGCTCGAGGCCTCATACAACACTATTCCGGCGGCAACTGCGACGTTTAAGGATTCAGCCAAACCCGTCATGGGAATTTTTAGTTTAACGCCCGCAACCCGGGTAAATTCCGGCGATACTCCTCTGGCTTCACTTCCCAATATCAAACACAGAGGCCGCTTAAGAGCAACCTCGCACAAAGGCAGTGCAGTATCATCCAGGGAAGTAACGGCCATAAACACTCTTTTCTTCTCAATGAAATCCGTTATCACGGAAGGGTCTATGTCCCGGACAACCGGCAGGTGGAAAACAGACCCCATGGTTGACCTCAGGGTCTTACCGTTATAAAGGTCTGCACAACCGGGAGTCAGCAGAACAGCCTGTGCTCCGAAGGCATCAGCTGTCCTGATAATTGTACCCACATTGCCCGGATCCTGTACCCGGTCAATGACGACTATTAATGATTCAGATTCCACCTTTAAATCGTCCAGCGAGATATCCGGTATCGGCATTATAGCCATGATGCCCTGGGGGGTCTCAGTTTCGGACATATAGTCCATTACCTCGTCATTTACTCTGATTATCCTACATCTGTCACCACCCCGGGTGAGTAACTCCGGTGGCAAGACGTGTCCCTCGCCCCGTTCGGATAGAATTATCATTTGGGGGCAGACTCCCGCCGCCAGGGCTTCATATATAATTTTTACGCCCTCCAGCACAAAAAGCCGGTCCCGCTCACGGTTGCGTTTTTCCCTAAGGCCTCTGACCAGCTTCACAAGATTGTTCTGCCTGCTCGTGATAACCATGTTCATAATTTACTCCCGCTCGATACTGCGCAGTTTGTTATTCTCCCCGATAGCCACCAGGATATCATTCTCCCGGATGAGTTCATCGGGAGACGGTGATACTATTATTTCAGCGCCTCTCTTAACGGCCAGAACGGTCACGCCAAACTTGGCCCGCAGGGCGGATTCTTTCAACGTTTTCCCTACAAAGGTTTCGGGCGCCACAACCTCCAAAATGCTGTAGTCCGGCGACAGTTCGATATGGTCCAGCACGTTGGAGGACACGAGGGAGTGGGCTACCCTCGCCCCCATATCCCTTTCGGGAAAGACAACCTTATCTGCCCCAACCTTATACAGCACCTTGCCGTGCAGGTCAGTCTGGGCTTTGGCTACCACGCATTTGACGCCTAGTTCTTTGAGGAGGACTGTAACCAGGATGCTGGCCTGCATATCCTGTCCGATAGCCACAATCACCACGTCAAAGTTGCGGATTCCCAGCGCTTTGAGGGCCTGTTCGTCCTTTGCGTCCGCCTGGATGGCATGGGTGACCTCGTTTACTATCTCCTGGACCCGGTTTTGGTCATCATCGATTGCCAGAACTTCATATCCCATCGTAGTCAGGGTTTTGGCCACACTGGTACCGAAACGCCCGAGACCGATAACAGCAAACTGTTTCATTTAACAATCCACCTCTATCCCACCATAATCTTCTCTTCAGCCAGTCTGTAAATGGCTTTCTGCTGTTTCTGGGCCACCGCGAAGGCCACGGTTAACGGACCCAGTCTGCCCGCAAACATCGTCAGCGAGATGACGATTTTCCCGAATACTGTGAGTTTTGTAGTCAGGCCCATGCTCAGCCCGACGGTGCCAAAAGCTGAAGTTGTTTCAAAAAACACCGTGAGAAACTCCGCGTTTTCCGTAATTGACAGCAGCATTGTAACCAAAACAACAAACCCGGTGGAGACTGCGGTGATAGTCAGCGCCCTATATACAATCTCTTTGGGCAGCCTGCGCTCAAACAGTTCCACATCCTCTTTACCCCGGATCATAGCCCAGACGGCGGCAATGAGCGTTCCGAAAGTCGAAGTCTTGATACCCCCTCCGGTGGAACCCGGCGAGGCCCCGATAAACATAAATACAATTACTAGAAACAGGGTGGCGTTCCTCAATCCGCCTATATCGATAGTATTAAAACCGGCGGTTCTTGGAGTCATTGACTGAAACCAGGAGGCAGTCAATTTTGCCGTGAACCCCAGGGGGGCAAGAGTGTTTTTGTTATTGTACTCCAGCAGCAACACAGCCACCATTCCCGCCACCAGAAGGATTGCCGTGGTACTCAGAACAATTTTGGTATGAAGAGAGAACTTCCTCCAGTTCCTCTTGGTATAAATGTCCACAATCACACTGAAACCAAGGCCGCCAAGGATGATTAAAACACTGACCACGATGATTACTACCGGGTCCGAAACGTAATGGGTAAGACTTCTGAAATCGCCGAACAGGTCAAAACCTGCATTATTGAATGCCGACACCGCGTGAAACAGGCCGTAATAGAACCCCCGGGCCAGCCCGTAGTCGGCCGATAACCTTGCCCCCAGAACCAGGGCTGCAATCCCTTCTATCAGGAATGTGATAGAAAGGACTGATTTGGCTAACCTGACAACACCCTCCATAGTCAGCTGGTTCAATGCTTCTTGCATGATCAACCGTTCCTTGAGATGAATCCTTTTCCCCAGTATCAGGGCAAAGAGTGTGCCCATGGTCATGAAACCCAGACCGCCTATCTGGATCAATAGCAGAATCACCAATTGCCCAAATAGTGAATAGTGTGTTCCGGTATCAACAACCACTAAACCGGTCACGCATACAGCCGAGGTCGCGGTAAACAATGCGTCAATGAAGTCGGTAGGCTCTCCGCTGGAGCTTGACACCGGCAGTGACAGCAGTATCGTTCCTACCAGGATCAACACGACAAACCCGAGAACGAGAGTCTGGGCAGGAGTCAGCTTTCCAGAAATATAGATATTCTTGAATGTTGGCCCGGTACTTTTCCCGGCTAAAAAGCCCAATCAGCTTCCCTCCCGGTATAAAACCATTAACTTTGATTATAAACTTATTTTATATGGTTGGCAAACTTCAAAACTTTTTAATCCAAAAAGCACGGACTCGGAATCCGTGCTTTAAAGTGATGTAACGGTATTCTTGCTAAGACTATGCATTGATTTTCTCTTTCGCGACTTCGACCAGCTTGCCGAAAGCCTTTTCGTCATTCACTGCCAGGTCCGCCAGCATCTTGCGGTTGACTTCCACTCCAGCCTGTTTCAACCCGTTGATCAGCCTGCTGTAGGAAATGCCGTTGATCCTGGCGGCGGCATTAATCCTGGTAATCCAGAGTTTCCGAAAATCCCTTTTCCTGGCTTTCCTGTCACGGTATGAGTAAAACAGGGACTTCAGTACCTGTTCATTAGCCGGCCTGAACAACTTGCTCTTGGAGCCGAAATACCCCTTGGCCAGCTTAAGTATTTTCTTATGTCTCTTACGGGCAGTAATCCCACCTTTAACCCGCGGCATGACTAAAACCTCCTTTGATTAGTATCAGTTTAAAGGTTAAGCATAAGGGATCAAGCGTTTGATTTTCTTGGCGTCAGCTGCCGACACCAGGCCGGCTTGGCGGAGGTTCCTTTTCCTCTTAGCGCTCTTTTTTTCTAAGATATGACTTTTGTAAGCTTTAGCCCTCTTAATTTTCCCGGTTCCCGTGAGTTTAAACCTCTTGGCGGCGCCCCGGTGAGTCTTCATTTTAGGCATGTAATTTTCCTCCTCTCTAGTCCTGTTTTGGTGCTAATATCATTATCATGTTTCTTCCTTCAACCTTTGGTTGTCTCTCTATAGCAGCAACATCGCTGGTCAGTTCGGCAACTTTTGCCAACAGCTGTTTGCCCAGCTCGGCATGGGCCATCTCCCGCCCGCGGAACATTAAGGTCACCTTGACCTTGTCGCCGTCTTTCAGGAACTTGATGGCGTTCTTGGTTTTTACCATAAGGTCATGGTCTTCAATATTGGGACGCAGTTTGACCTCTTTGACACTGATGATTTTTTGTTTCTTACGGGCTTCCTTCTCGCGTTTGCTTTGCTCGTACTTGTATTTTCCAAAGTCCATTATACGGCAAACAGGCGGTTTGGCATTGGGAGCAATCTCAACAAGGTCCAGGTCTTTCTCCTGGGCCATGCGAAGGGCTTCCCTGACCGAAACAATCCCCAACTGTTCCCCTTCCGGACTTATCAGCCTCACTTCTTTTCCTTTGATCTCTTCATTGATTCGCATGTCTTTGCTAATCAGGATCCACCTCCAACCTGTTTCTCGTTCAAAAATTAAAGCGGGTTACTGACCACCCGCTGAAAAACGAACATACGAACTTTT
>DDKP01000126.1:0-318 GCA_002339745.1 Firmicutes bacterium UBA2595 | reverse complement strand
AAAAAAAGCTATTAAATTTTAAATCATTATATCACTGGTAAAACCTGTTGTCAAACATTTTGATTAAAACAGTTGCTTTTTTTCGACTGTATTTCTTCCTTTACCAATTCAATAAAATCATCCGGGTTAGCGCTCCCCTTGTCGCCTTCACCCCTTTTGCGTACAGCCACGGTCCGGTTTTCAACCTCGCGGTCACCGATAACCAGCATAAATGGAACCTTTTCCAACTGCGCCTCGCGTATCTTATAGCCGATTTTTTCGTTACGGCCGTCAACTTCTGCCCGGATACCGTTTTCGTCCATCTGTTCACTGATCTTG
>DDKP01000080.1:15355-20521 GCA_002339745.1 Firmicutes bacterium UBA2595 | reverse complement strand
ACCTGACCTCCCGGTTATATGCTCAGACTGGTGAATATCATTACAAAAAAAATTATGGGGCCAAGGTACCAAGTACGGTACCTTGGCTCTTAAATAAAAGACTTCAGTTAATTAGGGGTTTACTGCCGTCAGAGCTCCGGCTGGTTGGGGAGTAGCATACTGGCTAAAGGTGTGTGAGCGCATGTACACATCGCCGGCAGTCCTACCGGTCATCGGCATGAACTGGGTGAGGTTCATAGTTGTGCCGTGACAGGTGGCGCAGGTCTGAGCAGCAGTTAACTTAAGCTGTGACCTGTTAGCGTTCTTGCTGTGTGAACTATGGCAGGTATTACAGCTCATAGTATTGGTAGCAAAGTGCTTGGACTGAACAAATTCCTGGTACTGCTGGTGGTGCTTCTTGGAGTCGTATTTGCCTGAACCGTTGGCCGGATAGAACATGTTTTGGAAGTCAGAAGCAGCCTGGCTGGTAGTCGGGGAACCCTGATAGTAATCGGCAAAGTTCCCGTCAAGACCGGGTACAGTTGCCCACTGTGTCCAGTCATCACCAGGTTTGTAAATCTGACCTACGGGAGCGGCTGCATCTTCACGCCATCCAAGAGTGGCGCCTTTCTTGGTCTTGTACAGGGCACTTTCCATTCTGACATGGCAGTATCCACACGCCAGGCTCTGTGCCTGGGCAGACTGCTTCGCCGGGTTCCAGATATTTACATCAGAAGGAGCCTTGACGTGATTGCTGCCCGGACCATGGCATGCCTCACAACCAATACTCTTTTCTATGAACTTGTGGGTAATAGAAATCGTAGCGCTGGCAGGATCTTCCGAGTAGCTGGTAATCCTGTAACCGGTGGTATGACAAGTTGTACACTGCTGTTCCCAATTAGCTTTCTGGCCGTAGGACTCCCATACACCCTTAACAATGTTCCACTGTTTGTCAAGAAACTGGTAACCGGTGGTTTCATTGCCAACGAGAAAACGCTGTTTCCACTTGCTGCCAATGGTCATTACCACATCACTCGGGGAATGGGTAGCGCCTGTCTGGTTGTTCTTGAGGACTTCGCCATTTTTCCAGCCAGTTGCAGAATTCGGGTCAAGAGCAACAGGTAATATTTCTGTTCTCATCATCTGGCTGTGCAGGGTAGACTTCCATCCGGTAAAGTGCTTCGAATGGCAGCTTTCGCACTTACCGGAACCTACGTATTCCGCCTCAGGAGCATTCATCACAGTGGATGAACTGGATGCAACAACAGTGTTGTATCCTTCCGCTCCCGCGCCTTTCTCATGACATGTCTCGCAGGTACCCATGTTGGGCAAACGCTTGAGGGCGGAAGAACCTGCCTGTTCAGTTCCCCAATCGGCTCCAACAGTCCTGGACCAGAGTTCGTCGTTAGCGCCGTGGGCAAAGTGGCAGGTTGTACAGGTGGCTTTTCCGCTTTCCAGCGGCATATTGTTAGCAGTCAATTTTGCAGTATCATACCAGGTAAATCCTACTTTGTGGCGGTAAGCCTCGGTATATGTACCTGAACTGGTATGGCCTGAACCGTTAACTTTTTCCGTGTTGTAGTCAGTGTGGCATGCGCCGCAGAAGCTGTTCATGCCCGACTTGTAAACAATATTTTCTGTGTCTTTCAGGTAGTCAGTGATCTGCATATCAACTTTTAATGCAGGGATAAAGTCGGCTGTTAAGCTTCCTGCAGGAGTATAACCTTTATTAAATTTTATTACGGTATACTGTCCGTTGGAGTTATCAACAGTATACTTGTCATTGGTCAACGGGGAACCGTTCTCATAGATAACTGTTTTCAAACTGTACGGGTAGCCCTTAATCCAGAAGTATGCCTTGCCGGCGCTGTCAACGGTTTTGTACTCCCCGGGAGTTATTTCCGTAAGAGTAACACCCTTGGTTTCGCCCTTGTTATATTTCTGCCAGGCTATACCATTGGGGTCGGGGCTCAAAATCCTGGCGTTGCCGCCCTGTCCGTGAGGAGAATGGCAGCTTTCGCAACCAAACTGCACGTTCCAGCTGGCTACCTGGCCTGTAACCGGGTTAACATTCGTGCTGTCACTGGTTCCTCCCGGAGCAGCCGAAATGTTTACGGCTTCCTGGACATTATGGCTTGAGAAAGAACCTTCTTTACCAGTGCCAAACATACCACCGTAAGTTACTTTGGTAGTACCTGCAATGTTTCCGCCAACAACGTCATAGGTTGAAGAAATGGTGCCGTCATGGCAGGCAATACAGGTATCGTACACGCTCCCCCATTGCAGCAGGCTTTCGCCTACGGCGGTGTGGGTTGCGTGGCATGACGCACAAGCGTCTGTGTTCTTTGAGTAATTACTGTGGATTCTGTAGGCAGAAGGATCAAGCTCGTTTGGAAGGTAAATTTCCAGAGGATAGTTGCTTTTGTTATCCGCGTTAAACTCCTTTGGAGTGGGCAGATAACTGCCTTTGGTATCACTGCCTGCTGGATCCAGTTTCTGCTGCGCAGCTATCGCTGTCCCGGCAAATACGGTCACCAGCAGAACACTCAAAACCAGAATCAGGCATTTTTTGAGTCTGGACATCAAATAACCTCCTTTCAGTACTCTGTGGAAACAAATGGCCCTTATCGTATTCACCTCTTTTCCGGGCTGCAAATTTTTTGTATGGAAACCTTGGGAAACCCTCATGAAACTAGTTTTGATAGACGTCTACCCTCTGGTTGACTGTATCGGTAATGAATATTCTACCCTGATCATCCACAAAGAGCCCGTTCGGCAGGTAAAACTGATCGGGCTGATTTCCCATCGTACCAAAAACAAATAGCTTTTCTCCTTTGCTGTTAAACCCTGCCACCTGATTGACGATGTTGTTGACCACGTAAATCGTCCCCTTAGCATCAACGCCGACACCTCTGGGATTGACAAAGGATACCTTTCCTCCTTTTGCTCCTTCGCCAAGATAGTAAGCAAACTGGCCCAGTTTATTGAACACTTGCACCCGGTCGTTTCCGCTGTCGCTGATTATCACGTTACCGTTGGCCACCGTAACAGCGTTTGGGGAATCAAATTCGCCGGGAGCCTTTCCTTTTTTCCCTAATTCCCTGATTTTCTTGCCCCCAAGGTCAAAAACCATTACTTTATGGAGAGCCACATCGGTGATATAGAGCGTTTCCCCGTCGATGAAAAGACCTGCCGGTTTTATGAAATCTGCAGTACTTCCGAAATATTTGATAAAATTGCCATCTTTACTGAAGACCTGGACATTGCCGTTGTACATGTCGGCCACATACAATTGTCCCGACTTGTCTGCCGCCATCCCGTAAGGGAATCTGAATTCACCTTTACCGGCGCCGTTTTTTCCGAAAGTGAACAGTGGGTTGCCGCTGTTGTCAAAAACCTGAATCCTCTGGTTACCGGTGTCAGCAACATAGATTTTATTTCCCGAAACAATAACTGACAGGGGCCTGTTCAGCGGAGTTTTTTCTGCTCCGTAAATATTGAACAATAAGGTTGGCTGTCTCACAGAACCAAGGTAGTTATCAACCACGTTCACCAGGTTCCTGTTTGACATATAAAGATACATAAAAACTACAAGTTCAATAACAAATATGGCTAAGATGACGCGTCGCAGCTTGTCCCTGTCGAATTTCCAGAATATGTCCCTTAAAGTAACGGATATAGCCGACAATGTTGTCCTCTCCTTAATCATTAGGTTTTAGCGCTGAAAAATATTATTTTAATCTCGCCAAGGCTTCCCGGGCCGGTTTGTACTTGGGATCAAAACCGACAGCGGCATTATACTGGTAAATGGCGTCTTCTTTCCGGCCGCTTTTTTCATATGCCAATCCAATCTGGTACAATACCTCTGCCGACCCCGAGTTAAACTTGTACGCCTGTTGCAGGTACTTTAAAGCTTCATCATATTTACCAAGTTGGGTATAGCTTATTCCCAGGTTGAGGAAGGCCACTCCGCTTTTAGGTTCAAGTGTTACAGCTTTTTTCAGGGTTTCTGCCGCCAGGTCATATTTTTTAACCTGCATATATGCCAGCCCAAGATTGTAATATGCGGGGTAATAATTCGGATCAATATCCATGGCTTTTTTGTACTGTGCCAGAGCCTGGTTGTACTGCCCCTGCTGGAAATATATCCAGCCAAGGTTGACCCAGTTGCCTGGACTCTTGGGGTCAGTCTTGGTTCTCTCCTGCGCAACGGTCAGTTGTTTGGCCAGAGCGCTTTCATACCCTGTATTGTTGTTCCAAAAAAAAGTTTTTCCGATGATTGTTCCAGCCGCCGCAAATATAAGCGCGGAAGCAAAAATCAAGGCCCATGCCTGGTACGGATTGATATACTGAGCTGCAGGCCTTTCTCTCAGTGAGACAGACATTTTCGCTCCTCCTTTAGTTTTTAGAATTTCGCAGGTTAAAATGGCATTTACCGCAGACTGCCAAACTGTGGCACTTCCCGCACATTTCCCCTGGCTTGCCCCCTCCAGTTAACGGAACAGGGTGGAGAGCCCGGTTGAAATTCAGGTGCTTCCCTCTATGACAACCCATGCAGAAAGTATCCGCTCCCTTAAAACCTTTCAGCGGTCTGGTCCGGCTATGGCAGGCCCGGCACGAGTCCGGATCGGCCTTGGCCTTGACCGAATGCTCGTCTGCCCAGTTCCCTGAATGGCTCGCCGGTCTTTTTTGATGGCACCCCCAGCAAAGAGAATTGGTTTGCACGTAATTGATAACCGGATCGGAAATATTGGTAACTTCGAAAACCGAGGTTACCGAATGGCACCTATCGCAACCATTGATATTCTCCCTGGCCAAATTTCCATGTCTGGACATCCATTCGGGAGTCTTATGGTCCTCCGGTTTGACTATTTCCCGGTGGCAGGCCTCGCAGTCAGTGGTTACTTTTTTTGTATTATGACATTCAATACAGGCTGCCATTGCTAAACCCGTGTTGCTTCCGGTCATCTGATCCTTTCCGTAGGCGGGGGTCCACCTGGCAAAATTTCCGTCTATGGTCATCTGCCTGGTGGCAATGTTACCGTGTGCCACACCCCTGTGACATTCACTACAGCCTATCTTCTTCTTTGCGTGCTTGGCGTGAGGTATAATCAGGTCACCCGACGGGGAAACATGCCTTTTCTGCGAGTGGCACCTCGTGCATTTTGAACTGGGTATAGTTTCTTT
>DDKP01000080.1:11202-14918 GCA_002339745.1 Firmicutes bacterium UBA2595 | reverse complement strand
CACTCAACCTTGCTGTGAGAAGAGGCTTTCCATGTGACAATTTCAGGTGTCATCACATGGCATGAAGCACAAAAAACGCTTTTGTTTACATAGTGATTTCCGGCGCCCAGCGTCAATAATAAAAACAGCGTCAGAGCTAAAACAACAAAAGCTGGTTTGAGTTGTTTATGAAATTGTTTTGCTGCAACTACCGTGCTCCCTCACCTCCGGTTCGGGGCGGTAACCGGGACGATTGACATGTATTGATTTTCACAAACAATATAACATTTTTAACGTCAATAAACAGGAGCCGTAAGACTCTCAAAATAGCAAATTTTAGTCCCGACTTATCGGGACTTTGGTAACGAGTCTTACGGGCATGTCTGAAGGTACCGCCATAAAAGCAAAAAATAACCGGGTAATACCCGGTTATTTCAACATACACCTGTATCGTACCGCATAAGCTGCAGCTTCCGCCCTGTTGTTAATTTTAAGCTTGTTAAATATGATGCTGACGTAGTTTTTTACCGTTTTTTCGCTTAGCGTCAACGTCTTGGCAATTTCACGATTGCTCATGCCTTCAGCTATTAACAGAAGTATTTTCTTCTCCCTGGCGCTCAAAGGCGTCTTCTGGCCGGCATTCTGTTCGGATGCTTTTTTCATGTACTCCAGTACTTTGGTCGTTGATGACGGGTCTATGATAGATTGTCCTTTGGCCACAGTCCTGATAGAATTTACCAGCTCTTCGCCCCGTGACTTTTTGACAACGAAGCCGTGAGCGCCGGCCATAATGGAAGAAAAGATGGTTTCATCGTCGGAATACGAGGTCAGCATTAAAATTCTTATTTGAGGATTTGATTCCTTAATCTCCCGGCAGGCCTCCATTCCGTTTTTCCCTTCTCCCAGCCTGATATCCATTATAACCACATCCGGGTTTAATTGGAGAGCTTTAATGACTGCTTCTTCCCCGCTTTCAGCTTCTCCTACAACTTCCAGGTCCGGATGGCACTGGAGAAAAGATACCAGTCCTTTTCGTACTACCTCGTGGTCATCCACAATCAGAAGTCTTGTCATCTTTAATTTCTCTCCTATCTTGCAGATGTAAAATATACTTAAATAAAGAGAGTCCTAACACTATATGGGAATATCCAAAATAACCTCCGTACCCCCTTCGTCCCCTGTTTTAATCGAAAGCTGGCCATTCAATTCTCTTGCCCGGCTGTACATATTCTTAAGGCCCATGCCCTTATGCTTTACATTGCATCTTATACCAATCCCGTCGTCTTTAACTGTGACAAGTAATCGATCTGATGTGAAGCTGATCTCAAGGCCAATATGCTTCGCATAGGAGTGTTTGCGCGCATTGCTCAAGACTTCTTTGAGAAAATAATATATGTTTATTAATTTATCGCCGTCGAGGTTAACAGGCCTTCCGGTGATTTCAGCATGAAAGCTGTAGTCCTCATATTGGCTGAATTCCTCGGTATATTCCTCTAAAATCGACTTTATATCTGTAGGCAACCCCGGTGAGGACAATTGATTTATAAAACGTCGTATTTCATCCATAGCATTGTTCAGTTTTGTTAACGAAAATTCAAGGTCCTCAATATCTTCAGGCCTCATTTTTCCTTTATTTGACACCAGGTGCTTTTCAAGCCGCAGTCCAACTGAAAATATAGTCTGTAGTACTCCGTCATGAAGGTCCCTGCTGATCTTCTCCTTCTCCTTACAAACAGCCTGGTTTATCTCGGCTTTTTCCAACCTGCGGACAATTTCAGCATCAATTACCTGAAGCGTTTTAATTATAGAGAACGCAATACTGACCGCACATGCCATCCTGTAAATTTCCACGGGGATGCCCGTGTAAGTGTACAAAACATGGGAGTTTATTACATTGGCCGGGAAAAAATTCCCCGGTCGGACAAAAAGCCCTGTCATAACTCCGTAAATTCCAAACGACACAGCACCCAATTTCAAGTATTTTTTTAAATCAGGTCGTATGATGTAGTTCGACGTCCTCAATTGCAGGTACAGCCCAACCATTGTCGTTATGGCAGACGGGAATCCTAAAAAGTATCGTGCCGTTACAGCGCTTAGGTAAATTGTATTCCTCCCTACGGCATCATTGTCAGCTATTTCCCACCCAACAAAATATCCCATCCACGCAATAAATAAAACGGCGGGAACCGCCCTCAAAATCCGCCACCGGGGCTTCACCAGCAGAATTAATTCTATACCAAAGAAAAACAGCATAGTAAATGACGTTGTGAGCAAAACCTGTTCTACCAACACCATCGGCATAGGAACCGACTGATAAATAGTTCTCTGCAATAACAGCCAACTATGGAGGAGTTCACCGCTTCCGTGTACAATACCGAATCCGGCCAACAACCATACCCGGTTGCCTATTTTGAAATTGTTTTTCACTTTCATAGCCAGGGTAAAGCCGGTGAGCACAAAGGTTATCCCGTAGAAAAAGTAAAGTGAGTACTCGTTAACAGGCAAGTATCCAAAAACATACTTCATTGCTAAACCTCTTCCTCAGTGGCAGCAGTTTTTAAAACGGGTGGGTCATCCTACTAACCCTCTATTAATCATGCAACCGAAAACAAGCGCCCTGAATTCAGTTCCTGATAGCCTTTCTTCCTCTAGCAGAACGTTTGTAACTTCAATAACCTTTTCTTTGTAAGGTTCAATAATTTCCCTGACCCTATCTTCCTGTTCTTTGAGGATGCGTGTTATCTCACTGTGCATTTTTCTCTGGGGAAGACTGTCCTCGGAAATTATCCCCAGTGAAGACATCCCGGCAGTGACAATTTTTTTTGCCAGGTGTACAGCCTGCTCAAAGTCATTGGAAGCTCCTGTGCTCCGGCTGTTAAGAATAAGCTCTTCAGCCAGGGCGCCGGCAATCATAATACAAATTTGTTTTTCCAGGTATTCCCTGGTATATAGGTAAGTGTCGTCTTCTGGTGTTTGTCTCATGTAGCCCAAGGCATTTCCCCTGGGACTTATGGTAAGAGTGGAAACGGAATCCGGCCTGAATACTTCACTGATGAGAGCATGTCCGGTTTCATGGATGGCAACCCTCCGAAGTTCTTCGGCATTAGGCCTCTTGTCCAGTTTTTCGCCCATTATTACCTTGTCTATAGCCTCTTTGAAGTGGTGGGGTTTTAACTCTTTTTCACCTTCCCTGAAGGCATATATCGCTGCCTCGTTAGCAAGGCTCTCCAGGTGTGCCCCGGAAAACCCGAAGGTCTCCCGCGCTATATCCTTAAGCTTTACATCCTTTGCTACTGGTTTGTTCCTGGTGTGGATCTGCAGGATCTGTTCCCTGCCGTCCCTGCAGGGCAGGTCTACTTTCACATGCCTGTCAAATCGACCGGGTCTTAACAAAGCCGGATCCAGCATGTCCACCCGGTTTGTAGCCGCTACCAGTAAGATTTTCACAGAATCATCGGTTTTCATCCCGTCCATCTCCACCAGAAGTTGGTTCAGAGTCTGGTCATATTCCATGTGCCCGGTGTGCTGTCCCCTCCGTCCACCCAGCACATCAATCTCGTCAATAAAGATAATGGCATTATTCTTATTCTGTTTTATGGCAGTTTCCCGGGCGGTTTTAAACAGCCTCCTCACCCGCTGGGCGCCCACACCCGCATACATTTCGATAAATTCACTTCCGCTGGTGGCTACAAACACGGCATCGGTGTAAGTAGCTGCCGCTTTTGCCAGCAGCGTTT
>DDKP01000080.1:8823-10801 GCA_002339745.1 Firmicutes bacterium UBA2595 | reverse complement strand
GACCTGATTGTAATTTTTGATAAAATCAAGGGCTTCTTTTAGTTCCTTGATAGCCGAATCCTGACCTCCTATATCGGCAAAAGTGACGCTGGAAGCCCCTTTTTCGTAGATTTCCTGATGCCCGGCCGGTCTTATAAGGCCCCTGCTTTCGGCAAAGTAATAGACTGCCGCAAAAAACGCTATCATAAACACCAGTGGAAGAACATCATAGCCCTTCCACAACAAAAATCCAAAAATACCGATAGCTGAGCCGAGACCAACTTCCTTAATCACCCTGTTTTTCATCTCAACCCACTTCCTGTCCTGTCAGCCATGGTTCCCTGATCCGGATTTGTCCTGGGAACAATTTCATAAAGATAGTGCTTGCCTTTAACGAACTGAACATAAATATAGTCACGGTCAATAAAGACCCGGGCCTGTGCGCCGACTTTCTCCGCGTTCAGCCGGATCACGTCAGCCATTTTTGTGAAATCACCCTTGGCCAGGGCCTCATAAATAACAAACTGGCTTTGATAATAGGCCTCTTCCAGTTCTCTTGTCCTGTTATCTCTTAATTCTATGTCAAATTCAGTGTTTCCCATTACCTGTTCCGTATAGCTTGTCAGGTCCCGGTACGTTTTCCGGAGGTTTTCCGTTTTTTCCACCTCCAGGATTACTTTGACGGTTTTTTCATTTTCCTGAATCTTTACCCCTTTTACCAGTTTTGTTTGGGAATAGAGTTTGAACAGGGGTTTTTCAATATTGTATTTCTGGTGAATGAACTGTATGGTCAGGAGGACGGCTAAAGTGGCCGCAACTGAAGCTAAAACTATATATATCCTGATGCCTTTAAACTTCAAGACATTTCCTCCCCTTTCTGCCTGCTAGGCTAATTATAACACAGCCTTTCGGGAAATTTCCTTATGGAAAAGTTGGAA
The DNA here is from genome assembly GCA_002339745.1 of Firmicutes bacterium UBA2595. Classification (GTDB taxonomy): domain Bacteria; phylum Bacillota; class Thermincolia; order Thermincolales; family UBA2595; genus UBA2595. Next base: position 9,884 of record DDKP01000080.1, on the reverse strand, counting down.
AAGTAATTCCAAGATTTCACCGGGGACAACACCCTCTGCCGGATAAAATAAAAGCCCCGGAGTTAAATAAAAGCCCCGGAATTCCTGATCTCGGAATCTCCGGGGCTGCGCCGGCTTAATTAGTAGACTTCCTGGGTTTTCCGGTGGGTTTTATCGAATTCCTTCTGGGCAGGGTCGAAATATTGGCGGCTGAACTTGGGAACAAACTTGTTGTCGGTTACTACACCGGCGTCCCAGGTAGTATCCATGCTAATCCACTTATCACCGATTTTTACTTCATTCCAGGCGTGGCCGTACCACCTGCCGTTTGTAAATGCTTCTCCGATAACCGTTCTGGCTTCAATCCCAATTGCTCTGAACAAAGCCGTCGTAAGATTGGAGTAGTCCCTGCACAAACCTTTCCTGGTTTGCAGGGCTTTTACGGCCCCCTCGTTGTCGTAAACCCTGTTTTGCTTATATTTTTCCATGTCATAAGTTATGTTTTTGCTAACCCAATCATGAATGGCCTCGGCTTTTTTGTAATCATCTTTAATACCCCTGGTGATTTCATTAGCCTTGTCAATTATTTCCTGGTTGTCACTTTCAATTCCCCATGAAGGCAGCAGGTACCTTAAGTCACCCTCCGCAGTATTAACGATGGTTGTTTTCGCCAGTCTCTCAAATACGATCGTACCCGGGTTTTTCGGGTTAGGTTTGACAACATTTATTTCAACCTGGTAGGCTCCTTTGCCAAATCTGAGGTAAACCGTTCCCTCAACCGTGTTTTGCTTGGCGGGGTAATAGTAATACACCTCGTCACTGTTTAAAACAACCTTTACCAATACCGCTTCATATTTTGAGTCAATATTTGCTTTGAAACCGAAGTAGATGTCTGTCTGGTCGTCAGCCGGTAATGTTACGGAAGCCGTGTTATCGTAATACGGCTTGTACCAGTAAAGATTAACAGGCTGGGCGTTGGCAGGCAGGGCCAGAAAAGAGAGAATGAGCACGTATGCTATTGTTATGAAGGCATTCTTCTTCAATATATTTTTCATGGCCTCTACCTCCTTCGGGGTAAATAA
>DDKP01000080.1:0-8482 GCA_002339745.1 Firmicutes bacterium UBA2595 | reverse complement strand
AAAAACCTGTTTTTCCGGGTACCGAAAAAACAGGTGGAATTTCTTGTTCATGTCTTCGGAACCCGGCTGTCGTAACAATCAGTTTTTACTCCAAAAAATAAAACCTGCTCCCGGGCTACGAGAACAGGCAATTAACCTTTCAGAATTCTTCGGCAACCCGGCTATCTGGAATACCACAGACCCGTGGCTTTGCGTCCCCACCTCTCGATGGGTTTGCTATTATCGGAATTACATATATACTTGTTCAAATAAATTTTAAATCCTGCTTACAAAAATTGCAAGTGTTTTTTGATAATTATTGTTCCAGCTTCCACCAACCTGTGTCATTAAATCACCTCTGGTACAATGTATGCTGCAACATAACGGATAGTTCTGGAGAAAAAGATGTTTTGGTCCTGTAAAAATAACAAATTCTTAGCGGAACAGGTACACCGCCAGACTCATGGCCAGGTTGGTCAAAAATCCTGCCGCCAGGTCATCGGCCATTATGCCCAGTCCACCCGGAAGTTTTTGCAGCTGTTTTATAGGGAACGGTTTGGCTATATCCAGTATACGGAACAGAAAAAAGGCAGCCAGGAGATGAAACCCTCGCCAGTGAAACGCCGCAATAAGAAACCCGGCAATTTCATCAATGACAATCCGGGAACTGTCATGCTCCCGGAATATCTTTTCCGCCTCATGGGCTGCCAGTGTCCCCAGAATACAAATTCCTGCCACAAAGTAAACATTGTCCGGGACCAGTAGCGCCATGACCAATCCCAGGAGGGTACCGAAAGTGCCGGAAGCCCTGGGAATGAACCCCAGCCCGAGACCTGACGATACCAAAATCACCAGATTCCGTCTCATTTACCTTGACCCGCCTTCAGCAGGTGCCGCGCCCGCCTGAAATAATCCAGCCCTGACCAGACTGTAAAAAATACCGCCACTCCCATGGCCAGCTTGCCGAAGGGGATGTTCCAGAGGTTGAACGGAAAATCGTGAATGAATAAGAATACTATAGCGACTATCTGGGATATGGTCTTGGCCTTGCCGAGCTTGCTGGCGGATATAATTACTCCGTCCGCCGCGGCAATCGCCCTCAATCCCGTAACTGCAAACTCCCGGCCGATAATGACAAAAGCCACCCAGGCCGAAATCTTGTCAAGTTCAACCAGGGAAATCAGGGCTGCGGAAATGAGAAGTTTGTCAGCCAGGGGATCCATGAATTTTCCAAGCCTGGTCACCTGGTTGCGCTTTCTGGCAAAGTACCCGTCAAGGCCGTCAGTGCTGGCTGCCAGGATAAATACCCCTGCCGCCAGAAATGGGCCGTATTTTACTTTGACGGACAGAATAAGCAAAAGTACGGGTACCAGGACTATCCTTGCCATAGTTATCCTGTTAGCAAGATTCATTTTGTGATCTCTCCAATCAAGTCATGCTCATAGGCATGTGTAACCCTGACCTGCACCAGGTTGCCGGGATTGAGTCCATATCCTTTTACATATATAGTGCCGTCAACCTCCGGGGCATCGAACTCCGTTCGTCCGAAATAAATTTCTTGTTCCGTTTGGTCTTTTCCTTCTATCAAAACAGAAAGATTGCGCCCTACTTTGGCCCTGTTCTTTTCCAGGGAAATTTCCTGCTGAATTCTCAAAAGGCGGTCCCTGCGTTCTTCTTTTATCTCATCCGGAACCTGGCCGGGCATAGCCGCTGCCGGGGTCCCTTCTTCTGGTGAAAAGGTGAATACTCCTATCCTGTCAAATCTGACGGATTTTATAAAGTCCAGCAGGGTTTGAAACCTCTCTTCGGTTTCACCCGGGAAACCCACGATAAATGAAGTCCGCAGGGCCAACCCGGGAATCCGGCTCCTCAGTTTTTCAATCAGGGAGAGAATATCCCGGGAAGTCCCCTGCCTTTGCATGGAACGCAGGATAACATCATCTGCGTGCTGCAAGGGAATGTCCAGGTAATTGCATATTTTACTGTGCCGGGCAATAACATCTATCAATCTATCCGTGTAATGAGTGGGGTAGGTATATAAGACCCTGATCCACGAAAGCTGCTCCACACCCGCCAGCTGTTCCAGCAGTTCATCCAGTTTAAATTCACCGTAAAGGTCATGTCCGTACCTTGTTGTATCCTGGCCAATAAGGTTGACTTCCCTGACCCCTGTCTCAGCCAGTTGCCGGGCCTCAGTTACTATTGAATCAACTGTCCGGCTGCGGTAACCGCCTCTTATCATGGGGATAGCACAGTATGCGCACCTGTTGTTGCACCCTTCGGCGATCTTGAGATAGGCTGTATGCCTGGGAGTTAAAATAACCCGCGGGACTTCGTGGTTATAGAGATAGGAAGGAATGTCCACCAGGACCGGCCTTTTACCCTCTACCGCTTCTTTTACCACCCAGGTAATCCGCGGGACTTCACCGGTCCCTATCAGACCGTCTATTTCCGGAATTTCTTTCAACAATTCATCTCTATACCTCTGGGACAGGCAACCTGTTACGATAAGAGCGCGGCACTTTCCTTCCCTCTTGTGCCTGGCGGCATCCAGGACGGCGTTGATGGATTCCTCTTTTGCGTCATTTATAAAGCCGCAGGTATTGACAATGATGATATCGGCTTCTTCAGGAATGTCGGTGGTTTTATAACCGGTTTCCTGCAGTAGACCGGTCATCACCTCGGAATCCACCAGGTTTTTTGCGCAGCCCAGGGTGTTAATGTTTATTGTGAACAAGGCTGGTCCTCCATTTAGAAAAAAAGGCGTAATTAGAAAAACACTATACATAATAGTATAGAATAACGTCATCACAGTGTCAAAGTACATTTTTACCGGACCAGGCATTTCGGACCTTTTCCTATCAGATCTTCCCGGCCGGCTTTCTTCAGGGCTTCTCTTACCAGTTTCCGGTTGGCGGGGTCCCGGTATTGTAATAATGCCCTCTGCATCATCCGTTCCCTCGTCGAACGGGGCACATACACTTTCTCCCCGGTCAAGGGGTCCAGGCCGGTATAATACATGCACGTGGACAGGCTGCCCGGAGTAGGAGTAAAATCCTGCACCTGCTCCGGGTGATAGCCCATATCCCTCACAAATTCGGCAAGTTTAACCGCATCCTCCAGCGTACAACCTGGATGGGCTACGATAAAATAAGGAACCAGGTACTGCTTTTTACCGGTTTCTTTATTAACTTTTTGGTATTTCTCACAGAATTCCCTGTACACCTCATGACCCGGTTTTCTCATCAGCTGCAGGACCCCCGGACTGACATGTTCCGGAGCCACTTTCATCTGCCCGCTGACATGATGCCTGCAAATTTCCTTCAATACCCCGGGATCCTGATCGTACAGAAGATAATCATACCTCAGGCCTGAACGCAGAAAAACCTTCTTCACCCCCGGGAGGCTTCTGATTTCGCGCAGCAGTGTCAGAAGGCCGGAATGGTCTACCTTGATATTAGGGCATTTTTCCGGAAAAAGGCATAGCCTGTCACGGCAGCCTCCTTTGTTGGCCTGCGCCTCGCAAGCAGGCTGCCGGAAATTTGCCGTCGGCCCGCCCACATCGTGTATAATACCTTTAAAATTAGGCCTGCCGGCCAGCAACTTCGCTTCCCTGACAATGGAGTTATGACTTCTGGCCTGAATAACGCATCCCTGGTGAAAATTCAGCGCACAAAAGGCGCAGCCGCCAAAGCACCCCCGTTGAGCAGTAATGCTGAACTCAACTTCCTTGAGGGCCGGAACACCGCCAGCTCCTTGATAAGATGGGTGGTAGGACCTTGCAAAAGGCAGTTCGTATATGCGGTCCATTTCTTCGGTGGTAAGCGGCCGGGCAGGTGGGTTCTGCACCACCAGCCGTTTCCCGTGGGCCTGAACCAGGCCACTGCCGGAAAAAGGGTTATTTTCAAAGTGTGCCAGCCTGAATGCTTTAGCGAATGCCGCCTTATTATCCCTGACTTCTTCAAAGGAAGGAAGCGTGACCGCCTGACCCTCGGGTAGGCAGGAAGCAGCGTAAACAGTGCCGGGAACATCTGTAATCTGGCGTATGTCTTCTCCCTTTGCCAGCCTGGCAGCAATTTCTTTAATCTGTCGTTCCCCCATTCCATAGACCAGCAGGTCTGCCCCGGAGTCCATGAGAAGGGAACGGCGCACCCGATTGTCCCAATAATCGTAATGAGCCAACCTGCGGAGGCTGGCTTCTATTCCCCCGATTATCAGCGGGATACCCGGCCATGCTTCTCTGAGCCTGTTGCAGTACACAATTGTGGCCCTGTCGGGTCTCCGGCCTGCCTCGCCACCCGGTGAATAAACATCTTCCCTGCGCGGCTTCTTATTACCTGTATAGTTGCTGACCATGGAGTCCAGGTTTCCGGCCGTCACCAGGCACGCATACCTGGGTCTGCCAAGGGCTATGAAATCTCCGGTATCCCGCCAGTCAGGCTGGGCAATAATGCCAACCCTGTAGCCGAGGCTTTCCAGAATGCGTCCAATAACAGCGCTGCCAAAACTGGGGTGGTCAACGTAAGCATCGCCGGTTACCAGCAGAAAATCGATGTAATACCAGCCGCGGCTCTCCATTTCTTCTCTTGTCATCGGAAGGTATTCTGTGCATTCCACTTCGGTCACCCGAGTTTCATTTTTGAACAAAAAGACCCGTTGATAAATGATTAAAGTTCAAACCATTTACCAACCGGCCTGATCCGTTCTCAAGTTGAACGGTAATTGGTAAACTGCAGGGGTATATCATAGTTTTTTTCTTTGAGCAGTTTAATAACCGCCTGGAGGTCATCCCTGTTTTTGCCTGAAACCCTTACTTTATCCCCCTGCACAGAAACCTGGACCTTTATCCTCGAGTCTTTTATGTCTTTCACTATAGTCTTGGCCATTTCCTTGTCAATACCCTGCTGGATGTTAACCACCTGACGGACCGTGTCTCCAGCCGCAGGTTCTGCCTTTCCGTATTTCAGGGCCTTTAAGTCAATGCCACGTTTCACCATCTTGCTTTCCAGGATATCCACAACGTTTCTCAGCTTAAAATCATCGTCCGAAACAAGTGTGATGACAATGCCATCATACCTGATTTCGCTTCTGCTGCCCTTAAAATCAAAACGCGTCTGTATTTCACGCCGGGCCTGGTTTAAGGCATTGTCTATCTCCTGCATGTTAACTTCAGACACGATGTCAAACGAATTTTCCTTGGCTGCCATTTTGTACACCTTCTTTCTGTTTCACTGCCTCTTTACTGGCTGGAAGGTTCGGCGGGGGATGTCCTGCCTTCCTGGCCTGGTGAATATTCCGTAGTCCCCGCACTGAATTGTCTGGTCACCACTTGTCCTTTGATCCCCAGTGTTCCAAGACTGCTGCCGTTTTCTATAACTTCCACAGCTCCGGCATTCCCCAGTTTAATTTCTACTTTATTGATACCGGCAAAGGTTCTGCTCTCCCCTGGGTTAATGTTTCCACTGAATCGTCTCTGCCCGTCAACAGTGACCCTGGCCCAGCAGACCTCGTCCTTTCCATTCAGTGTGATAACTATCCTGCCGCTGTCCTGTACATCACGTATGTCCTGCCCGCTGCCGTTGTCACTGCTCCCCGCCGTACCGGGCGGGACTGAAGCAGGCGCGTCCGGGTTTGGCGGGCTGTAGACTGAGTTCTCTACAGGCCTTTTGCCTGGGCTGTCGGCCTGTTTCCCTGCCTGTTCGTTTACCGGGGGTTTTCCTGTCTCAACGTCGGCAGTTTCGGTGGTGTTTTTATAAACAAAGTTGTAAAACATCAGGGTGGCAATAGCCAAAACAGCAACTCCCACCGTCAGCAGGTATGTCTTTTTCCCGGAACGCCTGCTGGAGCGGGCTCTGTTGAGACTTGCCTGAATATCTGTCCGTGAATACTCGTCTTTTACAGGCATTCCCAAAAGCTTGTATTCAATCATAATTTCATCCTGATCCAGACCGAGGTAATTGGAATAATTACGAAGAAAACCCCTGGCATATACACGGCCTGGAATTATGTCATAGTTTCCCTCTTCCAGCGCCTCCAGGTAACGTTTCCTGATCTTTGTATCTTCTTCGGCCTTCTCAAGGGTTATACCTTTTGCCTCACGGGTACTTTTCAGGAGTTCGCCAATACTACCCATCTGTGCACCTCCGCATTTTAGTGAACAGGCTGGACGGTTCCAAACAGAGCCTCAAGGTAATTCTTAATCGTTTCAGCCGACCGCCCAGGGTCAGTCGTATCAACACACAGGTCATACCCTGCGGCTGGTTGGGCCGGATAATGGTATAGCGGGTCATAATAATTTACCAGCAGGTACTCGACCACTTCGTCCAAAATCCCCTGGTCCACCATTTCTCCGAATTCAGCAGCCCTGGATTTACCTATTCTTTTCTCCAGTGATTTAATGGCAGTTTTAAGCTCCTCTTTGTTTTGACCGTTGTTCCCTGCATACATACGCTTTATTCGTTCTATTCTTTCCTTTAGAGAACAGTAAGCCAATATTTTTGTTCCCGACTTCATTTTCTCAAAAAGGGAAGAAGGAAGTATTATCCGGCCAATTCTCCTGCTCTCACATTCAACTATGATATACCCTTTTGGTTCCCAAAAGGCCAGTTCCCTGACTAACAAACCGTCAAACATCTTCTGGCTTGGTTGGGGGCACATTCCAATCTGACCGAAAACCGAACCCCGGTTATTGGCCAGCCCCTCCAGGTCCACAGCGGGCGCAGACTTACTCCTCAGTTCCCGCAGGATCTCGGTCTTGCCAACTCCGGTCAAACCGTGGATTACCGCCACTCTATGCGGCAGGGGCCGGTTCAAATATTGGTTCACATACCTCCGGTAAGCCTTATACCCGCCAACCAGCCGGTACACCTGAAGACCCAAGTTATCAAGCACCGAACACACCGATTTGCTCCGCATACCGCCCCGCCAGCAGAACACCACTATCGGTCCACGGCCGGCCAGTTCCTGGTACTGTTTAACCATCTCGGGCAAACGTGGAGAAACAAAGTTCAAGCCCAAAGTCCGGGCATCTTTGATACCTTTCTGCTTGTAGGCAGTTCCTACCTGCCTTCGTTCTTCATCCCTCAACAAAGGGATGTTCAACGCGTCCGGGATTGTTGCCTCGGCATACTCACCTTCAGACCTCACGTCGATAAGTTTTGCGCCCGGCAGTCGAAGGGCATCTTTAACGGTAATCTCTTTAACCATGAAACCACCTATCATGTTCTACATTGATTATATCATTTCCTGCCGTAAGGACATATTCCGCAATTTACCATTCCCGTATGCGGCCATCCGGAGTCCCAGCCTGACCGACTGCCGGTAATCATATCCTCTCAGAATACCGGAAACCAACCCGGCAGTGAGGGCATCGACCGATAGCCCGTTTTTTCTTTCCTGTAAGGGCATTACCGGTACAGTCACCGCTTCGTTTTTGGTCGTCAGCGCTACACCCAGTTCGTTAATTACCGTAACAACCAACTCAATACCGAGTTCATTTATCAACCGGGCGGCGCTTGTGGCTTCAGTAAGGTCCCTAATCCTTTTTCCTGTCAATTCTTCCGCCATTGGCTTGGCCATCACTGCCAGAAACAGGCCCGCCAGGTCTTCTTTAGAAAACTGTCCGGCTTGTTTATGAACAAACCTGGCACAGGCAGGAACCCGCGCTTCTTTCGCCAGTTCCAGAGCATACTTGCATGTATCCCAAGAAATTCCGGTTTCTATCACCAGCATACGGCAATTGGCAACCGCCGCGCTCAGGTTGGGCAAGTTTTCTTTGTCCATGGTTTCTAGCGCCTTCATATCAGATAGTATTCTATGTTCGTTACCGTAATTATCCACCATGTGGATACGGCGGGGAGTCGGGCGCTCCCTTTGAATAATAATATGCCTTGTATCTATCCCGTTCATTTTTAGCTTTTCCCCGATTATCCCGCCCCAGTCATCCCTGCCCAGTACACTTATCACTGAAGATGGCACATTCTGGGCAGCAAGATGGTTGGCAATAAGGTAGGCTGAACCTCCGGGCCCTATCTCAATAACAGCGGAATCACCGCTTTCTCCGCCTATCACTGCCTCCACTTCCACAAACAAAGAGCCCAGTACCAAAACCCCCGTTTTATCATTAAATACGTAACCCCTGCCAAGAATATAACCCTTTCTGATAAGGTTGGATATATGCACCGCCACCGCGGACCTGGTGATGCCGACCATGTCAGCAAGGTCTTCCTGGGCTATCATGGGGTTGTTTCTTAATATTCTCAAGATTTCTTTTTCCCGTTCAGTAATCCTGTTCACCACAACCTCCGTTAAACAATTGTTAATTTCTCTTTAGGAGTGCTAGGTAAAGTATACCAAAGTAAAATTTGGAGGTCAAGGTATAAACAAATTTATGATGCCTGCCCTTATGGGGTTTGTTGACAAACCCCTTGAAGTATTGAGAAACGGGATGGATACTTTCTCGGGGCGGCAACAACCCGCTAAGAGATAGTTTGAGAGGCAGGTA
>DDKP01000038.1:7821-11945 GCA_002339745.1 Firmicutes bacterium UBA2595 | reverse complement strand
TGCCAGAAAGATTGAGGAACTGGCAACAGCCATGGAAAAAATGAAACTTGCCGAGTACGTCGACCTGCTGAACCGACCGGCAAGGCTGTTCTATATAAATTTCTTTGCGGGAGTGGCCCGCGGACTGGGTACGGCTGTTGGATTTACCATTCTTGGCGCCATAATCATTTATACCCTGCAGCGGCTGCAGGTGTTGAATCTGCCGGTGATTGGAGAGTTTATAGCGGACTTAGTTAAGATTGTACAGAACAATTTACGGGTTAAGTAACTGGATAACAGTTAGGAGGGAAAAATATGACCGAAGACGTCATCGAGGCTATATTGGAAAGACGCAGTATCAGAAGGTTCAAACCTGACCCGGTACCCCATGCTACCGTCGGGAGGCTGGTTGATGCTGCCAGGTGGGCCCCCAGCGCCGGTAACATTCAGCCATGGCGGTTTTATGTCATTTACAATGAAAGCAAGAAAAAGGAACTTGCCTCTGCGGCCCTGGGTCAGCGGTTTGTCAGCGAAGCCCCGGTGGTTATAGTGGTATGTGTTCAGCCGGAGATGTCGGCGTCCCGCTACCGGGACAGGGGCCGTAATCTGTATGCGATTCAGGATTCCGCGGCCGCCGTGCAGAATATTCTTATCGCTGCCCACGGGTATGGGTTGGGCACTTGTTGGGTGGGGGCTTTTGATGACCAGCAGGTAATGGAAGTGCTGGACATGCCCCGCGGAATGGTTCCCGTGGCCATAATCCCCGTCGGCTACCCGGCGGAAGAATGCAGGCCCCCGGCCCGGCGGCCTGTGGAGGACATTGTGCATGTTATAGAGTAAGTTGCCAGTTATAAGTAGCCAGTTGAGTTATCCCGGTGTACTGTGCTGACGCGGACTGAGCGGTTGGCGGACAGATTTATTGCAGATGTATTGAATTATGGGAGGTTGCTGTGTATGGACAAGGAGCTGCAGGAAGATTTCAGGCAGAGATTGGAGAAGGAGAAAGAGGAGTTGCAACGGAGAATCACCTATATGGAGGAAGGAGCGATGGAGGCTCCCGTACGGGATTCCATCAGCGAGCTCTCCATGTATGACAATCATCCGGCTGATATTGGAAGCGAAACCTTTGAAAGAAGTAAGGACCTGGCTCTAAGAGACCAGGCCGAAATACAGTTAAGTAAAATTGAAGATGCCCTCTCCCGTATAAACAAAGGGATATACGGCATTTGTGAGGAATGCGGGGCGGAAATACCTGTTGAAAGAATGGAGGCCATGCCTTCCACCACGCTGTGCAAGCGGTGTAAAGAGGCTGAGGAGCAACTGTTGGACCGCCACCCCAGGCCCGTCGAAGAGGATATTATTTCCCCGCCTTTCGGCGGATTTATGCATGATGACTCCCAGTTCGAATTGGGGGATGCCGAAGATGAAATTATGTTCGACGGGGAGGATACGTGGCAGGCGGTAGCCAGGTGGGGTACATCCGAAACGCCTCAGGATATCAGCGTGCATGGAATTACGGATTTCGATCATATGTACATTGATGCAGATGAAAATGTCGGCGCCGTTGAACGTGTCGAGCAGATACCATATGAGAAAAGCGTGGACGGGATGATTTACCAGGACTTTGACGGCGAGGATGACGAAACAATCCATAGCCGGGAGAAAAAAGGGACCCAGGAAAACAGTTACGAGTGAGAAGTTGTTTCTAACGGGGCACTTTCTCCGTACTTCTTATGCCAAACTTGAATACCTTTCTTGCATGTGATAAAATTAAGCCGCGGCAGAAAAGGACCGGAGGTATGAAGCCTTGAGATTTATGTTTCTGGCACTTGGACTTCTGATTGCTGACCAGTCGTCAAAGTGGCTGGTCATGAACAGGATGACACAGGGAGAATCAATACCTATAATCGAGCCGGTATTCTATCTCACCTATGTCAGGAATCCAGGCGCAGCCTTCGGCATGCTGCCCTATAAGACCGCTTTTTTTATTACAATCACGGTTATAGTCATAATTGCAGTGATATTATTTTTAAAACGCATCCCTGAGGGAAAGATATTGCTAAAAACCGGACTGGCCCTGCAGGTAGGCGGGGCTTTAGGCAACCTGATCGATAGGATCAGATTCGGGCATGTCATAGATTTCTTTGATTTTAGGGTCTGGCCTGTTTTTAATATCGCGGATACGGCCATAGTAATTGGAGCAGGCATTTTATTTCTGGAACTGATGAGGGGCGGTCATACTGTAGAACGGGAGCCCGGACCGGTAGTCCGGGACAAACCGTCCGGGGATTAGGCGGGGAGAGTATGGGCGAGCGATTGGAATGTGTGGTATCGGGTGAGCATGAGGGGACCCGGCTGGATATTTTTATCAGCAGCCTTTCTCCGGATTTAACGCGGACCAGGGTTCAGAAGCTTATTGGTGAAGGGGAAGCCCGGGTTAACGGCAAGCCCTCCAAGTCAAATTACAAGGTACGGAAAGGGGACCGTGTTGCGGTCACGGTTCCTGAGCCTGAAATGCTGGAGGTCAAGGCTCAAGAGATCCCTTTGGACATTGTTTACGAAGACCAGGACCTTATAGTGGTTAACAAACCGCAGGGTATGGTGGTTCACCCGGCGGCGGGGAACTACTCGGGTACACTGGTTAACGCACTGCTGGAACACTGTGACGACCTGTCCGGCATTAACGGAGTCATCAGGCCCGGGATTGTCCACCGTATCGACAAAGATACTTCGGGGCTCCTGGTGGCGGCCAAAAATGACCGGACTCACCTGCATCTGGCCAAGCAGATTAAGGAACACACTGTAGCACGAAAGTACATTGCCCTGGTTCACGGCAACATTACCGAACCGGCGGGGATTATAGATGCTCCCATCGGACGCAACCCGCGTGATCGGAAGAAGATGGCGGTCATCACGCGCAACTCGAAGCCGGCAGTAACCAGGTACCGTGTGCTGGAGAGGTTTGGTGACTATACCTTGGTAGAATGTACCCTGGAAACCGGCCGCACCCACCAGATAAGGGTTCACATGACATATCTGGGTCACCCGGTAGTGGGGGACCCAGTTTACGGCCTGGGGAAAAATCCCCTGGGAATGGCTGGACAGGCCCTGCACGCCTTTTTACTTGGCTTTATACATCCAACTACCGGAAAGTATATGGAGTTTGAAGTTGACCTTCCCCGCTATTTTCAGGAGTTGATTGCCAAGTTGAGAGAAAGACAAAGTCAAAATCATTTTTCTAAAGGGTAAATTGGATAACTTTTCAGGAAAGGTTGAAACACCCCCAATGGTAAAGGTATAATACAATTGTTAGGGGGTTATGGAATGTCCAGCATTATTGAAACTATTACGGCGGGGGGCAAACTCAGCGAGACAGTGGAGATTCTTTACCGTGACAGCGGCGGCCGGGTGATCACCACCGAAACGGAGCCTTATGAAATCCGCCCGGGAATCTACGTGTGCTGGTGCTACCTGAGAAAAAGGCTGGTAGAAATTCCGCTCAGCAGTATAGTTGATGCCGTACTGACCGGCAAACCATATTCACCCAGGTTTGAGACCAGGTTTGACTGACAGGTCTTGTTGAACATGGTTGACTTTCTGTTACCTATTTGGTACACTTAATAAAAATACCTCCTTTAAATTAGTCCGAGAGGCTAGTAAGGAAACATATAGTTTTGCATTATGAGGGAAACTATGCCTGCTTGCATCTTGTGAGCAGGTTTTTTTGCGGCTGGGGGTGGTGAAAAAGTGGCGCTTCAGGAAAAAGCGATAATTTTGGATCAAGACGGGATTCGCCGGGCCCTTACCAGAATCGCCCACGAAATTATCGAGAGAAACAAGGGCGTCAACGATTTAGCTCTTATCGGTATCCGCCGCCGGGGTGTTCCGCTGGCGGAACGGCTGGCCGGGAAGATCCGGGAAATAGAGGGTAGTGAAGTCCCCATAGGTGTTCTTGATATCACTTTATACCGGGATGACCTGACCACCATAACACATCAGCCGGTGATTCATAAGACGGAGATCCCCTTCGCAGTAGATGAAAAAACAATCGTTTTGGTCGATGATGTGCTATTTACAGGTAGAACTGTAAGGGCCGCCTTGGATGCCATTATTGATTTGGGACGTCCCCGGGCAATCCAGCTGGC
>DDKP01000038.1:985-7401 GCA_002339745.1 Firmicutes bacterium UBA2595 | reverse complement strand
GTTTCGGTATATCTTTCCGAACTTGATAAACAAGATAAAGCTGTTATTGAAGTGGATACCGAATGACCCTTTAAATTGGTCCCGTGAGGCCAATAAGGGCGGGTAGACGTTGTTTGCATTTACCTCCTTATTGGCTCCGGGCCGGTAAGGAGTTTTTTGTTAGCGGCCAGTGGCCGGTTCCAAACACTCAAATTGATATTAAGCTGCTGGCGCTGACCGCTGGCCGCTTAGCCGGGAGGGAATGACATTGGGCCTGAACAGAAAAGACCTTCTGGGGATGAAGGACCTGACAGCAGAAGAGATTCAGTTAATTCTGGAGACGGCAGAGCCTATGAAAGATATTCTCCGTAGGCAGATTAAGAAAGTGCCCGCTCTAAGGGGGAAGGTTGTAATCAACCTCTTTTATGAGCCCAGTACCAGGACTAGGACCTCTTTTGAACTGGCCGGGAAATACATGAGCGCTGACACCATCAATATCAGCACATCCACCAGCAGCGTGGTTAAAGGCGAAACTTTAAAGGATACGGCCAAAACCCTTGAGGTGATGGGAGCCGATGTGGTGGTGATCAGGCACTCCGCGGCAGGGGCTCCCCATATATTGGCCAAACACTTGTCTGTGTCCGTGATTAACGCAGGAGACGGTTTCCACGAACATCCGACCCAGGCCCTGCTGGACATGTTTACAATCAAGGAGAAGAAAGGCAGGATACGAGGGCTCAGGATCGCCATTGTAGGCGATATCCTGCACAGCCGGGTGGCTCGGTCCAATATTTGGGGGCTTACCAGGATGGGAGCAGAAGTCCGGGTGATCGGTCCTTCCACACTGATTCCCCCCGATATCGAAAAACTCGGCGTCACGGCATATACCTCTCCCGAGGAAGGCCTGCGGGATGCTGATATCATTATGGTACTGCGAATCCAACTGGAACGGCAGCAGAAAGGCCTCTTTCCCACCATCAGGGAATATGCCAGGCTTTTCAGTTTAACCCCCGAAAGGGTCAAATTGGCCCGACCGGATGTAATTATCATGCACCCCGGTCCCATGAACCGGGGGGTTGAAATAGCGCCTGAAATGGCTGACTGTGTCCAGTCAGTCATCAATGAACAGGTAACAAACGGAGTGGCTGTCAGGATGGCCCTGCTATACCTGCTGGCGGGAGGAGGTAACCCTCATGAAACTGTTGGTTAAAGGCGGCACGGTAATAGACCCGGCCAACAAGCTTTACCAGGTGGCTGACATTTTTGTGAGCAACGGTAAGATTTCGGCTGTCGGACAGGATATCAGGGAAATCGGCGCCGAGGTCATTAACGCAAAAGGCAAACTGGTAATGCCGGGTTTGATTGACATGCATGTCCACCTGAGAGAACCAGGCCTGGAGGCCAAGGAAACAATAGCCACCGGGACCAGGGCTGCGGCTATGGGAGGTTTTACCGGCGTAGCATGCATGCCCAACACCAAACCTGTGGTGGATAACCGGGCCTTGGTGGAATTTGTTAAGACCAGGGCTGAATCCGGGGGAGTTGTCAACGTTTACCCTATAGGAGCCATTACAAAGTGTTCGGAGGGAGCAGAACTGGCTGAGATAGGAGACATGAAGCAGGCTGGAGCAGTGGCCGTATCCGATGACGGGCATCCGGTAATGAACGCCCAGGTAATGAGGCTGGCCATGCAGTATGCCCGGATGTTCGACCTCCCGGTAATCTCTCACTGTGAAGATCTCAACCTTGTAGCCGAGGGAGTTATGCATGAAGGCTATTATTCCACGGTTTATGGACTTAAGGGAATCACACCGGCGGCCGAAGAAATAATGGTGGCCAGGGATATAATGCTGGCGGAGCTTACAGGGGCCAGGGTGCACATTGCCCATGTCAGTACGGCAGGTTCTGTGGAACTTATTAGAATGGCAAAGAAGAAGGGAATAAAAGTAACAGCAGAAGCGACACCCCACCACTTCACCCTTACCGACGAGGCCGTCGGTGGTTATGACACCAGTACCAAGGTGAACCCACCCCTTCGGGACGCCGTTGATGTCAGGGCCGTTAAGGAAGGCTTGCGTGACGGGACCATTGACGTAATTGCCACCGACCACGCGCCCCATACATCAGAAGAGAAGGATGTGGAGTACAACTATGCCCCCTTTGGAATGGTTGGCCTGGAGACAGCTGTCGGACTGGCATTCAAAGAACTGGTTGCCCCCGGAATCCTCAGTGTCGAGGAACTGGTCCGGAAGATGAGTTGCAACCCGGCCCGCATCCTGTGCCTTGACAAGGGCCGCCTGGACATAGGGGCTGACGCCGATATCACTATAGTGGACCCCGAGTTAAAAGAAACCGTGGATGTTAACAAGTTTGTCTCAAAGGGAAAAAACTCGCCCTTTGACGGGTGGGAACTATCAGGTCTGCCTGTGGTGACGATAGTTGGCGGCAGGATTGTGATGAGAGACCGGAGACTCATTGTATAACAAACGGGTTTTAGTCGACAGAAAAAATTCTGGAGGGATTTTTCATGAAAGCGGTATTAATCCTTGAGGACGGGACAGTTTTTGAAGGAAAGGGATTCGGCGCCGAAGGCGAAAATTTCGGTGAGGTGGTATTCAACACCAGTATGACCGGTTACCAGGAAATCCTTACCGATCCTTCGTACTTTGGGCAGATTGTGACTATGACATATCCGCTGATTGGCAATTACGGGATTAACCCGGATGACTTTGAATCAAGAAAACCCTTTGTCCTCGGTTTTGTGGTCAGGGAGTTTTGTGAATACCCCAGCAACTGGAGGTCTGAAAAGACGGTGGACCAGTACCTCAGGGAAAACGGGATTCCCGCGATCTGCGGCATAGACACCAGGGCGCTCACCAGGAGGTTGCGCGATCACGGGACCATGGGTGGAGTGATTGCCACCGGGGAAAGTATAGATGTGGAAGCCCTGAAGAAAAGGCTGACGGGTCATCCCGACCTTACGCGTCGGGACCATGTCCTGCAGGTGACCATTCAGGAGAGCTACACGTTGTCTAATGACGGTTACAGGATTGTCCTGATGGATTTCGGGGCCAAACACAATATTGCCAGGTCACTTCACAGCCTGGGCTGTGAAGTGACAGTGGTGCCTGCCACGACAACGGCCCAACAGGTCCTGGCTATGGATCCGGATGGCATCATGCTCTCCAACGGACCCGGCGACCCGGCCGGCGCTGATTATGCGGTTAATACCGTGCGACAGCTGATCGGTAAAAGACCTATGTTCGGCATCTGCCTGGGGCACCAGATACTGGGCCTTGCCCTGGGAGGAACAACGTATAAGCTCAAGTTCGGTCACCGCGGCGCTAACCACCCGGTAAAAGACCTGGCTTCAGGGAGGGTGCATATAACTTCCCAGAACCACGGGTATGCCGTGGATGCCTGTTCAATACCGCAGGGAGACATAGTGGTTTCCCATATCAACCTCAATGATAATACCGTAGAAGGATTGAGGCACCGCTCGCTGCCCTTGTTTTCGGTCCAGTATCACCCTGAGGCCTCGCCGGGGCCATGGGATTCGAACTACCTGTTTGACCAGTTTATTGACCTTATAAAGCAGGAGAGGAGGTAAGCGGATGCCCATCAGGAAAGGGATCAAGAAAGTAATGGTTATAGGTTCCGGCCCCATCATAATCGGCCAGGCGGCGGAATTTGACTATGCCGGAACCCAGGCCTGCCGGGCTTTAAAGGAAGAAGGTATGGAAGTAGTCCTGGTCAACAGCAACCCGGCAACTATTATGACTGACGCCAATATTGCCGATAGGGTGTATATTGAACCTCTCACTCCCGAATTTGTGACCAAGATTATCAGGCAGGAGAAGCCTGACGGTTTGCTGCCTACCCTGGGCGGACAGGTTGGGCTTAATATTGCGGTAGCGTTGGCTGAGCGGGGAATTCTGAGAGAAGAAGGGGTCGCTCTCCTGGGCACTCCCCTGGAAACGATTAAGAAGGCAGAAGACCGTGAGATGTTCAAGGCTATGATGCAGGAGATCGGGGAACCTATTCCGGAAAGCGCTATTGTGGAAAGTGTTGACGCTGCTATCGAATTTGCCGAAAAGATCGGTTACCCGGTAATTGTCCGCCCCGCCTATACTTTGGGAGGTACTGGAGGGGGTATTGCCCATAATCCTGAAGAACTCAGGGCAACTGCCACGAAAGGCCTGAAGCTGAGCATGATTGGCCAGTGCCTGATTGAACGCAGTGTAGCTGGCTGGAAAGAAATTGAGTACGAGGTGGTCAGGGACAGTAACGACAACTGCATCACCATCTGCAACATGGAAAACATCGATGCGGTGGGAATCCATACCGGGGACAGCATTGTGGTGGCTCCTTCCCAGACATTGGCCGATAAAGAATATCAGTTGTTAAGGTCCGCGTCGTTAAAGATAATCAGAGCCCTGGGAATTGAAGGAGGGTGTAACGTCCAGTTTGCTTTAAATCCAAACAGTTTTGAATATGTGGTCATCGAGGTTAACCCCCGTGTATCCCGGTCCAGCGCCCTGGCTTCAAAGGCTACCGGGTTCCCCATTGCCAAAGTGGCGTCTAAAATTGCCATCGGCCTGACCCTGGACGAAATCCGTAACGCGGTGACAGGCCAGACTTATGCGGCATTTGAGCCGGCCCTGGATTACGTAGTGGTTAAGATACCCCGCTGGCCGTTTGACAAGTTTGCCTCTGCCGACCGGGTCCTGGGTACCCAAATGAAGGCTACCGGTGAGGTTATGGCTATCGACCGTACCTTCGAGGCTGCCCTGATGAAGGCGGTCCGCTCGCTGGAGATAGGACTTTACGGTCTGTATTTGAAAGGTATAGAGCAGGTTTCCCTGGAAGAGCTGGAAAATAAGCTCAGAAGCGCCGATGACGAGAGGATATTTGCCGCCGCGGAGGGCTTAAGAAGGGGAATTCCCGTTGACGTCCTCTATGACATGACGAAAATAGACATCTGGTTCCTGGAAAAGATGAAAAACATAGTGGAATTTGAGGCAGAACTGGTCAAAGGGGTAAAAGCCGAAGGGGCAGTTTATCTTACCGGAGAGGTAATGTCCCGGGCAAAACTGCTGGGCTTCCCCGATAAATACATGGCCCAGCTTACCGGCATGCCGGAAGAGGAAATAAGAAAAATCAGGTTAGGTTACGGTTTGAGACCGGTTTACAAGATGGTTGACACCTGTGCCGCGGAATTCGAGGCGGTTACCCCGTATTATTATTCCGCTTACGAACAGGAGAATGAGGCCGTTCCCACCAACAGGCGGAAAGCCGTCGTCCTGGGGTCAGGTCCCATCCGTATCGGGCAGGGTATAGAGTTTGATTATTGTTCGGTCCACTCGGTGTGGTCCCTCCGGGAAGAGGGGATTGAGACAATTATCATCAACAACAACCCCGAAACGGTCAGTACCGATTTCGATACTTCGGACCGGTTGTATTTTGAGCCGTTGATTCCCGAGGACGTCCTCAACATTATTGAGCTTGAAAAACCGGAGGGAGTGGTTGTCCAGTTCGGGGGCCAGACCGCTATCAACCTGGCAGGACCCCTGGCCAATGCCGGGGTAAAAATTCTCGGAACAGATGTCAAGTACATTGACATGGCTGAAGACCGAGACAAGTTCGACCGCCTTCTTATGGAACTGGACATTCCTAAGCCGCCGGGCAGGACCGCCACATCGGTGGAAGGGGCCCGGAAGATTGCCGAAGAAATCGGTTTCCCGGTGCTGGTCCGCCCATCGTATGTATTGGGCGGCCGGGCCATGGAAATCGTATATAACCAGGATGAACTCATGGAATACATGACATCTGCCGTTAAGGCTTCATCAGAACATCCTGTCCTGGTGGATAAGTACATGATTGGAAAGGAAATAGAGGTTGACGCCGTATCGGACGGCGAAGATGTACTGATTCCTGGAATCATGGAGCACATTGAAAGGGCGGGGGTTCACTCGGGAGACAGTACGGCTGTTTATCCGGCCAGGAGCCTGACTGACAAACAGGTCGAGGAACTGGTGGATTATACCACCAGGCTGGCCCGGGCCCTTGAGGTCAAGGGACTGATTAATATTCAATATGTCCTGCACGAAGACCGGATTTATGTCCTGGAAGTCAACCCGCGTTCTTCCCGGACCGTTCCTTACCTGAGCAAGATAACAGGGGTACCCATGGTCAACCTTGCTACCAAGATGATCCTGGGCAAGAAGCTGAAGGAACTGGGTTATAAGGGAGGCCTGTACCCTGCTCCTGATTATACCGCCGTGAAGGCGCCGGTATTCTCCTTTGCCAAGCTGTCTCAGGTTGATACTTCCCTCGGTCCGGAGATGAAATCCACAGGGGAAGTTATGGGTGTCGATGCCGATTTTTCCATGGCCATGTATAAAGCGCTGGTAGCAGCTGGGCTGGACATCCCCAGG
>DDKP01000038.1:0-580 GCA_002339745.1 Firmicutes bacterium UBA2595 | reverse complement strand
TTTGTCGACTTGGGATTCAAGCTGGTGGCAACCTGCGGTACGGCCAAGGCATTAGGCGAAGCCGGCCTGCCGGTGGAGAAGGTCAATAAGATCAGGGAAGGCTCCCCGCATATTATTGACCTGATCAAGCAGGGTAAAATCGACCTGGTAATCAATACGCTCACCAAGGGGAAAATGCCTGAACGGGACGGGTTCAGGATTAGGCGGGCGGCAGTGGAGCACGCCATCCCGTGCCTGACTTCCCTGGATACCACCAATGTAATCCTTCGGGTTCTCCGTTCTCTGGAGAAAGGCCATGACTTCAACATGGTTCCCCTGCAGGAGTATATGACTGTTGACCTGAGTGAAGCAGTTAGCCAATAAGAGGTGAATCAACAATGCCGTATTCCGGTCTTGCGGAAGTGGTGGTAAACAAAAAAGTCGGACCTGAGCATTATCTAATGAGGATATTAGCTCCCGAATTAACCAGGCTGGCCAAACCCGGCCAGTTTGTTCATGTGCGTTGCAGCAGTGGCATGGACCCTTTGTTGAGAAGGCCCATAAGCCTGCATGGGATTGACTACAAAAGCGGGACAGTCAG
>DDKP01000020.1 GCA_002339745.1 Firmicutes bacterium UBA2595 | reverse complement strand
CTGGCAAAACAACTTGTCAGGGAGGGCCATATTCTGGGGAACCACACCGTCAGGCATAAGAGCCTGCCAACCCTGTCCGACGAGGAAATAAGACAGGAGATCCTTGGGTGGGAAGAGATAGCCGGGCAGGTGGCAGGGTATAAGCCTAAATACAAATACATGCGGCCACCCATGGGGGAATACAGTGAACGTACGCTCAAGATTACCCGGGATTTGGGCTACACAACAGCTTTCTGGAGCGTGGCTATCCGGGATTGGCTGCCGATGGGAGGACCGGGTGAAGCGGTCAAAGGTATTGCCGGCCAGCTGCACAACGGGGCGGTGCTGTTGCTCCACGGAAACTCGGAAGACGTGGTCAACGGCCTGGACCGGATTATCATGAAAATAAGGGAGAAAGGATATCAGATTGTCCCCATATATGACATTTGACGAGAAATCATTGCTGCCTTACAAGGAGCTACTTTTCCAATTTCCTCCCCGGAAGCGCTGTTGGCAGCGTTTCCGGAAGGCGCCGCTACCACCTGTAGAGCCGATGGAATTGAAGTTACTGCAGGGGAAGCCGGCAAATTGCTGACGGCCGACGATTTTCCCTTTAAAAGCGCTGAGGATGTGGCTGAAACGATAGTCAGCAGAGCCGGTTTTTAGGTACGGCAACTCCTTCTAGCCAAGCTTTAAAAGATTGGCTTTTTTAACTTACCTTTTCTATCTTGACAGCATCACAGCATTAAAAAGCCTTAGTTTTTGCAACTATTTAGTGTATAATATATTTATATACCCGTTTTTGGTCATGTTACGTATTGCATGGGGAAACGGAGGTGTTGCAATGAAAAGGCTTTTTGCGGCATGGGTTGTACTGATGCTTTTGATTGGTGGTTGTAAAAGCAGCAGCGGCCAAGCGGAAGTGGAGAAGTTTATCCAGGAGGCCTTTAAGGCTAGGGCCGAAGCGGTGTTTTTATATAAGGACAAAAAGCCTCTGGAACAATATTTCAGCCAGGAGGCCCTGGAACAGAGCAGGGAGTTTCTTGACTGGAGTCCCCGTGGCCAGTGGCATAATGTGAAAGACCTTAAGTATTCGATAGTTTTAAGAATTTCAAACCTTAAAATAGATGGGAAACAGGCGACGGCTAATGTTTCAGAGACGGTAGTAGTGACTTGGGATTTTATCGACCCTTCCCAGGTTTCAGGGACTGACTTTGTCAAGGAGGATGCGTGGACCAACAGGAAGCACACGGTGAGACTAATCCTTACCCCAGAAGGACCATGGTTGGTGGACCAGGACATTGTTCAGTAGTTTATGAGGCTTCGTGCGTTACCTGGGTTTTTGACTTAAAAGCGATTGGGAGATGTTAATGGCTGTTGTTCTGTTATCATCACAAAAAGAATTGGCTGTAGCCGGGCAGGATGTGGTCCGGTTGTTTTTCCCGGATGACAAAATAATTTTCCGGCCTGCGGATGATTTTAGAGTACTGCTTAATGTTTCCGGGGCCCGGCAGGGTAAAAAGCTTACCGCAGAAGCAGCGCTTATAGCGAAAGACATCAGCCTGTTAGAAAAGGCCTCAAACGACATAGTGCCGGAAGACGGCGGTGATGATAACCGGATTAGGAGGCTGGTTCGACTGGCTATATTCAGGGCGCTTTGCCGCTATACCGGCAGTTCGCCCAGTCCCTGGGGGATATTGACAGGTATCAGGCCTACAAAAATAGTGCACCGGTTAATGGACATGTCATGGGAGAGGGACAAAATAACTGATTATCTTATGCAAGGTTATGAAATGGCCCCCGAAAAGGCAAACCTGCTAGCTGATATCGCCCAAGGGCAAAGGCGGTTTTTGTTGACCAAAGAGCAGGCTGAAAGACTTGTCAGCATATACATCGGGATTCCCTTTTGCCCCACCAGGTGCGCATATTGTTCTTTTCCCTCGTATTCGATAAAATCTTCCGGGAATTTGGTTGAGCCTTTTTTGGCCTCGCTGCAGAGGGAGATAACAGGTGTGGGAACTGCCTTAAATAAACTTGGCATCAAGGTACAGACAATATACATCGGCGGCGGTACTCCTACCGTTGTGGACATTTCCCAGCTCAAGTCTCTCCTAAAGCATATCTGTTGTTTCCTGGTTTCTGATGAAACAGTGGAAGTTACCCTGGAAGCAGGCCGGCCGGATACCCTGTCGCAAGAGAAACTTGAGGCGGCGCTGGACCACGGTATTACGAGGCTGAGCGTCAACCCCCAGTCCATGAACCCGGGTACCCTGGACTTGATAGGCCGCCGGCATACGCCGGAAGAAACAGTTGGCGCTGTTGAAATGGCCCGGCTGATGGGGTTCAAGAATATCAACATGGATATGATAATAGGTCTACCGGGGGAGACATTGGAAGATATTGAATTTACGCTTAGCGAAATAAGTAAAATCCGGCCGGAAAACCTGACGGTTCATACCCTGGCAGTCAAGCGGGCATCACCTATTAAAGAAGCAAGAGAAAATTATAACCTGCCCCCAGCGGAAGAGGTGGAACGAATGCTCGAAATCACCGCAGAAGCCGCCAGGAAAATGGGGATGCACCCTTATTACCTCTACAGGCAGAAAAAGATGGTAGGGCACCTCGAAAACATAGGGTACGCCCGGAAGGGGTTCGAGTGTATATATAACATCCAGATTATTGAGGAACGGCAGTCCGTTATCGGGCTGGGCGGAGGGGCCGGTTCCAAGTTTGTAGAACCGGGGACATGGTATCTCACAAGCCAGTACAACCCGAAAGATCCTGAAACATACATCCGGCGCGTAGATGAATTAATTGACCGAAAAGTTGACAAGCTGGCCACTTTTGGCTACAATAAATTAGTAAATTAATGGCTGCTTAACAGTTAAATTAACTCAAAGGCTTTGAACGGGAAGAGTAACCCCATCCGGCCTTTCAGGGAGGAGACGTCACGACTGGAAGCGTCTCCAAGGCTAAAGTGGTGAAAGACACCCGGGAGCCGGAAGGCTGAACCCATCAGTAGGCCTTCCCGGTCACGCGCCGTTAGCCTGCGTCTAAGCGGGACAGCTTCAGTTGTCCAAACAGGGTGGTACCACGGGAAATGTTCTCTCGTCCCTGACGATGAATCTCATTGTCATTGACGGGAGTTTTTTAATTAACAGCCCGCTGCCAGGGGGCGATGACTGGCATTGTGTGGGTTTATACAGGTGAAGGAGGGATTTAGCATGCTGACGGCGGGACCTAAAGGAACCAACGATATCCTGCCGGGTGAAGTTGAGAAGTGGCATTACCTGGAAAACACCATCAGGGAGCTATGCCGCGATTACGGCTACAGCGAGATTAGGACCCCGATTTTTGAACACACAGAATTATTTCTGCGGGGTGTGGGTGATACCACAGATGTAGTGGAAAAAGAGATGTACACTTTCAAAGACAAAGGTAAGCGAAGCATCAGTCTGCGGCCTGAAGGAACGGCTTCCGTAGTCAGGGCTTATGTGGAACATAAGATTTATGCTCAACCCCAGCCCACTAAGGTGTACTACGTGGGGCCGATGTTCCGGTACGCCAATGTCCAGGCCGGCCGCTACAGGCAGTTCCACCAATTTGGAGCGGAAGTACTTGGCAGTAAGGACCCGGCTGTCGACGCCGAGGTTATCGCCATGGCCATGGATTTTTACGGCAGGCTGGGTCTTAAGGACTTGGAGCTTCACATTAACAGCGTGGGCTGTCCCCGGTGCAGGCCTCTGCACAGAGAAAAGTTGCACGCTTTCCTCAGGCCGAATATAGCCAGGCTTTGCAAGCTCTGCCA
>DDKP01000019.1:3227-8341 GCA_002339745.1 Firmicutes bacterium UBA2595 | reverse complement strand
AGGAGGTCATACCAAGTGCCAGCGGGCCGTATACGACATAGCTGTGGCCGGTGATCCAGCCTATGTCGGCGGTACACCAGAAAGTATCTTCCTCTTTCAAGTCAAACACGTACTTCAGGGTTGCCTGAACCTGGGTCAGATAGCCTGCGGTGGTGTGCTGTACACCCTTGGGCTTGCCGGTAGAACCTGATGTATAAAGAATAAACAACGGAGCGTCAGCTTCCATTTCTTCAGGCGGGCAGTACTTGTCTGCCGTAGCCATCAGGTCATGGTACCAGAAGTCACGGCCTTCTACCATATTGATCTCATTACCGGCGTTTTTCACAACAACAACCTTTTCGATGGAAGGAGTATTTTGCAGGGCGGTGTCGGCATTGTTTTTCAGGGGAAACGGAGTGCCTCTCCGGAAGTTACCGTCAGCGGTAATCAGGATTTTGGCAGTAGCGTCATTGATCCGGTCGGCCAGTGAATCAGCGCTGAAGCCGCCGAATACTATGGAGTGGATGGCGCCGATCCTGGTGCAAGCCAGCATGGCCACAGCACACTCGGGAATCATCGGCATATACAGGCAGACCCTGTCGCCCTTATTAACGCCAAGGCTCTTTAGAACGTTAGCAAACTTGTTTACCTCTACGTAAAGCTCTCTGTATGTCATAACTACTTTGCGGCCGATTTCGCTTTCATAGCAAAGAGCAGCTTTGTTCCGCTTGGGAGAATTATAATGACGGTCTAAACAGTTGTAAGAGACGTTGGTTGTCCCGCCGGTAAACCACCTGAAAAACGGCGGGTTGCTGTCATCCAGGACTTTCTCGTAAGGCTTAAAGAACGTTACCAGCTCATCGGCCATCCTCTTCCAGAAGCCAAGCCGGTCTTTTTTGGCTTCCTCATAAATTTCCTGGTTGATGTTAGCATTCTTGATTACTTCCTCCGATGGATAAAACACGCGGTCCTCAATAGCAGTTTTCTCCATTTAGTTTACTCCCCCTTGACATTTCAGATTTTTTTGATAATTCAAGTTACTCTTTTTAAAAAAAATCAGCCCTATAGAATCTGGTCAACGCCCCCTTTCGAAGATAATTGACTCTAAGGCCGTTCCCCGGTCCTACTTCCGTGCTTTTAACCCAGTTTTCTTCAGGCAGACCGTAAGGAATCATAATGTAATATATATGAAATTAAGCCCAATGGGGACAAAAATTAGGACACTTACTAGTCCCCCAAGGCACAACCAACCACATCTCCCCCCTAATGTGGTCCTAAATGTATAGAACTATAGACAGTTGGGTGCGTCATTTTTATTCTAATATAACTGTCTAGAATACACTATTATTTCACCGCGAACGGTACTTTTACGCCGCCAAACGGTTAAATATGATTCCTAACGGTATTATTTTATGGCCTGAATTAACTGATAAACGGGATATAATACCGATAAACGCCGATTTTAAATGTTTTTGCTTGTTTTACTTGATTAGAAAACGGGTAAAGAAAGCCGTTTAGTCAACCGTTTTCGAGTGATTCTTCACAAAACCAACTCATTTTTATGGCAGCTCTGTCTGAAAAGGACAACACCTTGTGATTTTGGGTTAAAAAAACAAACAGGAGGATTTAATTTAACCCTCCTGTTTGTTTTCTTTTTGTTTTTTTAGCAGCCCGTACGCTATGCTGTCAACCAGGGCCTGCCAGCTGGCCTCGATAATATTGCTTGATACACCGACGGTCCCCCAGGAATCGTGCTTATCATGGGTCTCTATCAGGACCCGCACCTGGGCCCCGGTACCGGTGTTCCCATCTAAGACCCTAACCTTGTAATCGGCCAGCTTCATGTCCCGGATTTCCGGATAGAATCCTTCCAGGGCCTTCCGCAGGGCGTTATCCAGTGCGTTCACCGGACCGTTTCCTTCAGCTGCGGTATGGACTATCTCGTTTCCTACCTTAAGTTTTATAATAGCTTCGGAGTAAATATCATTGTCCTCCCGCTTTTCCAGGATAATCCGCAGGGTTTCCAGGTTAAAAGGCTCGTTGTACCCATTGAAGCCTTTTCTGAGCAGCAACTCAAAAGAAGCCTCAGCGCCCTCAAACTGGTAACCGCGGTGTTCCAGGTCCTTGATCTGTTCAAGGACAGCTTTTGTTTCCGGGTTGGTGTGGCTGAGGTCAATGTTGAGCTTTAATTCCTCGGCCTTGTAAATGATATTGCTCATCCCGGAAAGCTCCGAAACCAGGACGCGCCTCACGTTCCCCACCAATTCCGGTTTAAGGTGTTCGTAGGTTTCGGGATTTTTCAGGAGGGCGCTCACATGAACTCCTCCCTTGTGAGCAAAGGCGCTGTTACCTACATACGGTTGGTGTGGATTGGGATTAAGATTTGCAAGCTCACTGACATACCTGGATAACTCCGTCAGGCCGACCAGCTTTTCCTCAGGGATGCACTCATACCCCATCTTAAAAGTCAGATTGGGGATAACAGAACACAGGTTGGCATTGCCGCACCGTTCACCGAAGCCGTTTATCGTCCCCTGGACCTGGACTGCCCCGGCCTGGACAGCCACCAGCGAATTAGCCACCCCTAATTCCCCGTCATTATGGGCATGTATTCCAACAGGTATCCGGAGATGTTCCACTACAGTTTTTACTGTATTCATGACATCCAGGGGAAGACTGCCGCCATTGGTATCGCACAGGCAGATTAAATCCGCTCCGGCATCCTGGGCCGCCAGAATTGTCTGGAGGGCATATTCAGGGTTGTTCCGGTAACCGTCAAAAAAGTGCTCCGCATCATAAATTACTTCCAGTCCCCTGGATTTGAGGTAACTGACGGACTCTCTGATAATGCGGATATTTTCCTCAAGAGTGGTCTTCAGGGCGTGAGTAACGTGAAAATCCCAGCTCTTTCCGAAAATTGCCGCGGCTTTGGCGCCGGAATTCAGTATAGACGTGATGCTGGAATCGTTCTCCGGCATGTTCCCCGGCTTGCAGGTGCTTCCAAAAGCCACTATTGTAGCCTGTTCCAGGTCATAATCCCTTATCCGCCGGAAAAATTCCATATCTTTGGGATTGGAACCAGGCCAGCCGCCTTCGATATAGTGAATACCCATTTTATCGAGCTTCAGGGCAATTTTGAGCTTGTCATCAACGGAAAGAGATATTCCTTCGCCCTGAGTTCCGTCTCGTAACGTAGTATCATACAGAGTCACTTTTTTCATACTGCTCTACTCCCTCATTAGTGGCTACTGATTTGCTCCACTACACAGTCGCCCATTTCTTCGGTATTTACAGGCCTGCACCCGTCCTGCATAATATCGGGGGCCCTGTATCCCAGGTCAAGAACCCGGACAACCGCGTCTTCAATAACCTTAGCTTCCTCCGGCAGGTTGAACGAGTACCTGAGCATCATGGCTGCCGATAAAATGGTGGCAAGGGGATTGGCTTTTTTCTGCCCGGCAATGTCCGGAGCAGACCCGTGGCTGGGTTCATACAGGCCTACCTTTCCACCGAGGCTGGCAGAAGGCAGCATACCGATTGAACCGGTAAGCATGGAGGCCTGGTCCGTCAGGATATCTCCGAACATATTCTCTGTCACAATCACGTCAAACTGCTTCGGCCAGCGGACCAGCTGCATGGCACAGTTATCAACATACATATGGACAAGTTCCACTTCCGGATACTCTTTTGCCAGCTCTGTTACGGTTTCCCGCCACAGGCGCGAACTCTCCAGAACGTTGGCCTTGTCAACGGAGTGAAGGACCTTTTTCCGCTTCATAGCTACCTCAAATCCAAGCCGGGCAATGCGTTCGATCTCCTCGACAGAGTATGTAAGGGTATCTATGGCGCACTGGCCGGCGGCAGTCTTCTCCCGCCTTTTTTCACCGAAGTACAGCCCTCCGGTTAGTTCCCTGATAACCATTATATCGATTCCTTCAATTACCTCTCTTTTCAAGGTCGAGGCATCTAAAAGAGCGTCATACATTATCGCCGGCCGAAGGTTGGCGTATAAACCCAGAGCCTTCCTCAAGGGAAGCAGAGCGCCGGCCTCGGGCCTGAGGTGAACAGGCAGATTATCCCACTTGGGTCCCCCAATGGCCCCCAGGAGGACAGCATCATTGTTATGGCAGAGCCAGAGCGTTGTTTCCGGCAAAGGCACTCCTACCGCATCAATGGCGGCTCCCCCGATAAGCCCTTCGTTAAACTCGAAAGAGTGCCCGTACTTCTGCCCTATCGCTTTAAGAACCTTCACGGCTTCAGGCACGATTTCTACTCCTATCCCGTCTCCCGGTAAAACTGCAACTTTATACATTACCCTTCAGCCTCCTCCGTACATAGTTGATGAGCCCTCCGGCATCGATAAGCTCCTGCATAAACGGAGGGATTGCTGTGGACTTAAAACTGGTTCCTTTAGTCAAGTTATAAATTATCCCGTTGTCCACATCTACTTTTACCTCGTCACCCTCATCTATACCGTCCACCGCTTCGGGAGATTCCAGTATAGGGAGACCGATGTTAAAGGCGTTACGGTAAAAAATTCGAGCAAAGGATTTGGCAATTACACAGGAAACCCCTGCCGCTTTAATGCATATAGGGGCATGCTCTCTTGAACTGCCGCACCCAAAGTTCTTGTCAGCCACTATGATGTCGCCCGGTTTGACTTTATTGGGAAATTCCGGGTCGGCGTCCTCCATGCAGTGTTTGGCCAGTTCGTCAGGGTCGGAGGTGTTCAGGTGGCGGGCCGGGATGATGGCGTCAGTGTCAACATCGGCCCCAAATCTCCATACGCGTCCCTGAAATTCCATTTACTCCACCTCCTCGGGGCTGGCAATACGGCCCAAAATAGCGGATGCCGCAGCAATAGCGGGGTTGGATAAATATATTTCACTTTCCGGGTGGCCCATCCGCCCGACAAAGTTCCTGTTGGTCGTGGCAATTGCCCGTTCCCCCTTGGCCAGAATACCCATGTGGCCTCCCAGGCAGGGCCCGCAGGTGGGAGTGCTGACGGCCCCTCCCGCGTCAATAAATATGTCTATAAGTCCTTCCTTCACGGCCTGTTTGTAGATGGCCTGGGTACCCGGGAAAATTACCAGCCGCACATAAGGGTGTACCTGGCGCCCCTGCAACACTCTCGC
>DDKP01000019.1:0-2826 GCA_002339745.1 Firmicutes bacterium UBA2595 | reverse complement strand
AGCACGGTTCCCACTTCACTGATGGGCTTGGTGTTTTCCGGCAGGTGCGGAAAAGCCACCTGGGGTTCAATATCCGCCACCTGATATTCGATTACTCTTGCATATTCGGCATCGTCGTCGCTCCGGTAAACCTTGTAAGGCCTTTTGGCCCTCGATTTAACGTATTCTATAGTGGTCTCGTCAGGCGCAATTATTCCGTTTTTCCCACCGGCCTCGATAGCCATGTTGGCCATGGTAAACCGCCCATCCATGGACAGGCTGCGGATGGCCGGCCCTGTAAATTCCATGGCCTGATAGAGAGCCCCGTCAACGCCTATATCTCCTATAGCATAGAGGATAAGGTCTTTTCCGCTCACCCAATCGTTGAGCTTTTCCCCGTTAAATATGAATTTGATGGACTCCGGAACCTTAAACCATACTTCCCCGGAGGCCATTGCCGCAGCCATATCGGTGCTGCCCACACCTGTTGAAAACGCTCCCAGAGCGCCGTAGGTACAGGTATGGGAATCGGCCCCTATTATTACATCTCCCGGCAGGACTATACCCTGCTCAGGCAGCAGGCAGTGCTCGATACCCATCCGGCCAACTTCAAAATAGTTGGTCAGCCCCTGTTCCCTGGCAAAGTCGCGCAGCATCTTGGCCTGCTCGGCCGATTTAATGTCCTTGTTGGGAGTGAAATGGTCCGGGATCAGGACAACCTTTTCCCTGTCAAACACTTCCCGGACTCCGATTTTCTCAAATTCCTTGATAGCTACGGGAGCCGTTATGTCATTTCCCAGGACAACATCAACCTTACAGTTGATCAATTCTCCGGGCTTAACCTCCTCCCTGCCCGCGTGGGCAGCCAGGATCTTTTCCGTGATGGTCATCCCCATCTGACATCACCTCTCTTGCTGGTTTAGTAGTTATCCACTCATACGCCCACTTCAGGCCTGTCTAGGTGTTCCTCACCCTCCATCTGGGCGAAGACAACTTTATTAACAGCATTTAAATAAGCTTTGGCGCTGGCTTCCAGGACGTCTGTGCTGACTCCCCGGCCCAGGTAGGTTTTCCTACTGCCGCCATTGGGCTTTATTTTCACGGTAACTTCCCCCAGGGCGTCTTTTCCGCCCGTGACCGCCTGCAAGCTGTAAAACTGTAGTGTGCTGGTGATTCCGATAATTTTATCAATAGCCTTGTATATAGCGTCAACAGGACCGTCTCCACAGGCCGCCTCCTCAAGTATTTCCCCGCCCCTGGCAAGCCGGACGGTGGCAGTAGGAATTACCTGGGTCCCGCTTAATATATGGAAGTACCCGAGGCTGTATGTTTCAGGCACCGTGAGAACTTCATTCTCCACAATGGCCACCAGGTCTTCGTCCTTGATTTCCTTTTTCTTGTCCGCCAACTCCTTAAACCTGACAAAGGTCTTGCTGAGTTCCTCATCCGAAAGGTGGTATCCCATCTCGAGCAGGCGGTCCTTGATGGCATGGCGCCCGGAGTGCTTACCCAGGACGATATTCTTTATGTTCAGGCCGATAGTTTCCGGACTCATTATCTCGTACGTGGTCCGTTCCTTGAGCACCCCGTCCTGGTGAATACCGGACTCATGGGCAAACGCGTTTTTCCCCACTATGGCCTTGTTGTGCTGGACCCGCATACCCGTCAAATTAGCCACCATCCGGCTGGTCCGGTAGATTTCCGGCTTATTGATACCCGTGGTTTTCTTAAAGTACGGATGCCTGGTGTACAAAGCCATCACCACTTCTTCCAGGGAGGCGTTACCGGCCCGTTCTCCGATACCGTTTACCGTACATTCCACCTGCTGGGCTCCATTCACCACCGCTGCCAAAGAATTGGCTACAGCCAGGCCCAGGTCGTTATGACAGTGTACGCTGATAATCGCCTTGTCTATGTTGGGTACCTTCTCTATAATGTCTTTTATAAATTCCCCAAATTCAAAGGGTGTGGCATACCCAACGGTGTCAGGGATATTGACTGTTGTAGCTCCGGCTGAAATTGCGGCCTCCACCACCTGACAGAGGAAGTCCAGGTCGCTGCGGAAGGCGTCTTCCGCAGAGAACTCCACATCTTCGGTATACTTTTTGGCATGCCTGACAGCCGCCACGGCAGCCTCCAGTACCTGTTCCCGGCTCATTCTGAGCTTATGCTTCAGGTGGATATCTGACGTGGCTATAAAGGTATGGATACGAGCCCGCTCAGCGTATTTTACGGCTTCCCAGGCCCTGTCAATATCGTTGAAGTTGGCCCGGGCCAATCCGGCAATTGTCACTCCCTTCACATTCATAGCTATATTTTTAACAGCTTCAAAATCACCCTGGGAAGCGATGGGAAACCCGGCCTCAATAATGTCCACGCCAAGCTTCTGCAGCTGCCTGGCTATATCAAGCTTTTCCTGGGCATTTAAATTCACTCCGGGAGACTGTTCACCGTCTCTTAAAGTAGTATCAAATATGTAAACCCGTTCTTTCATCACAATCTCTCCTTCTAGCCGTCAACAGACTGGTCCAGGGGTCGTCCGGCCAGGACCATCGGATAAACGTTTTCCTCCGGGTTGATAGCGCAATCAATTATAACCGGGCCCCTGGTCTTCAGAGCCTGCTCAAGAGCGCCGGGCAGCTGTTCCGGAGCAGTCACCCTGAGCCCCAAAGCGTCATAGACGCCGGCAAACTTCACGAAGTCAGGATTCCTGTTAAATTTTACCGCCATGTAGCGTCTCTCACAGTAAAATTCCTGCTGCTGCCTTACCATCCCCAGGGAACCGTTGTTGAAAATAAGTGTGTGTAAAATAAATTGTGCTTTTATCCTTTCCCCATATAATTCCTG
>DDKP01000170.1 GCA_002339745.1 Firmicutes bacterium UBA2595 | reverse complement strand
TGTTAAAGAATTTTGGAATTTTTGCTTGCAGCTTTGCTGCGCTGTGACCTTTGAGCGCTTTGTGATGAATTTTAAATTGTTAGAGGGCGGTTGGATTTTATTCTCTGACCACCCGGACTGTTTTTGACCCTGGGCGGGGCAGATTCGTTACGAACTCAAATTCACAGGGAATACCAATGGCAAATTCCATTTTACTGGCCAATTTATCGGCCAGTTCCGGAGTAGGTTGGACGCCGGGCGCCAGCTCAGTGCGGATTTTTAACCCTTCATTGTTGTCCGGTTTGGCTACGAATTGATACCAGTTTCCCACTTCCGGAAGCCTCATCAGAAATTCTTCCAGGTAGAACGGAGAAAAATCTATTCCCTTGATAGTGATATGGTCTGCCAAGCGTCCCCGCATAAAAAACCGTGGGAAGACATTGCCGCAGCTGCATGGATCAGGATCAATATAGCCCAAATCCTGGGTGCGATAGCGGAGCAAAGGACTATCAAAACGCAGCAGAGTAGTGGCAACTACTTCGCCAATTTCTCCGGGCTCAAGAGCTTCTCCGGTCTTGGGATCGATTATTTCAAAAGTTACATGCCCCATGGGGATATGGTAACCTGAATGGGCATCACACTCGATACCCAGGGGGCCGCACTCTAAGGAACCGTAGTAAAAATTAGCTTTGGTTCCCCAGATTTGTTCTACCCGTTGGCGGAAGGCGGGGGAGCAGCCCTCACCCGTGAGAAACATTTTCTTCAAGGGCAGGCTGGTCAAGTCAAAATTAATTTGGGCGGCTGCTTCGGCAATGGTAATGGCATAGGAAGGGGTAGTAATTACCACGGTTGGCTGTAGATCACGCATCACTACGACAGTTTTCTCCGGTGTTGAATAAGCGCCGCCTTTACCGACATTGACGACTGTTGCGTGGGAAGAGTCCATAAATACTTTGTGAAAGGCAAGACCGGCCGAACTCATTTCGTAGGGAAGAGCATTGATTACAATATCGCCTTCCTCAACATCGACCAATTTTCTGTATCCGGCAGAGAATTCGTTGAGGAAGTGATCTCTCCAGGTTTGCATGATGTAGATCTCCTCGCCTCCGGTGGTGCCGGTGGAAACATTAATCAGGCTGACATCTTTTTTATCCGCCGCGAGAAGTATCCATGGTTTGCCGCGCAATTCATCTTTGGCGGTGAAGGGCAATTTAACCAGGTCAGCCAAGCTCTTGATATCTCGTGGCTTAACCCCTGCCCGCCTCATTTTTTTACGGTAAAATGAATTATATTTATAAGCCCTGGCTACGATAGCCCGTAAAGCCTCTGTTTGAAATTCGGTCATTGCAGCCAGCGACACATTGTCATCCGTAATGGTGGAGAAGCGGCTAAGCACGGGCTCCTGGGCAGCATGTTGAAGATGTTTTTGAAAGAGAAATTCCATTACCGTTCACTCCTTTTATTCATAAACCACCCGGACGGCTTTTTGCGCTAGCCTGGGCAGTTTGCTTACTAATTCAAATTCGCAGGGGATGTTGATAGCTGATCCCATTTTAACGGCTAGTTTTTCGGCCAGTTCCGGAGTGGGTTTAACCCCGGCCGCTAATTCGGTACGAATCTTCAAATGCTCGTTTTCACCCGTTTTTACGACAAATGTATACCAGTTTCCCACTTCCGGCAGTTGCATCAGGAAGTCTTCCAGGTAGACCGGAGAGTAGGCTGTTCCTTTTAGAACTATTTGGTCGGACAGGCGTCCCCGTAGGTGTAACCGTTCCAGAGGGACTCCGCATGGACAGGGTTGGGGATCGAGGCAACCTAAATCCTGAGTGCGGTAGCGGATTAAAGGTGTATCAAAGCGCAGTAAACAGGTAATAACGATTTCGCCAATCTCTCCCGGTTCCAGTACTTTCTCAGTTTTGGGATCAACTATTTCCACCAGGACATGGCCCTGGGCGATGTGATAGCCGTTGTGGGCATCGCATTCAATACCGATAAGACCGCATTCCGTGGCGCCATAGACAAAATTGACCGTCGTTCCCCAGATTATTTCCACCCGCTTCCGGAATGCCGGGGAACAGCCTTCACCTGCCAGCCAGATTTTCTTCAATCGAAGGCTGGTGAGGTCAAAAGAGGCTTCATCCGCCGCTTCGGCAAGGGTAATAGCGTAAGAAGGAGAGGTAACTACGACGGTAGGTTTTAAATCCCGTATTAACTTGATGGTTTTTTCCGGTGTCGAATAAGCGCCGCCTTTTCCGACCGCCATGACAGCCGCCTGGTAACCGACCAGAAACCTGGTATGAAAGTCCAGACCAGCCGCGCTCATTTCGTAGGGTAACGCAACAAAACATAAATCGTCTTGTTCGATGGGCTGAAGCCGGGGATAATTAATGCATGTGTTGAGGTAGTATTCCTTCCAGGTCTCAATTGTATAGATCGGTTGCCCCCCTGTGGTGCCTGTGGAAACATGAATTACGCTGATATCTTTTTTGTCACAGGCCAGAAGCGCCCAAGGGTTTTGGCGCAGTTCGTTTTTGGTGGTAAAAGGCATTTTGGCCAGGTCACTCAGGCTATTGATAACCTGGGGTTTAACTCCGGCCTGAGTCATCTTTTGCCGGTAAAAAGGCAAATTTTCATAGGCGCGGGTAACCACTTCCCGTAATGATTCTTTTTGGAATTCGGTCAGCCTGTTCGACGGCATATGGTCGGGAAAAAGCGACTGAGAAAAGTGATGTCTTATCACGGGCGGCAAGGTCTCTTCTGCGAGGCGTTTTTCAAAATCAGAAGTCAATTTGTTTCACCCCTTAAGCATCCAGATTTACCAGCTCTTGATTGAGCTTGGCAATCACTGTAAATTATTTTTAACTTCAATAACAATATATTCAGATACTTAATTTCTGTTACGTAAACAGGAACGGCTATAAAACCTGGATTCCATGCCGCCAAAATGTTTGAAGCCCCTGCTTTCGGGCAGGGGCTTTGCATCTTGGTTATTCTTCTTTTTTGTCTTCTTTTTTAACTTCTTTTTTTGCTTCTGGTTTCCCTTTAAAATACTGGCTGGGATCGTATTTGGGATCAAATTTCGGTTTATCGGCTTTCTTCTTTTTCTTTTGCTTTCGATAAACACAATTGTAGGCAGCTCCTGAGGTATATTTGTCTCCTTGTACAGATCCCTCAAGCCCATAAAGTTTTAAAAGGTCTTCAATCTTGTTTTTCAATTCTTCTGCTTCCTGAATGCCGGCTACATCAGACTGAATGTTAATGTGTACCTTCATCGAAAACCCCCCTTTCTTTTGATCGGCTAATAGCCTAAATTTTAGCCTTTTTGGCAGTGTCTTTAGTTCGTTCTATCAACGGCTTCTCTGCTTTGTATGGAGGCTAAACACTAATACTTAAATATTTTATTTCCAAATGGTACAAAATCTAGGAGATTCCTTTTAAAGAAACCTTGTGGATGTCTACAACTTTGTCTTGTTCCAATCCGAATACTACAAATGCCAACTGTGCTTTGACAGCTCCTTCGGGGGCGGGACCGGTTACAAAGGAAACAGGGGTGGCGGAACCAGGCTCCAGGGTATTTAATTTTACTCCGCCAGAAGAAGGTATGCCTACCGGTGCACCGTTATCCTTTAAGAATGTAACAGTTGTGGCTAAGAACCCTGCGCTGGAATCAGTAGAGGCAGTATACCCAACTTCGTATCTTTGGCCGGGTTTAATCTCCGTTTGAACTACCTGCATAACTCCGGACATGGGAGATAAGAAGCGGGCTAAATACTTCTTGTTGACGGTTTCTGCTACTACTGTATCTCCTTCATCGTCGGCCGAAACTAAGTCAATGTCGCCAAAAATTTTGCTCCAACCATCCTTGTTAGGTTTGAAATATTTCTTGCCCTTTTTTGACATATCCATTCTGGTAAACATCGTGGTCCATTCTGCAGTAGTAGGTATAGGGAATTCTGGTTTTTTCTTTTTCGGCATGATGGATTTCTCCTTTCTAACAGTCTAGTAAACAGGGTTATATAAAATAATTTCGAGTGTCACATAATTACATTACATAATATTAAATGGTTCTTGAAGATGTGCATTCTGGATGTGCTTTCTCTCACCCCGACAATGGACTTGCAATAGAAAAACATCTGGCCAAAGGCCAGGGTGGTCATTCAGAAGTTAATAATTGCTATTTTCCCGTTGCCCAGCCTGGGGGATTTCTTGTCCAGGATTTGCCGAATTATCCTGGCCAATCGGGTAGGGTCGGGATGCTGGAACAGGTTTCGGCCAATGGCTACACCACGGGCCCCGGCTTCTACGGATTCTTCAATCATGTCCAGCAGGTCATTAGTTGATGACATTTTTGGTCCTCCGGCGATTACTACCGGAATTTTCACCGCGCCCGTAACCTCGGCGAAGGTTTCCACTGACCCGGTATAATTGACTTTAACAATATCGGCCCCGACCTCTTCGGCTAACCGGGCAGCATGCTTGATTTTATCAGGGTCAAATTCGTTCTCCTTATTGCCGTCCCTTACATACATCATGGCCAGAAGCGGCATACCCCACAATTCACAGCTTTCCGCTACCATCCCCATGTCTTTGAGCATCATGGATTCGCAGGCGCTCCCCAGGTTAACATGCACTGAAACAGCTGTGGCTCCCAGGCGAATGGCATGCTCAACGGAGGATACCAATTCCTTTCGATTTGGGTCCGGGGCCAGGGATGTTGAGGCCGAGAGATGGACAATTAATTCGCAGCCGTCTGATCCCAGATAGTCGGTTATTTGTCGCACAAGCCCTTTATGTACCACTATGGCGTCGGCTTTCCCCGCCCGGATAAGATCCACAATAGCGGGCATATCTGTTAACCCTTCCATCGGACCAACTGTAACACCGTGGTCCATAGGTGCGATAAAAAGGCGGCTAGAATGTTTGAACAACCGTTTTAGACGGACTTGTTTTCCTGTCATATGAAATACCTCCCAATAATTAACCTGCTATTTTTCAATAATGGTCTCATTAACCTTAATTCCCACATGACGGCCCGGTTCACATAC
>DDKP01000002.1:12033-13500 GCA_002339745.1 Firmicutes bacterium UBA2595 | reverse complement strand
AGTTAGGTAGTCTGCGCATGACTCAAAAATCAGGCAAATACATTAATTGTTTGTTTTCTTGACACCTAAAACAAAAGTGAATATAATTGTTTCTAGCGACAAAATTATACAAAGTAACCTTCAGGGACAGGTGAAATTCCTTACCGGCGGTGATTCTCTCCCGAGATAAGCCCGCGAGCCTTTATAGGTTGACCCGGTGCGATTCCGGGGCCGACAGTTAAAGTCTGGATGGGAGAAGGGCGTATTGTCGCGCATATCGTTTATCATGCCTGCCCTGAAGTGTATTACTTCAGGGTTTTTTATTAGGGTTTGCCAGTTTATAAAGAGTTCTTCACGAAAGGAACATTGTTAGCATGCATGAGAAGTATATGCGGTTGGCCCTGGACCTGGCGGAAAAGGCCAGGGGCAGGACAAGCCCTAATCCTATGGTAGGCTCAGTTATCGTAAAAGACGGGGAAATTATCGGACAGGGCTATCATTTAAAGGCCGGAACCCCTCACGCTGAGATCAATGCTCTGCAGGAGGCAGGAGATAAAGCGGAGGGGGCAACGTTGTATGTCACCCTCGAACCCTGCTCGCATTACGGACGAACGCCTCCATGCAGTGAAGCGGTGATCAGGTCCGGGGTCTCGGAGGTATTTGTAGCCATGCAGGACCCCAACCCGCTGGTGGCGGGCCGTGGCATAAAGCAGATGGTCAATGCCGGCATCAAGGTCCATGTCGGGCTTCTGGAAGAAGAGGCCCGCCGCCTTAACGAAATATTTGTCAAGTACATAACCACCCGCATGCCCTTCGTGCTTTTAAAAACCGCCATGACCATGGACGGGAAGATAGCCACCGCGGTGGGCCATGCCAGGTGGGTCACCGGCAGTGATGCCCGGGAGAAAGTTCATCGGTTGAGGAATTGGTACGATGCCATTCTAGTTGGTGTTAACACGGTGCTGGCCGATAACCCGGCCCTGACCTGCAGGCTGCCGGAGGGGGGGCGTGACCCGGTCAGGATTATCCTGGACAGCCAGGCCAGAACTCCCGTCGAATCCAAGGTAGTCACCCAGGAGTCTGGAGCTCCCACCTATATTGTGGTAACTGACAAGGCTCCACTTGACCGCATTAAACTGCTTTCCTCCGGCAGGGCCAAGATTGTCAGAACCTCCCTGGACCTGCACGGCAGAGTGGATCTGCGGGAATTGCTGGAGAAGCTGGGAGAAATGGAAATAACAAGCCTGCTGGTAGAGGGCGGAGCCCAGGTGGCCGCATCGTTTTTGGAATATGAACTGGTTGACAAGATTCTTACATTTATTGCTCCCAAAATTGTCGGAGGAGCTGGGGCTCCCGGACCGGTGGGCGGGCTGGGCAAAGCCCTGATGAATCAGGCAATCCGGGTGAGCAATGTAACTTTTGGCCAGATTGGTGAAGATTTCTTTATTGAGGGATACCCAAAGTACAGTTGACAGTTGACAATTGACA
>DDKP01000002.1:0-11657 GCA_002339745.1 Firmicutes bacterium UBA2595 | reverse complement strand
ACAATTGACAATTGTCGGTTATTTACCGCTTGAGGCTGCGGTTCGGGTTAAAGGAATTTGTCACCAACGAGAGGTGAAGCTATTGTTTACGGGTATAGTCGAGGAGTTGGGAAAGCTCAGGAAGATACAGCGGGGTTCTGATTCAGCCAAGTTGACCATTGAAGGAAGCGTGGTTTTAAATGATGTCAGGCTTGGAGACAGTATTGCCGTCAACGGTGTCTGCCTGACGGTAGTGAGGTATAATGACCGTTTCTTTGATGTCGAGGTAATGGCCGAGACACTGCGCAAAACCAACCTGGAAGAGCTGAAACCGGGAGACCTGGTCAACTTGGAACGCGCCCTGCGGGTCGGAGACAGGCTGGGCGGGCATATTGTCAGCGGGCATATTGACGGGGTTGGTGAAATAGTCAGCCAGCAGAGGGAAGATATAGCAATCCTGACTGACATCAGGGCCCCGGCCGGAGTAATGAAATACGTTGTCAAAAAGGGTTCCGTTGCCGTTGACGGAATCAGTTTAACCGTGGTGGACTGCACTGATGAAATGTTCCGGGTTTCTTTGATCCCGCATACTGCCAGGATGACTACATTGGGGTACAAGAAAGTGGGAGACAGGGTCAACCTGGAATCTGATATTATCGGCAGGTATGTGGAGCGGTTGATGAATTTCCGCGAAACCGGCCGGGACAAGGGTTCAGGCGGGCCATTAACATTGGACTTTCTGGCGGAAAAAGGTTTCTTATAACGGGTTATAGTGTTTAGTGGACGTCGCCGGAGAAAGGGGAAAATATAATGAAATTCAACACCATTGAAGAAGCGATAGAAGACATCAAACAGGGGAGAATGCTGGTAGTAGTGGATGACGAAGACAGGGAAAATGAGGGAGACCTCCTGATGGCAGCGGAGATGGTTACTCCCGAAGCCGTTAACTTCATGGCCATAAACGGGCGGGGCCTGATCTGTACCCCGCTGACCGCCCAAAGGTGTGATGAACTGGACCTGCCGGCCATGGTGACCCACAGCACGGATTCCCATGAAACAGCCTTTACTGTTTCGGTAGATGCCAAAGGTTTAACCACCACAGGAATTTCGGCGCATGAAAGGGCCATTACTATTAAAACCCTGTTGAATCCCGAAACCAAGCCTTCCGACCTGGCCAGGCCAGGGCACGTGTTTCCGCTCAGAGCCAAGGAAGGCGGCGTCCTGCGCAGGGCAGGCCATACGGAAGCCGCTATAGACCTGGCCCGGTTAGCGGGCCTGTACCCGGCGGGAGTCATTTGTGAAATAATGAAAGAAGACGGCACCATGGCCCGGGTTCCGGAATTAATGGAATTTGCCGGGAAACACGGCCTGAAAATAATAACCATCGCTGACCTGATTAACTACCGGAGACGGACCGAAAAGCTGGTGGAGAGGGTTGGGGAGGCCAAACTTCCCACCAGGTATGGTGAATTCCTGGTGGTGGCCTACAGGAGTCAGCTGGACGGCAAAGAGCACTTAGCCCTGATTAAAGGGAATGTCGACACTGATGAGCCGGTCCTGGCTAGGGTCCACTCCGAATGCCTCACCGGGGATGTTTTCGGTTCGGCCAGGTGTGATTGCGGGGATCAGCTGGCCCAGTCCCTGAAAATGATAGAACGGGAGGGCAGAGGAGTATTCCTGTATATGCGCCAGGAAGGCAGGGGAATCGGCCTGGCCAACAAAATCAGAGCATACCACCTGCAGGATTTGGGTAAAGACACAGTCGAAGCCAACGAACTACTGGGTTTTCCCGCAGACTTGAGGGATTATGGGATTGGGGCTCAAATCCTTGCCGACCTGGGATTGAAGAAAATTCGGTTGCTGACCAATAACCCGCGGAAGATCGCCGGGTTGGAAGGTTACGGCCTGCAGGTAGTAGAGCGGGTTCCGGTGGAGACTGAACCGTGTGAAGCAAATGAGTTTTACCTTAGTACCAAAAAAATGAAACTGGGGCACATGCTGTCCATCGAAAACAACAAATAAGGGGGTAAAGAAATGACAAAAATATATGAAGGGAAATTAATAGCCAGGGATTTCAAATTCGGGATTGTGGTAGGCAGATTTAATGAATTCATTACCAATAAACTGCTGGCAGGGGCAATGGATGCCCTGAAACGTCATGGGGCCAGTGAAGAAAACATTGAAGTCGCCTGGGTACCGGGGGCGTTTGAGATACCAATGGTAGCGCTGACAATGGCCAGGTCGGGCAAATACGACGCTGTCCTCTGCCTTGGCGCTGTAATCAGAGGGGGAACCCCCCACTTCGACTATGTCTGTGCCGAGGTCTCCAAGGGCATTGCCAAGGTATCCATGGATACGGGAATACCAGCAATCTTCGGGATTATAACTGCCGACACCATTGAGCAAGCCATCGAGCGGGCGGGCACCAAGGCCGGGAACAAGGGCTGGGATGCTGCCGTGACCGGGATAGAGATGGCAAACCTCCTCAGGGGATTAAAGTAGTCAAAAACAATTCAACTGTTTATGCCATACGGGGCAGACAAGGAGGCCGCCGTTGAAACTACTGCGTTTTTCTCTTAATGGTTCAATTAAATACGGTGTTCTGGAAGACCAGGAACAGGTGAGAGAAATTTCGGGGTCCATCTATGAACATTTTGAATATACGAGTAATATTTATAGCTTGAGGAGTATTAAACTGCTTGCTCCCTGTGAGCCTTCCAAGGTTATCTGTGTAGGCCTTAATTACAAAGCCCATATCGACGAATTTAAACGTGGTTCTGCCAGCTTACCGGAAGAACCGGTCCTGTTCCTCAAACCGCCAACTGCCGTGACTGGTCCGGGGGAGGGAATTATTTATCCCCAAATGAGTTCCCAGGTGGATTACGAGGCCGAACTGGCTGTCGTTATAGGCAAAAAGGCCAAGGATGTCCGGCCAGCCGACGTGGGTTCAATTATCCTGGGGTATACCTGCGGCAACGACGTTACTGCCAGAGACCTGCAGAGAAAGGACGGCCAGTGGACCAGGGCCAAAAGCTTTGACACGTTTGTTCCCCTCGGT
The DNA here is from genome assembly GCA_002339745.1 of Firmicutes bacterium UBA2595. Classification (GTDB taxonomy): domain Bacteria; phylum Bacillota; class Thermincolia; order Thermincolales; family UBA2595; genus UBA2595. The sequence continues at coordinate 8,620 of DDKP01000002.1, read as the reverse complement.
CCATGGATTGAAACGGACATCGAGGCTGGCAACCTGCGAATCCGGCTCTATCTTAATGAAGAATTAAAACAGGACTCCAATACGGGGAACATGATTTTTCCCGTTCCCACGCTGGTCAGCTTTATCTCCCGGGTGATGACACTGCTGCCCGGGGATGTTATCCTGACAGGAACGCCTAAAGGCGTTGGGCCGATGCAGGTGGGTGATACGGTTGAAGTGCTGGTGGAAGGCGTCGGCAGCCTGGTGAATAAAGTGGTATAAATGGACATGAAACCTAAACGGCGTGAGGGTTACGAGATAAACAAAATAAGGAAATATTTTTTGTTGACAAACCGTACAAATATGCTAAAATTGAATTTGATTGGAATTTAGATTCTTCCGATTTCCTTGATTTGAAGGGTTTAAATTCCAAAATCTTTTAAAAATCACATAAAAAAGGGGGCAAAGATGGAAAATGACATTGAACGCTTTGGGAAGGCACGTTTTGGCTGAAATTTATGGATGCAACTTCGACCTCCTCAACGACATCAACAAAGTCGAAGAAATCATGGTTAACGCCGCACTTGAATCCGGAGCAGAAGTACGCGAAGTGGTATTTCATAAATTTAGCCCCCAGGGTGTTAGTGGAGTGGTGGTAATTTCCGAATCTCATCTGGCAATCCATACCTGGCCTGAGTTGGGGTATGCCGCTGTTGATGTTTTTACTTGCGGTGACAAGGTGAACCCGTGGGTTGCATGCAACTTCCTGGCCGCCAGTTTTGGGGCTGAGTCGGTCGATGCAAAGGAAACCCAGCGAGGGATCCTCTATAAAATTCCCGAAAAAGAGGCCGTAAATCTTTAGGAGGGATATTTATTTGTATTGAGACGTATGTCAAAGGCTAGCGGAAACCTTACTTCCGAGAGGAAAGTGGGGTTTTCGTGTTTTATGGGGAAACACTGCCGGTTTTAGGAGATGGTAAGATATATGAGGTTTTTATTTTTGAAAAAAAGGAATTATTCTGACAATGTAGAATAGATTTTTAGTATGGACTATACATAAGTGAGGGGTTAGGGATGAGAGAGATTAATGTTACACAGTCTTTGGACAAGAATAAGGACTTCCTGCAGAAGCTCAGAGAAGAAAGCGGCCAGAACCCTGGACAGTGTTTCCAGTGCATGAAATGTACCGGCGGTTGCCCGTTCCAGTTTACCATGGATTATCCCCCCAGCCAGATTATGCGGATGCTCCAGGACGGCTTGGTCGATGAGGTGCTCAACAGCTTTACCATTTGGACGTGTGCTACCTGTGCTACCTGTACTACCCGCTGCCCCAGGGACATCGATATCGCCAAGCTGATGGATACCCTGAGAGTGATTGCTTACCATAAGGGGATTTACAGTAAGGCCAAGAATATGCATGTTTTCCACACAACATTTATGAATTCCGTGAAAAACCACGGAAGGCTGTATGAAATAGGGCTGGCTTTGGGCCTAAACCTGGGGACAGGAAACCTCATGCAGGATACTGATGTCGGACTCCCTATGTTCTTGAAGGGCAAGATATCTGTCCTCCCTCATAATATAAAGGGCCTGAACGAAGTAAAGAAACTTTATGATTATGCTAAAAAGATCGGAGAGTGATTGCAGTGAAGTTAGCTTATTATCCGGGCTGTTCCTTAAGCGGGTCGGCAAAGGAATTAGATATATCAATTAAAGCTATCAGCGGTCCGTTGGGCCTTGAGCTTGTTGAAGTGCCGGACTGGAACTGCTGCGGGGCTTCATCAGCCCACAGCACAGGCCACTTTCTCTCATTTGCCCTGCCGGCCAGGAATATGCTCAAGGCTGAAGAAGCCGGCTGTGACGAATTTACGGCGCCCTGCCCGGCCTGTTATGTCCGCACATTTCTGGCTCAGAGGGAATTTAACGATAATCCTGAAATGAAGCGCCACCTGGAAAACGCCCTGGGACAAAAATTCGATTGGCAGAGCGATATCAAAATCAAAAATGTTATCGAAGTATTTGTCGACAAGATTAAACCGGCTCTTGTCAAGAACCCTCTTAAGGGGTTAAAGGTAGTCAATTACTACGGCTGTGCCCTGGTCAAACCACCCAAGACTTTCGGTTTCTTTGACGACCCGGAGAATCCTCAATCCCTTGACAGGATAATGAATACCCTTGGAGCCGAGTCTATAGAATGGCCTTACAAAACTGAATGCTGCAGCGCGTCCCTGTGTTTTACCAATCAGGATGCAACCTGGAAGGTGTGCCGGGACATCCTGCAGATGGCTAAGGATTCGGGGGCCAAGGCTATCGTGGTGGCCTGCACTCTCTGCCAAAGCAATTTGGACATGAGGCAGTCCCAGGTAAATAAGAAATATAAGACTAACTTCAATATTCCTGTTGTTTATTTCACCCAGTTGATTGGGCTGGCAATGGGCATCCCTGCAGAAAAACTGGGATTTGACAAACTCTTTGTCGATGCCAGGCCCCTGCTCCAGTCACTTAATCTGATCTAGACCGGCAGTGAGAAACCGGGGAAATTTTCCCCGGTCATTTCTTTTTGCTTATAAATACGGTAGAAGCAGCATAATACATTTTCTCGAATATTCTGACCTTTTTTTGCGAAATCTTAATCTGAGGGCAGGATTTATTTCTAAGCCAACGAATATATATTAAGTTGAACTTTCTTTAGGAGGTACATTAATGTCCGCCAGTTTCCTGGAAATGATCAAACCCGAACTGGACGCTGTCGATGCGCTGGTGGAGAAGACCTTGAAAATCAGACCGGGCCATTTAAGCAGGTTTGCTCACCTTGAACTGGAATCCCTGCAGAAACACCTGCATCCGGCCCTGGTTTTATTATCCGGCAGGATGTTCAATCATACAGGGGAGAAGCTTGTTTACCTGGCCAGTGTCATTCAGCTGATCTACATGGCTTCGAATATACATTTTAGGATTCCGGACGATAGCGACGCCGCAAAAGATGAAGACCCCAGGGACGGGACGCAGCTGCCGCTCCTGGTGGGAAATTACCTGTACGGCAAGTATTTTGTCGGACTGTGCGAAGGACAAATTCTCGAGTTTTTAAAGCCGCTGGCGGAAGTTATTGCGGAAATGAATCACGGCGCGCTGCTGAGAAAAAAGAACTCCGGCTTGCCGGTAACTGACAGGAAATTTATCCTGAACGTCATTGAGAAAGAAACAGCCCTGCTGGCCGAGAGTGCGGCCAGGTTAGGCGGGATACTGGCAGGAGCTTCCGAAATGGAAGCAGCCAGACTGGCTGATTTCGGCCGAAATTTCGGGATAGCTTACGGGATTATGGAACGCAGCCTTGACCCGGCTTTGGCGGCTCCTTATTTTGAAAAGGCCGAAAAGGCCCTGGGAGGGCTTCCGGCCGGCCGGCCACGGGATACCCTGAAGGAGATGGTCCGCCAAATCCAAAACGGGGAACTGCCTGTACCTCTTAGAATGACCGGGCAGAGTGAGAACCCGGGAGAAAGAAAAATCGGGGACATGGTTATACCCAAACAATACAGGGATAAAGAAGAGTATGTCCATTCGATATTTTCTTCCATAGCTAAAAAGTACGACATTCTTAATACGGTGTTAAGTTTTAACCAGGATAAGTACTGGCGAAAATTTACAGTTGAACAGACAGGTCTGAAAGCCGGAGGCTCTGCCCTGGATGTCTGTTGCGGTACTGGAATGATTTCGGTAGAACTGGCCAAAAAGGTGGGATGTGACGGGAGCGTGGTAGGCTTGGACTTCTGTGAGGACATGCTTGCCATCGCCAGGGAAAACCTCACGGGGTCTCCTTACGAAGGGATAATTGAGTATATGCAGGGAAATGCAATGGAGTTGCCCTTTCCGGATAACACCTTTGACTGTGCCACCATCGGTTTTGGGTTAAGGAATGTGCCGGACAGGGAAAAGACCATCAGGGAAATGACCCGGGTAATCAAACCCGGCGGCAGGGTAGTCTGCCTGGAGTTCAGTAAACCTACTGTTCCGGTTTTCAGGCAAATTTATAATTTTTATTTTGATAAATGGGTCCCGTTTCTCGGCAAATTGGGGGTCGGGATTGACGGGCCTTACAGGTACCTGCACAATTCATGGAAGGTATTTCCTCATCAGGAGGAACTGCGCCGGGAATTTTCCCTCCTCGGTCTCCAGGAGACCACTTACTACGAGTTGACTGGGGGAGTAGTATCGGTCCATGTCGGGATTAAGCCACAGGAAGAACACATTCCCTCCGTTGCCGCCACTAAAGAATGATGCACGCAGGAGGCGGTTCATGCATATGATATTAGAGCGGATTCGCCAATTCGGGGAAATGATAAAATTTGAACATACTGTTTTTGCTCTGCCTTTTGCTTATTTAGGAGCTTTTCTGGCTAACTGCGACTTGCCTTCGGGAAGCCAGCTGCTTTGGATAACACTGGCCATGGTGGGCGCCAGGACGGCAGCCATGGCCTTAAATCGTTTGATAGACAGGCATATTGATGCGCGAAATCCCCGCACTGCCAGCAGGGCTCTGCCGAAAGGCCTGCTGTCGGTGACAGAAGTCTGGTTTTATGTCGCCGCTGCATGGGCCCTCCTGCTGGTATCCGCCTGGCAACTGAACCCTCTCAACCAGGCGTTGCCCCTTACCGTTAGACTGATGCCTATTGCTGTTGTGGTGCTGACCCTTTATTCTTATACCAAGCGATTTACCTGGCTATGCCACTTTGTTCTCGGGTTATCCCTGGGACTGGCCCCGGTAGGAAGTTGGGTAGGCGTCACCGGGAGAATTGAGTTTCCGGCTGTTTTATTGGGTCTGGCGGTGCTAACCTGGGTTGCCGGCTTTGATATTATCTATGCCTGCCAGGATTACGATTTTGACAGACAGGAGGGTATTTACTCCATCCCGGCGGTTTTTGGCATTAAGAACGCCCTGCTGGTTTCGGCGCTGCTCCATGTGTTTACGGTGTTTTTTTTAGGTTGGGCCGGCATGATTCTTGCTATGGGATATTTTTACTGGCTGGGCGTGCTGGTTGCAGTGGCGATTCTTATATACGAACACTCGCTGGTTACGCCGACTGATTTGTCCAAACTTGACGCTGCTTTTTTCAACATGAACGGTATACTCAGTGTCCTGATGTTTGGCTTTACGTTTGCCGACCTGTTGTTCGGACACTTGATTAGCCTGTGAGCAGGAACCTGGCAACCCTGCTGCTACTGGGTCCTGGCCAATGGCCACTGACCACTGACAAAGACTGGAGGTACAACAATGAACAAGCTGCTGGCAGGCAGCCAATTACTGGATATAGTTGAAAAGGTTGAAAGAGGAGAACGGCTGACAAAAGGCGACGGAATCAAGCTTATGGAGTCCGGTGAACTGCTGACCATCGGTTACATGGCTGATCTGGTCCGCAAGAGAAAAAACGGGGATTACGCTTATTTCATAGTGAACCGGCACATCAATCACACCAATGTCTGTGCCAACCTCTGTAAGCTGTGCGCCTTCGCGAAAGAGGCCGGGCATCCCGAAGCCTACACCATGAGTCTGGATGAAATAGAAAAAAAAGCGGCTGAGAGCAGGGGACAAAGCATTTCGGAAGTTCACATAGTGGGGGGGCTAAACCCTGACCTTACACTGAAATATTTTGAAGACATGCTCAAGAGAGTCCGTCGTGTACTGCCCGGTGTTGTCATTAAGGCGTTTACTGCTGTGGAAATTGACTATTTTGCCCAGACCGAAAACCTCACCATTGAAAAAGTTCTGCGCCGGCTAATGGAGGCGGGGCTTGATTCCCTGCCCGGAGGGGGGGCCGAAATTTTTTCGCCCAGGGTCAGGGAAAGAATATGTGAAAAAAAAATCAGCGGCGATAGGTGGCTTGAAGTACACGAGACGGCACACAGGCTGGGCATGAGGACAAACGCCACCATGCTGTACGGGCATATCGAAACAGTGGAAGAGCGTATTGACCATCTGGTCAGGCTGAGGGAACTACAAGACCGGACTGGGGGGTTCCTGGCTTTTATACCACTGGCTTTCCATCCTAAGAATACCGGGCTGGAAGAGATAGGGCTCAGCCGCACCACCGGTTATGACGACCTGAAGGTACTGGCTGTAGCCAGGCTCATGCTGGACAATTTCGACCATATAAAGGCCTTTTGGATTATGATTGGTCCCAAACTGGCCCAGGTTTCCCTGGCTTTCGGAGCGGACGACATTGACGGGACCGTGGTCGAGGAAAGAATAACACATGCTGCAGGCGCCGAGACAGGCCAGTCCCTGACGCGGCATGAACTGGTGAACATGATAAAAGCTGCCGGGCGGGTACCGGCAGAAAGAGACACTCTTTACAGAATCCTGAAGGAGGGTTTATAGAGTGAAAAAACTCCGATTGGGCCAGGTTGAGTATATAAACTGTCTGCCTGTTTATTATGCCATTGAACACGGGCAGGTGCCGGTTGAGGCCAAAATGGTTAAAGGCCCTCCAACTAAACTCAACCAAATGTTTATCGAGGGGAAACTGGACATCACTCCGATATCCTCAATAGAATTTGCCCGGCACACCGATATAGCGGTAATCCTGCCTGACCTTTCCATCAGCGCCGACGGCGAGGTTCAAAGCATCCTGCTGTTCAGCAAGGTTCCCGTCACAGAACTGGATGGAGCAAGGGTGTCCCTGCCCAGTTCTTCTGCAACATCTGTTGCCCTCCTGAAAATACTGTTTGAACATTACTACCAGGTTAATGTCCAATACTCCGTACAGGAGCCTGATTTACACGAGATGCTGGCAACGGCGGATGCGGGCCTCCTTATAGGTGACGACGCCTTGGTGGCAGGGGCCTGCAGCCGGCAGTGGGATGGTAGGGATCTGTTTGTCACTGATCTGGGTTCGGCATGGAAAGAGTTCACCGGCCAGAAAATGATTTACGCTTTATGGGTAATTCACAGGAGTTTTGTGGAAAAAAACCCCGGGGAAGTGGGAGCCATCAGCAAGTTCTTTTTAAAGGCAAAAGACTATGGCTTTTCCAATGTGCCTGCCCTGATTGAACTGGCTCAAAGAAAGACGGGTTTATCCCACGTGGCCCTGGAGGAGTATTTCAAGACCATCCGGTATGAATTTGGCGAGACTGAGCAGAAGGCCCTGCTGACTTTTTTTGACTACGCCTATAAAAGCGGGCTGATTAGGGACCGGGTTAAGTTAAATATTTGGGGTGAAAAAATTGGCTGATGCGGTGGAGGAAATCCTGGAAAAAGCAATAGGCGGAAAACGGCTAAGTTTCGAAGAAGGGCTGGCCTTGTTGAAATCGGACGACCTGATCCTGATGGGGATGGCGGCCAATGCTGTCCGTAAAAAACTGCACCCTGAACCTGTGGTTACTTTTGTGATAGACAGGAATATTAACTATACAAATATCTGCCGGACGAAGTGCAGGTTCTGTGCTTTTTACCGCACCGAAGACGACCCGGAAGCGTACGTTTTGAGTTATGATGAAATATTTGACAAGATTAGGGAAACAATTGACTGCGGGGGCACCCAAATACTTATGCAGGGAGGATTGCACCCGGGCCTGCCTTTCAGCTATTATCTTGATATGCTCAAGGCCGTCAAGGAAAGGTTTGATATAGATATTCACTCTTTCTCACCGCCTGAAATTGTGCATTTTTCCAAGATTTCAGGAATGCCGGTCCGTGAGGTTCTCCAGAAACTGCGGGAAGCCGGCCTGGACTCAATTCCGGGAGGGGGGGCTGAAATCCTGGACAACAGGGTCAGGAAGTATATCAGCCCACAGAAAATTTCCTGGGAAGAGTGGATGGATGTGATGACTACGGCCCATGAACTGGGTATAAAGACCACGGCTACCATGATGTTTGGCAGTGTAGAGACCCTGGAGGAACGGGTAATGCATCTAATCAGGATAAGAGATGCTCAGGACCGGACAGGCGGGTTCCGGGCTTTTATTCCCTGGAGCTACCAGCCATCCAATACGGAGCTCGGCGGCAAAACCGCCACCGGGGTTGACTATTTGAAGACACTTGCATTATCCAGGTTGATGCTGGATAATATTGCTAACATCCAGGCTTCCTGGGTGACTCAGGGAGCCAAGATGGCGCAGGTTTCTCTGAGCTTTGGAGCCAATGATTTTGGAGGTACCATGCTGGAGGAGAATGTGGTCAGGGCGGCGGGGGTCAGTTACAGGGTACCGATGGATGAAATAATCCGCAGCATTAAAGACGCAGGCTTAAGACCAGCCCAGAGGAATACCAGATATGAAATAATCAAATATTATTAAGGCTTCGGACATAAAGCCAGCAAGGAGGGAAACACATGAGTCTGGGGTTTGTGAATTTCGGTGTCAAGGAATTAATTCTGGTCCTGTTTATTGTTCTGATTATTTTCGGTCCCAAGAAATTACCGGAAATCGGCCGTTCATTCGGTGAAATGCTGGGAAATTTCAGAAAAGGCACCAAAACTTCCGAACAGAACGAGGATAGTAACGGCGAAACTTCAAAGGGAGAGGGCAAGTAACTGCCAGCCAGAGGTGATACATTTATGGAAGACAAGCCGATGTCACTTTTAGAGCATCTGGACGCCCTCCGCCGGGTTCTTATAATCAGCCTGATTTCAATTCTTCCGGGAGCTGT
>DDKP01000087.1 GCA_002339745.1 Firmicutes bacterium UBA2595 | reverse complement strand
TTCCGGAGAGCGGCGTTATATCGTCCACCGGCCCACGATCCGCGCAGCGGGAGTGGTTGCCGGTGGAGATTGTGGCCGCTCGCAGGAATATACCTGCCCGTCCATTATTTTGACCGAACTGAGAAGATAGCATATTTATAGGACAGCCTCTTCACTCCGCTCTTTTATAGAAAAAAGACGATACCAGCGTGTACCCTATTTCCCGGGCCTGGAATATCTGTTCCGTACTGCCGGTAAACAGGATGCCTCCCGGTTTAAGGGCGGCATAAAACTTGCGATACAGTTCCGACTTGCTTTCCTCGGTAAAGTAAATCACTACATTTCGGCAGAGGATCAGGTCAAAATTCCTGTCAAAAACATCCGTCAGCAGGTTGTGCTTCATAAACTTGACCCTTTTTTTGACATCGTCAGCTATTAAATATGTATTGTCCTGTTTGGTGAAATACCTGGTAAGATAAAACTTGGGAAGGTTTGCTACTGACTTGTCGTTGTACAAGCCGGTCTTGGCCTTGGTCATTACCTCGTCATCAACATCTGTAGCAAGTAAAGAAAAGCTTGCGTTAGGAAAACGGTTGAGCAAAATCATGACTAGGGTATAGGGTTCTTCGCCGGTTGAGCAGCCGGCGCTCCACAGTTTCAAAGAATTGGTTTTGGCCAGCATTTCCGGCAGGATCTTGCTTTCGAGTACCTCCCACTGAGCAGGGTTTCTGTAAAATTCGGATACGTTAATGGTGAGGGTGTCCACAAATTTTCGCCAGTGCTGGATCTCCCTTTCCAACAAATCAAGGTAAGCGCTGTAATCCGTGATTTTCAAGCTTCTCATGAGGCTGTTAATCCGCCTCTCCATCTGGGGACGCTTGTAGCCTGATAAATCAAGTCCCTTTTTTCTCCGCAAATCCTGAAGGAAAGTTTCATAAGCGTCAGGCATTGTGGTTACCTCTCAGTAAAAAATATCTGTGTTAACTGTTTATTTTATTAATTTAACGTTGCTTTGTCTGTGGCAGGCATTGCAGAAGTTGTCTTTGGTGTGATTGAATTTTTTCCGGTGACAGTCAAGGCAGAACTTGTCCAGGTCAGCGTGCCGGGCTACCACTGCCGGGTGGTCTTTAATCCACTGGGACCGGTCCCCGTGCTGGGAACGGTTGGTGGTCGCCAGGTACACCACCACAAAAAATGCAATCACCAAGAGAACAGTTATAATATTTTTCCTGTTCAGCAATAAACCTCACCCTTTTCCACATATTTATTCGTCAAAAAACAACAAATTTCCTCTAATTTCAAACAGGCTTTTAAAATTTAAGAAGCAATTTACTAACGGGTCGCCTTAAACGAGTTGTATGCTGCTTCCACTGTCCGCAAGATATCCTCGTCGGTGTGAGCCAGTGAAACGAAAGCCGCTTCAAACTGGGACGGGGCTAGGTAAATACCCTGTTCCAGCATAGACCGGAAGAATATCCCGAATTTCCCCGTGTCTGAAGTACAGGCACTGTTGTAATCGGTGACATCTTGGGTTGTAAAGAACGTGCATACCATTGACCCTACCCGGTTGAACGCAACTCTTACACCGGCCCGGTGGGCTGCCTCGGCCAGGCCTTGGGCCAGTTTGGCTGATTTGGTCTCCAACTCTTCATATACCCCCGGCTTTTTCAGGTTTTCCAGGGTTTTAATACCTGCTGTCATGGCCAGCGGGTTGCCAGACAGGGTGCCTGCCTGGTACACAGGACCGGCAGGAGCTACCTTTTCCATTATTTCCTTCTTGCCGCCGTAAGCGCCCACCGGTAGTCCCCCGCCAATGATCTTGCCCAGGCAAGTCAGGTCGGGTTCAATGTTGTAGAGAACCTGAGCCCCACCGTAAGCTACACGGAACCCAGTCATTACCTCATCAAATATCAGAACAGCGCCGTGCTGGCGGGTAATTTCGCGAAGGCCTTCCAGGTACCCCGGCAGCGGCGGCACGACGCCCATGTTTCCGGGAACAGGCTCCACAATCACTGCCGCGATATCGTCACCCTCCAATTCAAAAATCTTTTCCAAGGTCTCTAGGTCATTAAAAGGTGCGGTGATGGTATTGCCTGCTATGTTGGCCGGAACTCCGGGGCTTGTCGGGACACCCAGGGTAAGAGCGCCGGAGCCTGCCTTGATCAACAGGGAATCGGCATGCCCGTGATAACACCCTTCAAACTTTACAATCTTGTTTCTCCCGGTGTAACCCCTGGCCAGGCGGAGTGCGCTCATGGTGGCCTCCGTTCCGGAGTTGACCATTCTCACCATTTCCATGGCCGGTAAAGCGTCAATAATCGTTTTGGCCATTACTGTTTCCAGTTCGGTGGGCGCTCCGTAACTTGTCCCTTTGTCCAGATAAGCTTTCAGGGCTGAAACAACATCAGGGTGTTGGTGCCCAAGTATCATGGGTCCCCAGGAACCTACATAATCTATGTATTCATTTCCGTCCGCGTCATAGACTTTGGAACCCTGGGCCCGCTCAATAAACACCGGATTATGGCCCACTGACTTGAAGGCCCTTACAGGGCTGTTGACCCCGCCCGGAATGTACCTTTGAGCTTCTTCAAACAGTTCAACGGATTTTTTATAGCCTTTTGACATAAAAACACCGTCCTTTTTGATTTAGTGACAGGCTAATGGCCAGTATAATTGCCGCCCATCCATATTTTATCCTTTATACATAAAAACACAATCAAAATTTCAGAAAAAAAAGAAGGGACGGAGGAATATATCCGTCCCGTTTCTCTTGGGATTAACCGGAGTTTGTCAACGGGCCCAGGGACGGCGCCTTTGGCGGTAAAACTCGAGTTTCGCCATGGCACAGGTTAAATAAATTTAGTAACCTTTCCTCCCATGGTACAGGCACCACGGTTCCTCAGCCATGTAATCGCCGTTGTTGTAAAATGCCGCCCTGGCCCGGCAGCCTCCGCAGATCTTTTTGAAGCCGCAGGAACCACAGCCGCCTTTGTAATCCAATGTCCGGAGCGTTTGGAAGACTTCGCTTTTGGCCCAAATCTCGCTGAACGGTGTTTCCCGGACATTTCCCACTTCCATGTCCATATAGGCACACGGCTGGACTTTGCCTTTGGGCCCGATAATACAGTAGGATATTCCGGCCAGGCAGCCGCGCCCAAACCTCAAGTCCATTCCCATCTGCTTGGCGATCCTCATAAACTGGGGTGCGCAGGTAGGCTTAAGTTCAATGTCAACCTGCTGCTGTTTTTTCATTATCCTGGTGAGGATATCTTCGTACTGTTCAGCTCTTAATGATTCCTCCTCGATATTCTTGGCTCGTCCGGTAGG
>DDKP01000044.1:2162-5740 GCA_002339745.1 Firmicutes bacterium UBA2595 | reverse complement strand
GATACTTCCTGCACCTTTTCGGTAACAAGGTTTGTGGCATTTACTATCGCGCTAAAGGCTTCCCCCGCTTCATTTACTATCCTCGTTCCGTTTACAACCTCCTGGATGCCGGATTCCATAGCCATGACGGCTTTTTCTGTCTCATCCTGAATTTCCAAAATCAGGTCCGCTATCTGTTTTGCCGCTTCCCCGGATTGTTCCGCCAGTTTACGAACTTCCTCGGCCACTACAGCAAAACCGCGGCCCTGTTCTCCCGCGCGGGCCGCCTCAATGGCGGCATTGAGGGCCAAAAGGTTGGTCTGTTTGGCTATACTGGTGATTACGTCAACAATATATCCTATACGCGTAGATTTTTCGCCCAGACTTCGGACAGAGTTGGCCGTTGAATTAACCGTCTTGTTGATGTTCTGCATCTGCAGGACAGCGTTCTGAACGGATTTAGCGCCTCCACAGGCAGTTTTACTGGCCGCTTCCGAAATATTTAATACGGAGTGGGCATGCCCGGCCACTTCCTGGATACCCTTGGACATTTCCCCGATTACCGTAGAGGTTTGTTCAATGCTCTTGGCCTGATCTTCCGTACCTGTAGCCACCATGTGAATTGTGGCGGCAATCTGCTCTGTCGTTTTTGATGATTCCTCGGCGCCCATGTTCAGGTTCTCCGCCGACTGGGCCACATTCTCGGATACTGAAATAATATTCTTGATAAGGCCCGCAATGTTCTCAATCATACCATTGAATTTGTCCCCCAGAAGAGAGAACTCGTCTCCCGTATGTATGTCCAGCCGGGCCGTCAGGTCACCGCTTGCCGCTTTGGTCATCCCTTCGACAATCTGGGGAATAGGCCTGGAGATTATTCTGGTCAACAGGTAGAAAATAAAGCCGGTCCCCAACATGGCCATGTACGCCCCAACCATCATGCGCACCTGCAAGTTTCTAACCATAGCGCCAAGTTCTTTCACGGGGATCTTTAAAGCCCAGAAACCTACGGGTTTTCCCAGTTCGTCGATTATCGGCATAATTCCGGCCAGTTCCTTTTCCCCGGCCATTTCAAGCGGCATCACGACTGCCTTCGTATTCAGCAAAATGTCGGAAACGGTTTTGTCACTCAGCTTAAATTGTTCACTCTCCCCTTCTTTTGCAAGATTGGATGCGACCAGGTCTGTTCCCAGGTAGAGCAGCACGTCATTTCCGGTAGACTTGTTGATGCTGTCTATAAATTCGAAGTGCCTGTCTACCACGGTTTCACCCTTAAATAAGAGGTTTCCTTCCACTCTCCATTGCCCTGGGTAGCTGTCTTCCAGTATCTCACCGGCAAGGTTGACACAGTCCGCCAATTCATCACTCACAAGGGTATTTATGTATACATTCATGGTGTTGAGTGCATAAAGGCCTATTCCGGTAGAAATGCAGAACAGCATAAAAACAAACACAATCACCAGTTTAAAACCGAAACTCCTTTTCACATTTACACCTCTTTCTTACAAATACAAATGACAAAAGAGCTTAATATCTGATGTTGTTCGACATTCTGTTGGAATTTCCTTCTTGCGAACAAATTATTAAGGTGAATTAAAGCATATAAACGAAAACCCGCAGGCGGGTTATAAGGGATCCAAATCAATCTCCCCTCGGCCACCTGCGGGTTACGTCATCTTCAAATTTGTTTATAATATGGTCCCGTTTCCGGTTTGCTATGCAGTCCAAGTACCCGATAGCGTAACATTCTCTGGCATGCGCTTCCAAAATCCCTGTCAGGGCAACCATAATTGTAGCCCGGTCTTGACCGGACTCAACATAAGGAAAAATCAGTTTCTTACAGGAGTCATTGTTTTTCTTCAACAACTGCCTGATTCCCTTTTTCTCCTGTGTGTCTAAAAGGTCCATCACCAGATCATGTAAAGCTTCCAGGCTCTTCTGCCCGCCGGACACAATTTTCAGCGGAACTGATCTCTCTTCAGCCATATTTCTGCCACCTCCGCAGGTATAGTATACCCACGGAGTTGTTAATTAACCGCGTAAACTGCCCGGATTAGTCTTTTATTAGGTGTTCCTTTTTATATCTCCACCACAGGTCAATAAAGAAAAAGAATACCGTCAGGTACAGCATTGCCCCAATAATCATTAAGTACTGTCCATACTGCTTGTTCAGCCAGTAGATAAACAGGCAGTAAGCCGCCATGAAGAGGACTCCCAATCCCCAAGAGATAAATGATGTGGTAACCTTTTGAGCCTCCTGGTAAATTGCTTGTGTTAACCTGCTCACATACACGACCTCCTCACCTGATCAAGTTTCGGTTAATCCATATCCTGCCGCTCTTCCTCCTGAGCCTCTGTCTCCGCCTCCGGGCAGTCAGGGCTACAAAGGCTCCGATGATGACGGCGCCGGCTACAAGCGGGTTTAACGATGCCGCAGCGCCTTTAAAGGTTATTTTGCGCGCGGGGATGTCTTCCCCGGCTATAAGGTCCACAGAACCAATTTTCTTCCCGTCCAAATTAAATTTTATCTGTCCCAGAACCTGGCCCTTTTTCACCGGACCGGTGATATCGTTTTCGGTTATGATTTCTTCCGTTATAGTCCCCTTCTGGCTCCGGGGAAGGGTGTAAAAAAAGTCTTTCTGGGTCACCAGGGTAACACTTTTTTCACCTTTTTTTACCCCTACCGTTGTAACCGGTGAGCCGGCGCTTCTCTGTTGATAAGTGGCAAAGTTACTAAAACCGTAATCCAGCAGATTTTTGGCATCGAGCCATACATTAGTGCCCTCCGCGCCCAAAATTACTGCGATAAACTCCTGGCCGTCCTTCGAGGCGGACGCGACCAGGCACTGCCGGGCCTGCCTGGTGTATCCCGTCTTGATTCCATTGGCTCCATCGTACCGCCACAGCAGCTTGTTATGGTTTTCCAGCCATTTGATAGCCGAATCATCCTGCCTCGGTATAACCTTTACTTTGGTCGAAACTATTTGCCTAAATTCAGGATTTTCCATGGCACGCCTGGCGATTAAAGCCAGATCATAAGCTGTAGAGTAATGATTGGGGTCAGGTAAACCGTTGGGGTTGACAAAATTGGAATTGACAGCGCCCAATTCCCTGGCAGTCCGGTTCATCAGGTCAGCAAACTCGGGAACCGAACCGGAAACATGTTCGGCAATTGCCACGGCAGCGTCATTTGCCGATTTCAGCAGAAGAGAGTACAGGAGATTTTCCATCGAAATACTCTCCCCCTCGGTCAGTCCGATAGCCGAAGGTTCCACCAGAGAAGGATTTTCCCCGGCCGTAACAATATCGGTAAGTTTTGTTTTATCCAGGGCGATTAAAGCTGTCAATATCTTGGTAGTGCTGGCCGGGGGAAGAGGTTCTTTTTCATTCTTGCCGTAGACAATTGTTCCGCTCTGAACATTTATTAGCAATGCAGACTTAGCCGTCACCTGCGGTCCGGCCCAGGCAGGCGGAAGAGTATATGTTATCAACAAAGTTAGAAAAATCATGCAGAGAGTTATTTTACGCGCTGTCATATCCATCTCCCGTTTTAGATATTCTGCATCCACAAATCCCTAACATAAAAATTATACCCTTTC
>DDKP01000044.1:0-1753 GCA_002339745.1 Firmicutes bacterium UBA2595 | reverse complement strand
AATGTCAAGCCAACCTTGCTTTTCTTTGCCATTTAAGCTAAAATAAAATAATTGTAAAATATTTTTCCGAAACGAGGTTTTAACAGGTGACTCTATTTGAGCGAAACAAGTCCGTGAAGGTCTCGCAGGCCGATAATTCTCTACTCGAAGTAGTGGCGCATTTAAAGGACCGGTTCCATGAAATCAGGACTGTTATCATATTTGACTCTAATACAAAGACGATTGTGAAAGCCGGCGCAGACATGATCACCGTCCCTTTTGACCTTTGCCATGAGGTCTGTGACAAGATGCAGGGACTGGAGGGATTGCAGTTAACGAAAGGGGTAAATAAATGGGTGAAGGAAATAGTAGGAAACTCACGGGGATGTACCCACCTCGTAGATTTGGTAATGGAATCGTTTAAGGCAGTTTTCCAGGTTACGGGCTTCTGCCTTCTTCCCGCCGAGATGCCGTTTGAAGAAAAACTCCAAAAAATCCAGGCCATGAATGCAGGAATATGTCATACATACAGTAACCTTAACCGCAATCCGAAGTACATTGGTAACAGAAATATATAATAAGACGGGATGACGGCGGATCGCAGGCCAGTGGACGTCAGCTTCGCTCTTCGGAACACACCTGCCTCTCAAACATACAGCTGACTTCAGAGTCGCCCTCGGAAAGCGCCCATCCCGTTTCTCAATAATTTAAAAGGGGCGCCTCTTTTAAGACTGTATTATTTCTTCGTTTTATTGACTACTTCGGTCAGGCGCGCAATCATAGCCGCCGCCTGGGCGCGGGTGGTGTTTTTTCGCGGCGAAATGGTCCCGTTACCTGAACCGCTTAATAACTTCGACTTGATCGCGGCAGCCAGTTCATTTTTGGCCCAGAGACTAACCAGGGCGGCATCGCTGAACGAACTAAACATCTTTGTTACTTCCTGGTCTTTTAGGGTTTTGAGGTTTCCGGCCCTGGCCAGGATGACAGCCGCTTCTTCCCTGGTAATATAGCGGTCGGGAGCAAATTGATTATGTGATACGCCCGAAACCAGCCCTGCCCTCAGTGCCGCTTCGATGTATTTAAAGCCCCAGTGCGTGTCACTCACATCGCTGTAAGAAGCCCGGTCCGGCTTATATGGCTGCATTCCCAGGGCATTGACCAGGAAGGTGACAAATTCTGCCCTGGTAATGTTGTTGTCGGGCATAAACCTGTTTCCTGTGTTACCCTCAACAGCGCCCCGGGCTACAAGGAATTCTATGTCACGCAGGGCCCAATGGCTGACCAGGTCATCAAAGGTCCGAAAGTACATTGCAGCAACGAAATAACCTTCTTTATCAGTATCAATACTAATTGTGCGGGACTTAGAGTCAACCACACCGCCCAGTACCTGCCATTTATCTTCACCGGAGTCATAGTAGAAAACCGAAACCTTGTGGGATTGGTTTTCTACCACCACATTATCGTATTGAAGGGTAATCTTGTACGGTTTTACAGGTTTGTGGCCTTCCCATCTCAAGCGTGCCAGGGGCCCGATCAATGCCGATTGTTTTGGGAGAGCATCCAGATCGGACGGGTCTTCAACTGTCAGCACAGAGGTAGTATTCATTCCCAGCGAACCCTTGACCAGCTTAATTTTTACAGAACTGTCAAAAGCCTTGACTTCATCACCGTCTTTAACCTCGGTAACAAATTTTGTTCCCACTTTAACAACGCTGTTGTAATAAAGGGTCAAAGTCTTGGTAATAGTACTGGCCCCGTATGTTGCTGCCAGCTG
>DDKP01000049.1:3368-3936 GCA_002339745.1 Firmicutes bacterium UBA2595 | reverse complement strand
TGCAACCCGGTAAACATTGTCCAGGATGTTTGCCGGAACCGGGCGGGAGATAACCCGCGGTATTCAATTACCGCGTTGAGCCGGATGTTTGAACAGGGTTACCGCATTGATGTTGAAAAGTATGCCGGTTTTGTACCCAATGCCTGCCATCAGGAAGTTGAACTGCAATTCAAAAAACTGGAGGTATCATCATGAAAAACTGGGCTGTCACAGATATCAGGTGGGCTAATGAACGTGACCTGAGGTTGCCCTTTTGGATTAACTGGAACAAAAAAAATCCCCTACCCGATTATTTCTGGCAGAGAATTTGGGAATATCCCTATGTAGCCTCCCGGATCCCGTCGTCCGGAAAAACCCTGGATGTCGGCGGAACCTATCCTTTTGTATTGTTCCCCAACTTCCCCAATGCAGTTTCGGTGGACTGCCGGAACCTGAATGAAATTAGCCATCCCCTGCACACCGGCAAATGGCCGGCCGATAAACTGTTCGTCTGTAATGCCGCCAATATTCCGTTTGCAGACAACTATTTTGACTATACATTCAGTGTGTCGGCTATTGAAGAAATGCC
>DDKP01000049.1:0-2944 GCA_002339745.1 Firmicutes bacterium UBA2595 | reverse complement strand
CCGCTTTATCAGTTAAGAGAAATGGAGGACTTTTTGGGTGTTCGCATCCCCGGGCTGCCTTCCGATTCACTGAATTCCGTCTCTCCAGTTCTACGGGAATTCGGCCAGGTACCAAATGAGGAATACATCCACATTCGTGTGTTGGGAATGACTTTGGATGCCCGTGACAACCCCAGGTCTATCGCTGTGCTGATACCTCACTGGGAGAGCTGGCAGTTTTTGAAGCCGTGCCTGGAAACCATCCGGCAGAACCGGAACGAAAACCTGGTTGAAAAGGTTTATGTGCTGGATGACGCCAGTACAGACGGGAGCTTTGAGAAGGCGCTGGAGACGTTTAAGGACGATCAAAACATTGAATTCCATCAATTCGACAGGCCGAATAAGCACGAACCCGATGTCGGCCTGCTGCTTGATTACGGTTTAAAACTTGTAAACGAACAATATGTGGCGGCCATTGACGCCGACCTGTTCCCTTTATGCAAAGACTGGCTGGCATTCCCCATCTGGCTGATAGAAACATACGGGTGCAGTTCGGTCGGACTGGACACGGGGCTGTCGGTGCCTTATTTGACCCAGGATACATCCCGGACCTGGTGGCAGACATATAAGGGCAACTGGATAGGTTACTGGACCAACGGCGGTTTGTTTGACAACGAGGTATTCACATGCACCAACAACCTGTACCGCATTATGCCCACCGCCCTGGCCAAAGTGGTATCCGAGTCTATCGGATTCTCCAGGAATTCCGGCGTTCCCGACAGGTCTCCCTATCTCTCCGGGCAGTGCGACAGCGGTGTGGCCGCCAATCATTTCATTGACATAAACCGCCTGGGCCCCAAATTTAATATTCCTCTCACCAGCTACATCGGCCTGACCCCGCATGACGGAGCCTTCGGCCAGAACATAAGCGGCCTGGCCTTCCATTTCGCCCTGAGTACCAGGGCCCTCTCCCGCACCCGGAGAGAAGTGGCTGACGCGGGGGAAACTTACAGGTACTGGGTGAACAGGCTTCAGGAGTACCAGGATTTGGACAGCGCATGCCTCCAAGAGATGATAGAAGCCAGCGCCCATTTCCAGCCGGGCGGCTATGACGGTTCCGTTCCCGTATCCTGGTATGAAAGAGAATACAACTATATCCAAAAACTGCTGGCAAAGTACAGGAGGCAGTCATGAAAATCCTGCATACTGTTGAATTTTATCACCCCTCTGTCGGCGGCATGCAGGAAGTGGTGAAACAGCTTTCTGAACGATTGGTTAAACTCGGTCACGATGTAACCGTGGCCACAACAAAATTGCCTGAACGAACCGGAAACATCATCAACGGCGCTAAAATAGCGGAATTCAGCATCTCCGGAAATGCCGTCAGAGGTTTAAACGGCGATATCGAAACATACCGGGAGTTTTTGCTCAATTCCGACTTTGATATCATTACCAACTTTGCGGCTCAGCAGTGGGCGACAGATATTGCGCTACCCATCCTTGACTTGGTAAAAGCCAAAAAAGTCTTTGTTCCCACGGGATTTTCGGGCCTTTATATGCCGGAGTACCGGGAATACTTTGAATCCATGAAAACATGGCTAAAAAAATATGATATGAACGTTTTTCTTTCAGATAACTACAGGGATGTAAATTTTGCCCGGGAATGCGGAGTAGAAAATAAAACATTGATTCCCAACGGTGCGGGAGCAGATGAATTCCTTCCCGGGCCGGAAGTGGATATCCGCCAGGTACTGGACATTCCCGCGGACCATTTCCTGATTCTCCATGTAGGGTCTCATACAGGCCTTAAAGGCCACGCCGAAGCCATCAAAATTTTTGCCCAGGCCGATATCAGAAACTCAACCTTTTTGTTGATCGGCAACACATTTGGCGGCAGCGGGTGCACCAGAGAATGTGGCTCAACAGCCGAAACATTCAACTCATCCACTTCTGCCAGACTTCGCAATAAAAGAATTATTGTTACAGAACTGTCCAGGACAGAAACTGTCTGTGCATACCATGCCGCCGACCTTTTCCTGTTCCCTTCAAATATTGAATGCTCACCCCTGGTTCTTTTTGAGGCTATGGCCTCCAGAACCCCGTTTCTGACCACTGATGTCGGGAATTCCAGGGAAATAATCAGCTGGTCCGGGTCCGGTCTGTTACTGCCCACAGTGCTGGAATGCACCGAGTATGTTTACAGCAGGGCTGAAATTGCAGGGTCAGTGCAGATGTTGGAAAACATTTACAATAATCCTGTGGCCAGGGAATCAATGAAAAATTTGGGATTTAAGGCATGGCTTGAACGTTTTACCTGGGAAAAAATAACAAAGGATTATGAAAGGCTTTACCTTAATCTGCTGAAGGTTTAAAAAAAAGTATTAGGTGGTTTTATGAACAAGGTAGCATTAATCACCGGGATAACCGGCCAGGACGGAGCTTACCTGGCAGAACTGCTGTTGAACAAAGGTTATATTGTGCACGGCCTGAAAAGGAGGAGTTCCCTTTTTAACACAGGCCGCATCGACCATTTATACCGGGACCCGCATGAAAAAAACATAAGGTTTCACCTGCACTACGGCGATTTAACCGATTCAATAAACTTAATCAGAATTATTCAGGAAGTTCAACCGGATGAAATCTATAATTTGGCTGCCCAGAGCCACGTTCAGGTATCTTTTGAAACCCCCGAATATACTGCCAATGCTGATGCCCTGGGCGCCCTGAGATTACTGGAAGCCTTGCGAATACTAAGATTAGCTGAAAAAACCAGGTTTTACCAGGCTTCAACCAGTGAACTGTTTGGCATGGTGCAGGAGATTCCGCAAAGGGAAACAACTCCTTTTTATCCCCGTAGTCCCTATGCCGCCGCCAAGCTGTACGCTTACTGGATCACTGTGAATTACCGCGAAGCTTACGGGATATTTGCCTGCAATGGGATCCTCTTTAATCATGAATCCCCTGT
>DDKP01000046.1 GCA_002339745.1 Firmicutes bacterium UBA2595 | reverse complement strand
TGGCACTGGCCGCATACTTCTACCTGCTGCTTCGGAGTAAGCTTGGCCGGGTTAATGATATTATCCTTGGACGCTTGAGCGATATGTTTTGAACCGGGACCGTGACAGGCTTCACATGTAATTCCGTTGTCAACCCACTTCTTGGTTTTAGCGTCATACCCGGTAGTATGACAGGCTATACAGAGGTCTCCCCAGTCTCTCTGGTCCCAGTCTTTATCATGATAAGGCTGCCATTTCTGGTCTTTAACAATCCACTCGGCTGGGAGAACCCTCAGGTTTTCCCCGTCTTTAACCACATACCGTTGCTTCCATTTGCTGCCTATAGTGTAGATAATGTCTTCCTGTTTGAAATTGGCAGCCACTTCGAAGGGATTTCCCGGCTTCGTGAAGTCGCCGATTATTACCGCCGGATTTGCCTTGGCATCCTGGCTCATTTTGGTATGCATGGTTGTGCCGTATTTCTCGGCGATATCCGCATGACACCCGGCACACTTCTGAGAACCTACGTAAGTAGCTGCTGTTGCACCTGTTTCAGCCGGCTTTTCCGATTTAGCCTCCTGCTTCGCACCACACCCGGCCACCACTAAAATTAACAGAAGGGACAGCGCCGCGAACAAGACAACCTTTTTGGTCATTTTTTCACCTCCTCACTATTCCTTGCCTTGATTAAATTGTGACATTTTTCGTCATTGGTCCGTTAGTGTCAAATGTCGTATTTTTTTCGTTTTATTAATAAACACGGTTATCTTCGGGTCCTATAAAAATAATCCGGGAATGATACCCGGTTTACCAATAAAATCCTGTTTTTATTGTATTCCTGGGCCTGTAATGAAAATCCCACCCAATGTCTATCGCTTCGCCAGCCGGGACTTATGTCCTTTATAGCGGGTAAAAACCAGGACATTTGTCACATTACTTTTCTGCCCCGTTAACCAGCCCAAGGCTGGCCGCATAGGTTGCTGCCTGAGTTCGATTAGACATGTTTAACTTGGTAAGAATATTGGTGACGTAATTACGGACCGTTTTCGGGCTGATGTAAATTTCTGCAGCAATCTCTTTGTTGGTTTTACCTTTGGCAATCAAAGAAAGAATGCGTTTTTCCTGACTAGTCAACTGGTTTAGCGTTTGGACAGCCTCGTCAGCGGATGGGGCTTTGGTCAAATACTTCAGCTTTTCGAATACATGCTGGGTGACGGCCGGGTCCAGAAGCGACTCTCCCTGGAAAACCCGTTGAAGATCCCTCATGAGAATATCCGTATCCACTTTTTTCAATATGTAGCCTCTGGCTCCGGCCAGTATTGAAGCCATGACAGATTCTTCGTCGGAGTATGAAGTTAGCATAACAACTTTAATTTCGGGCTGCTCCTCCAGTATCATCCTACAGGCTTCTATACCGTTAAGTCCGGGCATTCTGACATCCATCAGGATGATGTCCGGCTTTAGCTCCCGGGCTTTTACCACACTTTCTTCGCCTGACTCCGCCTCGCCAATCACCTCAAAGGACGGATTCGACTCCAGGAAAAACTGCAGCCCTTTTCTCACTACGGCATGATCGTCAACTACCAGTATTTTCGCTTTTTTCTCCAATGACATTTCCCTCCCACGGTATCCAGACTTGAACAGTGGTACCTGTCTCCGTAAACACGATTTCGCAGTTCCCGTTTAATGCAGCGACCCTGGACTTAATATTCCGCAATCCCATCTTTTCTTTGTTTTCCTTAGCAGGCTCCTCATTCGAAAGGCCTTTTCCGTTATCCTTGATCTCAATTTCCAAACCGTCCGACCCGGTGCGGAAACATACCGAGGCATTGGTGGCCTGGGCATGCTTGGATACATTGGTCAAGGCCTCCCGGATGACCAGGCTCAAATGCTCGGCAGCCGCCGGTGAAAGCCGGGACAGCATCCCGCTATCAGCTTCCACCTTTACAGGAAAAGAAAATACGTCTTCCATCCAATTAACAGCCCCCAGCACCTCTTTTCCATCGTTTTGCAGCATTAGATTTTGGATATACCTGCGAATATCGGTAATTACACTATCCAAGCTATTGAGTACATAATCGAGTTGAGCTGTCCACTGGGATTCGCTTACTCCGGGTTTTTTTAATCTCTGCAGGGTTAACCCGACGGCGTAGATGGATTGAATCACTCCGTCATGCAAGTCCTGGGATATTCTTTCCCGTTCGGCTGCCAGCGCTTCTCTCCTGTTTATCTCGGCAAGTCTCTTTTGGTCCTCCAGTTCATACATCCTCAATACGTTGAGTATTGATACAGCTATCAGTGTGCCTAAGCCGGCTCTGAACAGTTCCACCGGGAAACCGAATATCTTTTGAAAACTGACGATGTTAATAAAACTGGCTGGGAAAAAAGTCGATTTCGGTACCACCAGACCTCCGGCCAGCGCATAACCGGCAAAGCCTACAACAGATAATTCCAGGTTGCGCATCAGCCGCTTGGATCCAAGATTCCGGAGTTCTTCACGCTGCCTGTTAAGCCCGAACGCCGCTAATGAGGCGCCGGGAATACACAGGATATAGCGGGCAAATATTTCCATTTTATCATTGACCAACCAAAAGGTCACGGTGGGATCAATAACCCAAAGGAGGAAAACAAACAGTACGCTAATCACCGCTATCGGCCATAAGTGGAATTTTCTTCTGCCCGGCTTCTGAAAAAAGGCCAGTCCGAAACAGATCAGAAAAAAGAACGAGAGAATCCATAACAGGATTTGAACGGTCTTGAGCCCTAGGATAGTATTAGAACTAAGATAAGGTTCGTGGAGGGGAATAAAAAGATATCCCCACTCAGCCAGCCCATGAATCAGGGCAAAAAGAGCCAGCAGCGGGAGTGTCTCGGCCAGCTTCAAACGGCTGGATTTCCGCCGTTGAACAAGAATGGCGAAACCTAGCAGGAAAAAAGCAAGGCCGTATACGAAGTACAAAGTAGGTCTGTTAAAAATTATAAGAGGATTCCACTCGAACACGTCTAACACCCCGTCTAAAGATAAATTTCAACAAGTGTTCCAGAAATCCTCTGAATGTGGTAAAAATATACTTCAGTCTTGATTTAATATCGACACAGGCCACGGCAGGTTACGCAGAATTGCCATAACCTCGTCGTATGTGTCAGGAGTTACGTGAACTGTCACTTCACCGGTCTGCGGGTTACCGGTGCTGACAATGCCCAGTCCGTCAAATCCTTCCACTACATTGTCCAGCATTACTATGTTTTTGGGTTCCAACCTTATTTTTATTCTGAACCTGGTCATGTTCAACCTCTTCTTTTCAGATGCGTTGGTATCAGTTCTTAGCGCCCGGCTGGACGGTTGCTGGTTTTTTCCCTGCGAAGCATATCCAGCGGGCGAACCGGTCTGTCTACCGGCATTATGACTGTCTGCTGGGGGTGGGGCGCGCTGTCTATAGGGCTGCCCTCTTGGTCGGTCATACTTTTAACCTCCTGGATAAACACAGGTGTTTCCGGACCAGTAATTTCCAGCAGGTCTCCGAGGGCAAATTTATTCCTTTGCTCAACCACCGCCAACCTCCTGTCAGGGAGGTATTGCCTGACCACACCGATAAAGTCGTAATCTCTCAGGTATTTGGAAGTCTCAATGTTCTCTCCCTTGATTTTGTCCCAGCCGAAAAAGAAACCGGTAGTATACTCGCGGTGGCTTACTTTTTTTATCTCTTCCAGCCATACCGTGTCGACCTTATAACCGTCCGGGTCAGCCCAGAAACTGTCAATAGCTTTCCTGTAAGCGCCAACGACGGTTGCCACATAGTGAACACTTTTCATCCTGCCTTCAATCTTGAAGCTATCTACTCCGGACCTGACAAGCTCGGGAATGTGTTCTATCATGCACAGGTCCAGGGAATTAAAAATATAAGAGCCCCTTTCATCTTCTTCAATGGGGAAATACTGCCCAGGCCTCGTTTCTTCCACGAGGGCATACTTCCACCGGCACGGCTGAGCGCACTCGCCGAGGTTGGCTGATCGCCCGGTCATGAAACTGCTCAACAGGCACCTGCCGGAGTATGAAATACACATAGCGCCGTGCACAAACGTCTCCAGTTCAATATCTACTTTTTCTCTTATTTCCCTTATCTCCTTTAAAGATAATTCCCTGGCCAGGACCACCCGTGTAGCGCCCTGCCGGGCCCAGAACTGAACGGCAGCCCAGTTGGTGGTATTGGCCTGGGCGCTGATGTGGACCGGCAGTTCAGGTACGGTCTGCCTGGCCACCGAAAACACTCCCGGGTCGGATACCAGGATAGCATCGGCGCCCAGGGCAGTTATTTCCCTGAGGTATCCAGGCAGGTCAGCCATATGCCTGTTATGGGCAAAAATATTGACCGTCACGTAAACCTTGACCCCGTACCGGTGAGCATGCGCAATCCCTTGGGCCATCTGTTGCATATCGAAGTTGCCCGCCGCGGCGCGCAGCCCGAATTCTTTTCCTCCAATATATACGGCATCCGCCCCGTACCGGACCGCCATTATCAGTTTTTCCAAATTCCCCGCCGGGGCCAGAAGTTCCGGTTTTTTCATTTTCAATATACCCTCCATCACTCACCACTTTTCACTTTTTGAGGCTCACCGCCACCCCGTC
>DDKP01000077.1:1180-12485 GCA_002339745.1 Firmicutes bacterium UBA2595 | reverse complement strand
CTCTGGGAAACGGTTTTACCGTCCCTGACAAGGCCAACCGGGTATTGATTGTCGGAGGGGGGATCGGTGTGGCCCCACTCTTTACAATCATCCAGGCATTAACACACTACAATGTTGAACAAACCGTGCTTTTGGGAGCGCGGACGGCAGACTTTGTTATTGGCGCGGAACAGCTGGCATCCCTGAAGGTAAGGGTAGAAGTATCCACTGATGACGGCACTCTGGGTTACAGGGGGTTAGTCACGGATCTTGCCGAGAAACACATAAAACTCAATAAACCCGATTATTTCTATGCTTGTGGGCCTAATCCAATGCTGAAGCAGCTTTTAAAGGTTACCTGTAAATTCGGGATTGGCGGACAGGTATCCATGGAGGAACGCATGGGCTGTGGAGTGGGGGCCTGCCTGGCGTGTGTGTGCAAGGCAGTACCCGGTGACCAGTGGCCGGTAGCCGGTGGAAAAGAACAAGCATGGGAAGACTTTGAGTACAAAAAAGTATGTACGGATGGGCCGGTATTTGAGGCGAGTGAGGTGGTCATAGATGATTGAACTGGCGGTCAACCTTGGGGGCCTCAAAATGAAAAACCCGGTTACCACAGCCTCAGGGACTTTCGGATTTGGCCCGGAATATGCTCCTTTCGTAGACCTCAACAGACTCGGCGCAATAGTTGTCAAAGGGACAACCTTAGAACCTCGTAGAGGAAACCCTACCCCGCGGATTGCCGAAACCCCGGCCGGGATACTAAACTGTATAGGCCTGCAGAATCCCGGGGTGGACTATTTCATTGAGAAAAGCCTGCCTTATTTGCGGCAGTATAATACCCCGGTAATCGTAAACATAGCTGGCAATTCCCTGGATGACTACGCGGAGGTGACTCGCCGGCTCTCCGCCGCTGAAGGGGTTTCGGCCATTGAAGTCAATATCTCTTGCCCCAACGTAAAACAGGGAGGCATGATTTTTGGAACCAGATGTACCATGGCGTCCGAGGTTATCCGGGTAGTCCGGCAAAACACACGGATGCCCGTTATTGCCAAGTTGTCTCCCAATGTCACTGACATAGTTGAGATTGCCCGGGGGGTTGCCGAGGCCGGGGCCGATGCCTTGGCGCTGATCAACACCCTGTTAGGTATGAAGATAGACGTTTATTCCAGAAAACCTGTCCTGGGAAATATTATGGGGGGGCTGTCGGGCCCTGCTATCAGGCCCGTGGCAGTGAGGATAGTATGGCAGGTGGCACAGGCAGTAAACCTGCCTATCCTGGGTATGGGCGGTATCATGACCGCAGAAGACGCCCTGGAGTTTATACTGGCAGGGGCCACCGCCATTGCCGTGGGGACAGCCAATTTCGTAAACCCGAGGGCTACCATGGATATCCTGGACGGCATTGAAAAGTACGTGAAAGACTATGGCGTCAAAGATATCAATGAGCTCGTTGGAGCAGCGTGGAAATAAAAAAGCGGTTAACGGAGGTGTACAAATGTTATCTGCCAAAGACCGGCTTATTGTCGCCCTTGACGTGGATACCATACGGGAAGCGGAGTCCCTTGTATCCCGCCTTCAGGATTACGTCGGGATTTTCAAGGTGGGTATGCAGCTTTTCAACAGCGAGGGTCCTGAAGTGGTCAGGAGAATACACCGGCTTGGGGGGAAAGTCTTCCTTGACCTGAAACTTCATGATATCCCCAATACCGTGGGACAGGCTGCGGCGGTTCTTACCGGTCACCGGGTTTTTATGTTTAACGTACATACGGCCGGTGGTTCCGAAATGATGAAAAAGGCCGTGGAGATGACATTACGGGAAGCGGTGGAATCAGTTTTGCCCGTGCCCCTTGTCATTGGGGTGACAGTATTAACCAGTATTAACCAGTCAGTTTTGGAAGATGAAATCGGAATTTCCAGGAACATAGAGGAACAGGTTGTCAAATGGGCCAAACTGGCCAAAGAGTCAGGGCTTAACGGGGTAGTGGCTTCACCCAGGGAAATAAGAGCTATAAGACAGGCCTGCGGCCGGGATTTTGTGATCGTTACACCGGGGGTGCGGCCGGCATGGGCAGGTGTTGACGACCAGAAGCGGGTGATGACGCCAAAGGAGGCTATCCAGGCAGGGGCCAGTTACCTGGTTGTCGGCAGACCCATAACAGGCTCGGCTGACCCTGTTGATGCTGCAAAAAGGATAGTGGATGAAATGGAGGAGGGGTTATAATGCTTACCGGACAAGAGGCTATAGAAATTTTTACCAAAGCAAATGCCCTGCTGACTGGGCATTTCAGGCTGACATCAGGGCGGCACAGCGGCCAGTACATGCAGTGTGCCCAGGTCCTGCAGTACCCACAGTATGCTGCCAGGCTTTGCGAAGCCCTTGCCGAGAAGTTTGCCGGAACAAAGATCGACGTGGTGGTCGGTCCTGCGCTGGGTGGAATCATTGTGGCTTATGAAGTGGGAAGAGCGCTTGGAGTCAAAACGTTTTTCACTGAGCGGGAACAGAGGACAATGTCACTGCGGAGAGGTTTTACCATCAACCCCGGTGACAAGGTCCTTGTTGTAGAGGATGTGGTCACAACCGGTGGTTCCGTTAAAGAAGTTATAGATGTTGTCCGTGAAAAGGGCGGGGAAGTGGTAGGAGTCGGTGTGCTGGTGGACAGGAGTAACGGGAAAGTTGACTTCGGTGTAAAAACTGAGTCCATCCTGCAGATGGAGATAGAGTCCTATGACCCTGAAGACTGCCCGTTATGCAAACAGGGCCTTCCGCTGGTGAAGCCCGGCAGCAGGCAGGTATAGCGGAAAAAGACCAGTGGCTTAAACTCAAATTTTTGGTTCTACCATTATGGTCTTTTGATTATCATACACCACCATGCCGGGTTTAGCGCCTTGTGGTTTGCGGACATGTTTTCTCAGGGTATAGTCCACGGGGACCTTGGATGATTCCCTGGCCTTAGAATAGAATGCGGCGATTTCGGCAGCTCTTTGCAAGGTCTGGGCCGGGACCTCGCTCCCGCCGGGATTTTTTATAATCACGTGGGAACCCGGAATATCCTTAACATGCAGCCACAGGTCTTCGGATCTTGCTATTTTCATGGTCAGGTGGTCGTTTTGACGGTTATTCCGGCCTACCAGGATGTCAAACCCCTCTTTTGACTTAAAAGTGATGAAGGTCGGGTCCGGCGCCGGGCCTGGCCTGCCCGGTTTTTTGGGCATTGGCGGCCGTTGGATGTATCCTTCCTTTATCAGTTCATCCCTTATCTGCAGGAGGTCATTTTCATTTTCTGCCTGGTTAACGGCAAGAATGACGGATTCCCAATAGTCAAGTTCCGCTTTAGCCTCCCTGAGATAGTTTTCGGAAACTTCCAGGCTTTTCCTGGCCTTATTGTATCTTTTGAAGTACAATTGGGCGTTTTCTGCCGGGGAAAGCTGGGGGTCCAGGGGGATGACCACAGTCTTTCCTTCCGGGTCGTAATAGTTCACCAGTTCAATTGCACTTGCTCCGGCCGGTATCTGAAAAATGTTGGCGGTGAGCAGTTCACCGGAGATTCTCAGGTCTTGGGTATTTTCTGCCTTGCGGAGGGCCTGTTGGTGGAGAGCAATTTTCTTTTGTGCCCTCTTAATTTCATTATTGGCTATCTTCATTAATTCAGAAACGCTGCGCTTAAATCGTTCCTGTATTTCCCTGGTGGAGAAGAAGTCATCCAGTATATCGTTCATCTGGCCTTGCCGGCAGCGGTATTGCGAGAACTGGTACAAGAAGATGGCTGAAAAAGCGATGGGCCGGCTTCCGTCATAACAAATGCATGGTTCAAACCTGCCGGAAATCGCGCTGTCCCGTATATTTCTAAAGGATTCCCATAGATGACGCAGGTCTATATCGCCTAGGGACTGGTTACCGGTACCGGGGTCCATGCCCGCCCGTACTGCAATTTCACGGCAAGTTTGGGGACTGAAGCCCTCAAATTTCAATAATAGGATACTCTCTAACGGAAGATCCTGGTCCGGATCCCATAAGGCTTGCCGGAATGCTTCTTCAGTTGCTTCCAGGGGACTAATCCTTCCCGTCTCCGGAGGGGGAATGTACTTCCTGCCCGGAAGTATTTCCCTGTGCCTGCTGGTGGCATAGGAATAACGTTTGATTCCGTCCAGGATTACGTTTGTGGATGGGTCCACCAGAACTATATTGCTATGTTTGCCCATAACTTCGCAAACCAGCTTCTTTTCAGACAATATGCCCAGTTCATCAATCGCCTCTACCCTTATAGCTAAAACACGTTCCAGGCCGTGCTGGTTGATATTGATAATTTTACCGCCTTCCAGGTGTTTTCTCAGGACCATGCAGAAAAGGGGAGGGGTCAGGGGGTTCTCCCGTGAATTCCCGGTCAGGTGGATCCGCGCATCCCGAGCATGGGCAGACGCCAGCAGGCGGAACTTTCTTTTATCCTTGTGGATAATCAGGACGATTTCCTCGGGAAGGGGCTGATAAATTTTTTCAATGCGACCCCCGATAATTCTCTCTTTTAACTCCTTTTTTACCGCTGCCATAACCAGCCCGTCGAAAGCCATATTTAATCTCCTTCTATACTTACTACCCACTAAGTATATCATTAACATTTTAGGCCGGTCAATTGCGCAGCTTTTATATATAACCGGACTACCTTTGAAATTTTGACCCGGTTAATCGGCCGGGGAATCAGTGTCAAACTCCCGGATATATATTGTATACACTTGCCTGGAGTGTTGCATTTCAGGACCAGTTGTTATAAGATAAATAAATAGGATATCGGACAAATGAAATCCGTAATGCGGATGTGGAGACAAGCCGCATTTTTCTTGTTCTAGTATTTTTACCAGACAGAGGTTAAAGGAGGTGCAGCGCATGGAGTTTACAAAGATGCAAGGATTAGGCAACGATTTTATTCTGGTCAACTGCCTGGAAGACAACTTGCCCGATGACCCGGGAAAAATATCAAGGAAGCTGTGTGATCGTCATTTCGGGATAGGAGCCGACGGGTTGGTTTTGATTCTACCTTCCGGAACCGCCGATATCTGCATGAGGATATTCAACCCTGACGGCAGTGAGCCGGAAATGTGCGGTAACGCCATCAGGTGTTTTGCCCGGTATATATATGACCACAATATTGTATCGAAAAAGATCATCCGGGTTGAGACAATGGCAGGGGTGATTGTGCCTGAATTAATACTTCAGGGGGAAACTGTGGTTTCCGTTAAGGTTGACATGGGCGAACCCCGCCTGGACAGGCCTCTTATTCCAATGGAGGGTCCTCCGGGAAGAGTGGTCAATGAACCTATTAACATAGATGGAACTATCTACAATGTTACTTGTGTCTCAGTGGGAAACCCACATTGTGTTACTTTTGTTGATGATGTGAATGCTGTTCCACTTGCTGAGATTGGACCGAGGATTGAAACACTTCCCCTCTTTCCGCGGAAGACCAACGTGGAGTTTGTCCAGGTTCTGAACCAGGGAGAAGTCAACATGCGGGTGTGGGAAAGAGGGGCAGGGGAGACCCTGGCCTGCGGCACAGGGGCCTGTGCCACCGGCGTTGCCTGTGTCCTGAACAGCCTGACTGGGAGGAAAATAACCGTACACTTGGCCGGCGGGGACCTGGGCATTGAATGGGCGGAGGATAACCATGTATATATGACCGGCCCGGCGGAGTATGTGTTCAGAGGCCAGTGGCCGGTGACCGGCGGCCAGTAAACTGATTTTATTTTCTTTAAGAAAAGAATAATATACTGGTCACTGACAACTGGTCACTGGCCACTAAGATAAGGAGGTTATAAAGTGGAAGAGGCAAAAAGAATCAGACAGCTGCCACCGTACCTGTTTGCCAGAATCGAAAAGACCATTGAGAAAGCGAAGGCTGAGGGGGTGGACGTAATCAGCCTGGGGATCGGGGACCCGGACCGCCCGACACCTGACCACATTATTGACAAGCTGTGCGAGCAGGCGCACAACCCGGAAAACCACCGCTATCCTTCTTCCGCGGGGATGATTTCTTACCGCGCGGCTGTGGCTGAATATTATAAAAACAGGTTTGGCGTAGAACTGGATTCCAGGACTGAAGCGGTATCCCTTATAGGTTCCAAGGAGGGGATTGCCCATATATCTTTCTGCTACCTTGACCCGGGGGATGTGGCCCTGATTCCCGACCCTGGTTATCCTGTCTATGGTATAGGCGCTTTGCTGGCGGGAGCTGAACCCTATAAAATGCCCTTAAAGGCTGAAAACGGTTTTCTTCCCGACCTGGAGGCAATTCCTCCGGATGTGGCCAGGAAGGCCAAATTGATGTTTGTCAACTATCCAAATAATCCGACCGGAGCCATCGCCGATGACGATTTCTACAAAAAACTGATCGCCTTTGCCAAAGAGTATGACGTTATCGTCTGTCACGACGCGGCATACCAGGACATAGCCTTTGACGGTTACCGCCCGCCCAGTTTCATGGAGTATCCGGGCGCTAAAGAGGTTGGCATTGAATTTGGTTCCTGCTCCAAATCATACAATATGACAGGGTGGAGGATTGCCTGGGCTGTGGGAAACCCAAGGGTTATTGAAGCTCTGGGCAGAATCAAATCCAATATAGACTCCGGGGTCTTTCAGGCCGTGCAGTATGCGGGGATTGCCGCACTGACGGGACCACAGGACTGCACCTTTGAAATGAGCAGGATCTACCAGGAAAGAAGAGATATTGTGGTGGAAGGCTTAAACGGCATGGGCTGGAACCTGGAAAAACCCAAGGCCACTATATATGTCTGGGTTCCGGTGCCCAAAGGCTACACTTCCATTTCCTTTGCCGAGCTGGTTTTTGAAAAAACAGGAGTTGTAATCACCCCGGGCAACGGCTACGGCGAGTATGGGGAAGGATTCTTCCGGATTGCCCTGACGGTGGAGAAGGAACGCATGGTTGAGGCAATTAACCGCATCAAGGATAAGATAGGAAAAGTAGAATTATAAAGAATTCAAGCACCTCATTGAGATTTAACGTTAAAAAGCCTGATTGTTCACCCTACGGTCAGGCTTTTTGTGTTTATTGAAGGAAAAAGGAAAAAAATGTTGAAAAACTTCTTTAGCGGTGTAGAACACAGTCTGGCTTTGTTTTTTATTAAGCTAAAGGAATTTTGTTTATTAGGTAGAACTATATGTTTTGTAGTTAACAGGTGTGAATGAAAAAAAGGGAATAAAAGAGTATACTAAAGAAAAATCCAAGGATTACAGCAATAACTCCACGAGGTGAAACAGATGATCAAGAGTATGACCGGATACGGCAGGGGGGAAAGCGAGAACGAAGGAAAGTCCTTTACAGTGGAGATTCGTTCGGTGAACCACCGGTTTTGTGAAGTGGTGATTAGGGTGCCCAAGTACTACGTGGCGCTGGAAGACAGGATAAGGAAACTTGTCCAGGAAAGAATAGCCAGAGGCAGGCTTGATATTTTCGTGACTGTCAATGACCTGGGTTCGGGCAGTAAAACGATTCGAGTTGACAAAGACCTTGCGATGGCGTATTATAATGCATTGGAGGAATTACGGGAAAGTATTGGAATAGATGGAAAACCGGGTATAATTGACCTGGCGCGGCTTCCCGATGTAATATTGCTGGAAGAGGTCCAGGAAGACCTGGACCGGTTATGGCCTACCCTGGGTGAAGCAGTGGAAAACGCATTGGCCAGCCTTATAGAGATGAGAAGCACGGAAGGCCAAAGATTAAAAGAGGACCTGCTCAAGCGGATTTCCAAGCTGTCCGAGTATTCCGAAGACATTTACCGGCGCGCGCCGTTGGTGGTCCACGAGTACAGGGAAAAGCTACAGAACCGGTTAAAAGAGCTGGCGGTAGAAATTGATATCGATGAGGGTCGCCTGGCAGCGGAAATTGCGCTGTTTGCCGATAAGAGCAACATTTCTGAGGAACTGGTACGACTTAAAAGCCACCTGGAAGAAATGCGGAATACTATGGATGCTGAAGATCAGGTCGGCAGAAAATTGGATTTCCTGGTTCAGGAACTGAACAGGGAATTTAACACCATCGGCTCCAAGGCCAATGACCTGGAAATATCATCACTGGTCATAAAAGCTAAAAGTGAAGTGGAGAAAATCAGGGAACAGGTACAAAATATCGAATGACAGGCTGAAAACAAAATATCCGACTAAAAGGAGGGTTGTCGGGGAAAATATTAAACAGTACCCGTACGATAGATCATTATAATTTGGCCTTTAATCTTGCGAGGAGGGAATTCAATGGAAATCAAACTTATCAACATCGGGTTTGGCAACATTGTGTCTGCCAACAGGATTATCGCTATCGTGAGTCCTGAATCTGCCCCAATTAAAAGGATTATCACCGAAGCCCGCGACCGGGGTATGCTTATTGACGCTACCTACGGGAGAAGGACCAGGGCTGTCATCATTACTGACAGCGACCATGTTATTCTTTCTGCGGTACAGCCTGAAACAGTTGCCCACCGCCTGGCCACAAAAGATACTCCGGCCCACCAGGAGGAAGTGGCTGATTAATATCATCCGGAGGGGGGTGGCGGCATGTCAGTACCGGGCTTGCTTATCGTGATATCAGGTCCGTCCGGGACAGGGAAGGGCACTATCTGCAAATCCCTGTTTCAACGCCGGCCTGACATATTTTTTTCGGTCTCTGCCACTACCAGACCGCCGAGAAGTGGAGAAGTAGACGGAGTTCATTATTATTTTATGGACAAGACAGCGTTTGAAGCAAGACTGGCACGGGATGAGTTCCTGGAGTGGGCCCTGGTTTATGGGAACTACTACGGCACTCCCAGGGGACCGGTAATGGATACCTTGGCGGCAGGAAAGGATGTCCTTCTGGAAATTGATGTTCAGGGGGCGCTAAAAGTTAAGGAAAAAGCTCCCGAAGGAGTGTATATTTTTATTGTTCCGCCGTCTCTGAACGTACTCCGGAAAAGAATCACCGGCAGGGGAACGGATACTGCCGAAGTTATAGAAAAGAGAATGGGTGAGGCTGTAAGCGAAATGGCTCATATGAATGAGTACGATTATATTGTGATGAATGGTGTCTTGGAAGAAGCTGTGCACAAGGTTGAGAGTATTATCACGGCTGAGAAATGCCGGTCACACCGGTACCGTTTGACGGATCTCAGCAGTTCCGACGGTCCGCTGGTCGAGGCCAAATAAAGACCTTAGTCAATTGATTGTCTTTGAAAATAAAATAACTGAATAACAGAGGGGGTTAGGAATGAAACAACCTTCTTTAGATTTATTGCTTAAACGGGTGGACAGCAAGTATACCCTGGTTGTGGCTGCGGCCAAAAGAGCCCGGGAAATTACCGAGGCGGGAACAAAGGCGGCAGAGGGCGATTCCAACAAACCGGTCACAATAGCCCTGGAGGAAATAGCAGGCGACAGAGTTACATTTGAACGGACAAAATCCGGGATAAAATAGGTCTGTTACCAAAGTGTGGTGTTGTTGATGTTGGCCGATAAATGTATAATTGTCGGGATTACCGGAGGCATAGCAGCCTACAAGGTTCCTGACCTGATCAGCAAATTGGTGAAGGCGGGGGCGGATGTTCATGTGATTATGACCGAGTCCGCCAAGAACTTTATAACCCCTCTCACATTACGGACCGTTTCCCGGAATCCTGTAACCAGCGGGATGTTCGATGCACCAGGAGAATGGGAGGTACAGCATATCTCACTGGCCGACAGGGCAGACCTTGTTTTAATAGCGCCGGCAACCGCCAATATAATCGGTAAGGTAAGCGCGGGAATTGCCGACGATATGCTTTCAACCACTATTATGGCCACACGAGCCCCCGTGGTTTTTGCACCGGCGATGAATGTCAATATGTATGAAAATCCGTTAGTACAGGCCAATATTGAGAAGCTGAAGTCTTACGGTTACCGTTTTATCGAGCCGGCCACCGGCCCGCTGGCCTGCGGATATGAGGGCAGAGGACGGCTTCCGGAAGTGAGTCAAATCTTTGAAACACTGTGCAGTTTGATTAAAACTGTCAGCGACCTGTCCGGCAGGACGGTTTTGGTGACCGCCGGGCCGACCAGAGAATACATAGATCCGGTAAGGTTTCTGTCCAACGGCAGTTCAGGTAAGATGGGATATGCCATCGCCGAAGCGGCCCGCGATAGAGGGGGGCGCGTTATCCTGGTTTCGGGTCCGGTAAATATACCGGTTCCAGCCGGAGTAAATTACGTTCCGGTCATATCGGCCAGGGAGATGTTTGATGCGGTGGAAAAGTATTTTGCCGAGTCCGACATCATCATCAAAACGGCTGCCGTGGCTGATTACCAGCCTAAAGAAAAGCTTGAGTCCAAGCTCAAAAAGGGTCCTGGAGATATGAACCTGGAGCTCGAGAGAACACCGGACATTTTACAGTACCTGGGGGAGAGAAAAGGCAATCGGGTATTGATAGGATTTGCTGCAGAGACTGAGAACCTGGTGCAAAACGCCTCGGTTAAGGTCAAGGCCAAAAACCTTGATTTCATTGTAGCCAATGATATTACCCTGCCCGGCGCCGGATTTGGCGCCGATACCAATATTGTTAAAATATTATATAGAGATGGGCGGGTAGAAGAACTGGATAAACT
The DNA here is from genome assembly GCA_002339745.1 of Firmicutes bacterium UBA2595. Classification (GTDB taxonomy): domain Bacteria; phylum Bacillota; class Thermincolia; order Thermincolales; family UBA2595; genus UBA2595. Next base: position 1,885 of record DDKP01000077.1, on the reverse strand, counting down.
TGACAAGAAAGAAATAGCCCATCGTATTTTGGACAGGGTTGTTAATTTACTTTAAGCCTGACTAAAGGGGGTAACTGATTTGCCAAGAAGACTTTTTACTTCCGAATCTGTAACCGAGGGGCATCCTGATAAGATCGCGGATCAGATCTCAGATGCGGTTCTCGACGCTATTTTCCAACAGGACCCAATGGCCAGGGTGGCCTGTGAAACTGCGGTAACTACAGGCTTGGTGTTAGTTATGGGAGAGATTACTACAGAATGCTATGTGGATATCCCCAAAGTAGTCCGGGAAACCATCAGGGAGATCGGGTATACCAGGGCCAAGTATGGGTTTGATTGCGATACATGCGCAGTTATTACTTCCATTGATGAACAGTCTCCCGATATTGCCATGGGTGTCAACAAGGCTTTGGAGGCCAGGACAGGGGAGATCTCCGATGCCGAGATTGAGGCTATCGGCGCCGGTGACCAGGGGATGATGTTCGGATATGCCACCAATGAGACTCCTGACCTGATGCCTCTTCCAGTCTCCTTGGCCCACAAACTTTGCAAGAGACTGGCCGATGTTCGTAAAAAAAGGGAAGTTCCTTACCTGCGACCCGACGGCAAGAGCCAGGTAACGGTGGAGTATGACGGCGACAGGCCGGTGCGTGTCGACACCGTTGTTATCTCCACTCAGCATAAACCGGATGTTCCGATGGAAAC
>DDKP01000077.1:0-790 GCA_002339745.1 Firmicutes bacterium UBA2595 | reverse complement strand
ATGGATGATAAAACCCGGATCCTGGTCAACCCGACCGGCAGGTTTGTTATCGGCGGGCCGCAGGGTGACTCCGGGTTAACCGGGCGGAAAATTATTGTGGATACATACGGAGGGATGGCCCGGCACGGCGGGGGAGCCTTTTCCGGCAAAGACCCTACAAAAGTTGACCGCTCCGCTGCTTATGCTGCCCGTTACGTAGCCAAGAACATTGTTGCCGCCGGTTTGGCTGACCGATGTGAAATCCAGCTGGCTTACGCCATCGGCGTGGCTAAACCTGTATCCATAATGGCAGAAACCTTTGGCACAGGCCGAGTCGGGGAAGAAACTTTAATTGCCCTGATTCAAAAGCATTTCGACATGCGGCCGGCGGGTATTATCAAGGAGTTGAATCTCAGAAGGCCTATTTACAGGAAAACGGCTGCCTACGGTCATTTTGGACGCAATGACCCGGACTTTACATGGGAACGCACTGACAAGGCTGAAATCCTCAGGAAAGAAGCAGGATTGTAAAACACACGCTTCGGCGGAGAAGGTATTGAAATATTACGCAGGAAAATGGGGACGTAAAACCGTCCCCATTATGTGTGTGCTGGCATTAATTATTAACGAGAGCAGGCATATCGAAATGCCCCTTCAGCCATATGCTGTGAGCTGAACCATATTTATATGAATGACAAGACGGAGGAAGAGCCCCCGCTGCCCGGGTCTTTTGCTGTTATGACGGAAAAGGCCGACAGCCTAACCTTTATTGCCCAGTTTTATTTCAGGTTAAAGGCAGGAGGCAGGGGAA
>DDKP01000079.1:1327-7985 GCA_002339745.1 Firmicutes bacterium UBA2595 | reverse complement strand
CCCAGCCCCCCCCTGAGGGAATAAATAACGTCTACCTTGAAGTGAGGGATCCTGCGGGGACCAGGGGTTCTGTGTCCTGTTATTACCCGGATATGCCGGTTACCCTTAAATGTGCCGATTGTCATCAGGGTTACCCCGTTCCCAAACACCCGATGAACAATTGTGATGCATGCCACGGGGGCAGCCAGCCAATTGAAGACTGCCGCGGCTGTCACGGGTGGTGGGAGCATGGTCCGGATTTGCTTGTTTACGCATGGGACCACGGAGGCCGATGGCAACCAAAATGTGAGGACTGCCACACTGCTGCATACAGCTATAAAGTCCCGACTCATTCAATAGACAGTTCTTCCTACCATATTACCACCACTACCTTTGAGGCCTGCAAGGTTTGCCACGAGCGGTCCTTAACCCGTGAACACTACCGGCATACTGATTCTACAGGGAATAAGTATACTTGCGGCACCTGTCATATCACTGCTAACACCCAGGTTCAACAGGCCATTGCCGATAAGCAGAAGAACTGCGAAGCCTGCCATAAAGTAGGTTCCGACGGCCATGGGCCGATTCACGATACAACCAATCTGGACAGTAAATGTACCACCTGCCATAACAATAACCTGTACAACGAACACATAGAGAATACAGCGACTCAGACAAAGACTCTTTCGTGTGCCACATGCCATGACGCTACTCTGTCCACCAACCCGCTTGTATACGGCGCCATCAGCACTGACAATAAGCAGTGTGCGGCATGCCACCACCAGGGCCACAATGTATACTTTGCAGAAACTGTCCCGTCAGATATCCCGCTGTACAGTGGATTTATCTGGTCGATGCCGGAAGACGCCCGTCTTTGGGCCGGTGAATCCTGGATGCCGGATGAGTTCCTGGTGGGAGGAAAAGTTGTTATCTCCAACCGCCGCACAAATGTAACCGGTGACGCTGTCTGGAATTTCTACAGTACTGAAATGACAGCCAACGGCTGGACGATGGCTTCAGCAGCCCCGGCTGCCGGCTCAAACTTCTACTCCGTAACTTTTACCAAAGGAACCCGTAAGGCAATGATCTGGTTCTACGGCGGGGAGGCCCATACCGCTTCGCCGGCGCCGGCTACAGGCTACAGGGCAGAAATCCTGTACAAATAATATCAGGAGTTCTTTAATGGGACCGGGGTTTTCCGGTCCTAACATTATTTTTTTGCATAAATTACCATGTATAGAAACATAGTAATAGCAAGAAAAAGTCTCAGCCTTAAAAAATATAATTTAATATTTTGTTCGACAGGAAAAAAGACATTTGCGCCGAAATTTATTGATTACAGTTTCATATTTTATAAAAAGACAAATAAGCGCCTGACAGGTCGTACAATTTTTAAAGGAGGGACTTGCGATGTCTGATTATTACTATGACGAGGACCGTGGGGTCGCATACAAGGTAGACCCTATCAGGACATCCGTGGTTCATGATGAGGGGAACAGCACACCCAGAGGGATACTTGTGCATACAGACGTGAAGGTAACCAACTGTAAAAGGGAAAAGGTCCGGAGAACCATTTCCGAGTTTTTCCCGTCAGAGAGATACGATCTTGATTCGGCGAAGAAAGTGTTTTCAGATATATTGTTAACCAGGTTCATAAGCGGCGCCAAGAGGATTTCCGAAGAGGAATACCAGTCCATCAAATCAAAATTTGAGGTGTGATCACAACGCGATTTACGGAGGGTGACATTCGGTTGCTCTCTTATTTTTTTGGCAGTTTTTGCGCGGCCCAATTTTATATTGACTGGAGGGGTTAATAGAGGTAAAATATGACTGGGGAGATAAATGACTACGGTCATATTAAAGGCATACTATTTTTGAACGAGAGGTGAGGACAAGTGGAACAGCAGTCCAGGAGGGAACGAAAAAAGGAAGAGACCAGGCGGAGGATTCTGGAAGCTTCCTTTAAATTGTTTGTTGAGCAGGGATTTGAAAACACTACCATTGACCAGATTGCCGAGGAAGCCGATATTGGAAAAGGCACTTTTTACAATTATTTTCCTACCAAGGAAGCGGTATTATTTGAATTTATGGAAGACATCGGCCGCCGGCGGGGGGAGAAAATATGGGCTGATATCATAAGTCTTCGCGAAACAAGGCAGCGCCTGTCCAAGGCCTTTGCCACTCTCTCCTCCTGGTTTGAAGAATACCCGGAACTTGCCAGGGCATACACGATGGACAGAATCAATACACTTATCAAAACCCCGGCAAGTTACAAGATCAACCATTTAGAACTTTTTCTGGCCGAGATAATCCGTTTAGGCCAGGAAATCGGTGATATCAGGGATGACATAACACCTTCAAAGCTAGTTGGCTACCTCATGGGTATAACCCTCATCCAATTTTGTCACTGGTTTGAAAGGGGCGCCGGTCCCGGACTGCATAAACTCTGCATGCAGGGAGTTGATTTCTTCCTCATAGGGGCATTAAGCACGGAAGATAGTTATAATACCGTTTCTCAGGAGGTTAAGTGATGATAAAAGACATCTACCGGTTGGAGGAAATCCACCAGGCTGACAGGCCGGTGGTTGGCGGGAAAGCGGCCAACCTGGGTGACCTGGCCCGGGGGCTCAGGGTTCCCGCCGGGTTCTGCCTCTCTTCCAATGCGTATTACAGGAACCTCGAAAACCACGGAATTAACGAGAAGATCAGGGAAAAACTGGCCGGGCTTGATATACAAGACATGGAGGCGGTCAACAGGCTGAGTGCGGACATATCCGATTTGATTCTAAACACCCCGATGCTGCCGGAGATTGAAAGTGCAGTAATTACTGCGTTTGATGAATTGGCGGAGGGGAAAAGCGCCTTGAAGGTGGCCGTAAGGTCGTCGGCTACCGCCGAGGACCTCCCCGATGCCTCATTTGCAGGCCTGCAGGAAACATTTTTGAATATAGAAGGTATAGAGAATGTACTTTCAGCCGTAAAAAAATGCTGGGCTTCATTATGGACTGCCAAAGCCATACATTACAGGACCAAAAAAGGGTTTGACCATGACAAGGTTAGTATGGCGGTTATTATCCAGGAAATGGTCCCGGCGGCAGTCTCCGGTGTTATGTTTACAGCCAACCCGGTCAATAACTCCAGGCAGGAGATAAGGATAGAGGCGGTGCGGGGGCTTGGAGAGCAACTGGTGTCAGGACAGGCCGCCGGGGACGTGTATATTTTCAAGAAGAACGACGTAAATGTGGAACTGGTCTCCAAAGCGGTTTCAGACCCGGAAAAAGGCCAGATGTTAAATGACTATGACATGAAAGAACTTGCCCACACCGGTTTGAAAATAGAGTTCTTTTATGAGAACCACCAGGACATCGAATGGGCTTATTACAACGGGAAGTTTTACTTTTTACAGACCAGGCCTGTTACCGGACTGGCCGACGAAGAACTTCCCGACATCAGTCTGAACAAAATGAGTTCCCTGCAGAAGGAAGTTATGGACTGGGTGGCCGAACGTTTCCCGGACCCAATTTTTCCTATTGACGGCGTTGTGGTCAAAGTACTGTTCTTGGCCCTGTTCGAATCAATGGCGTCATACGGATATAAAATAGACGAAATGGACTGGCGCCGGGTGGAAAAGGGTATTTTCCCTGAGTTTTTTACCCCGCCCGCCATCAGGCCGGGATTAAAAAGAATCTGGCCGTACCTGCGACTGGGCAGGATCCTCCGGTCTGACCCGGCAGGAGAATGGGCCGCGGAACAGGTTTATCTTCTTGACATGCTCAGGAAGCTGAAAGAGAGAGATGCCGGGCTGCCGCTCGAAATTATAATTGATTATATCACCGAAGCCCTGCACCACTTCCACTATTTCATTGTGATGAGGTACCATTACTTCGCCCAGAACAGGATATCCAGCCAAATCCTGATGAAGTTTCTGCGCTTAGCCTTTAAGGAAGAAGCGTCGCAGATTTACCAAGACCTGCTGGCCGGCTCGGATAATATCACCCTGGAAATAAACACGGCCCTCCATAACTTAGCGGTTCACGCCCGGAACAATCCCGAGGTTCGCCGGGTATTTGCGGACAGCAGTCCGGAAACCATACCGGTCAAACTCGAAGAAGTCCGGGGAGGCCCGGACTTCCTGGACAAATTCAATCATTTTATATCCTTGTACGGAGAACGTGAAACTACCATGGGTCTAGGAGGGATTGCCTCACCTACTTGGCGCGATGCCCCTGAGGTAGTCATGGGCATTTTAAAGGGAATGCTGAACGAGGAACCCGGGACGTTTGAAGCAAGAGAAGAAGCGAGGAAGGAGCGGGCCAGGCAGGCCGAAGAATGCTTGACGGCATATGTTTCCAGGGGGATATTTTCCATCATTCCGATTAAAGCCTTTTTGTTCAGGATTGTAAAACACGCCCGCAGTTTTGCGGCTTTTAGGGAAAACAGCCATTATGACGTAACCCGAGGCCTGAACGTGTTCAGGATCCTATTCACCGAACTGGGAGAACGTTTGACCCGTAAGGGGATCTTACGGGCTTCCGGGGATATATTCTACCTGACATACTACGAAATCAAGGATATTATTGAGACAATTTACCTTGGGGTAGAGGAACTTAACGTTAAACAGCTGGCTTCTAAGATACAGGCCCGGAAAGAAGAGCAGGACCGGAGGATGGCCCGGTGGGCGGCACGCGGCGTGGAATTCGATGAAAGCAGGGCATACCGGGGAATTCCGGTAAGCCAGGGAATTGCCACCGGGACGGCGAGAATTATCAGGGGACCGCGAGACTTTCACCTGCTACGCAAGGGGGATATTCTGGTTGCGCCTTACACCAACCCGGCATGGACCCCTCTGTTTACTGTGGTTTCCGGCCTGGTGGTGGAAACGGGCGGAGCGGCATCCCATGCTTCCATTATTGCCAGGGAATACGGCATACCCGCTGTCATGGGGGTGGTTAAAGCTACCGAACTGCTGAAGAACGATGAAATTATCACCGTTCACGGAACGACCGGAGCAGTTTACCGTTCAGAGTAAATGATTGACTACGGCGGGGATTTGGGGAACGCTACCCTGGGGTTCTATCTGGTAAATAAATATCCGGTAATCAAACTTGTCCTGGCGTATTTTGATATGTTCCTCCAGAACCTGCCATTGTTCCACCAGGAGTTCCCTGATAAAAGCCAGGCTGTCACGTCGGCCCGCGTCAGCCATTACCACTTTTCCGCCCGGGCGGAGGTTTTTCTGGAAAATCTTTTTAAGGTAAGGATTGAGGTCGGGATGGTACATGATATCGGAACCGATGATGACGTCGAATGTTTCCGCAATGTTAAAGCACCTCCAGTCGGCAAGCGCCGTTCGGACCCCCTTAATGTTATTCAGGGCGGCTGTTTCCGCCGCTATGTCCATGGCTTCTTTAACGTAGTCGGTCAGCAGGACCTGGGCGCCTTTGAGGGCAGCAACAATTCCCGGGAGGCCGAATCCCGCTCCCAGTTCCATCACGGATTTTCCCTCCAATCTGGGGCCGTTCCAAATCCAGCGCGCCAGCGCCAGGGAAGAAGGCCACAGTTCAACCCAAACCGGGGTTTCTTCATCATGTATGGATTCCATCAGGATTTCACTGCTGTTCTTAACGATTTTCAGCTTGATTGTGCGGTTGCCCAGATCGACTTCAATTTCTTTCGTTTTTATCATACGTATCACCTGACCCAACGAAAATATTATTTTCCCCTGATTCAAAGACCGGGCCTGTACCAGCCCGGTCTTCTGTGATTCAAAAGGGATATCATCGGGTCTTTACTTGTTAGCTTCCTTTTCATCTATCAAGGGGTTAACGATTTGCGGCATACCGGTAAAAACAGGTCTCTGGATGGAAATTGCCCTTGGAGCCTTGGTGATGAACGTGATTGCACCAGCGGTGACGCAGAGAATTGCGGCAACAGTATAAGCCATATAGTAGGTGCCTGTAATGTCCACTATCTTGCCGGCTACCATGGATCCAAACACCCCTCCGACACCCCAGGCGGTAAACACCAGACCGTAGTTAACACCAAGGTTCTTGGTGCCGAAATAGTCGGCGGTAGTAGACGGGAAAAGCGAAAGGTTGGCCCCGTAGTTGAATCCGACAGCCGCTGCGGCGGCCAGCAGGAGGACAAAGGTATCGGCCTTGGCCAGCAGGGCCATTACGGCTGCCTGGGAGAGGAACACAATGAGCATCGTACGGGTCCGGCCCAGTTTATCTGATATCATCCCTGCAATAATCCGGCCTCCGGCATTACCGATAGCCAAAACAGCCACCAGAATGAAGCCCAGGTCAATGCCGGGTAACTGCTTAGTAGCGATTTTGGCCATATGGCCGATAATCATCAGCCCGGCGAAAGAAGCAAAGGCATACATTATCCATAACAAGTAAAACTGCGGGGTTTTCAGCATCTCGTGCCAGTCGTAGTCGTGCTTCTGGGCAGATGCCGCGGCGGCTTTTGGCGCCGGCATTCCTGCAGGAACATAACCGGCAGGCGGGTTTTTCAACAGTTGAGCCAGCAGTACGGTTACAATAAAGAAAGCAACCCCGAGTACCAAGAACGTGCGGTTTATACCGAGCGATAAAAGAAGTGTTTTGGTGGTTGGAGCAATATAAACGGAAGCAAGGCCAAATCCGCTGACCACTACGCCGGTTATCAGACCTTT
>DDKP01000079.1:0-937 GCA_002339745.1 Firmicutes bacterium UBA2595 | reverse complement strand
AGTCCTATCCCCGTGCCGGCCAGAACTCCAAAGCCCAGAATCATCAGGAAGTTGTTGCTCGGGTTAGCGAAACTGGACAGGATCATACCGGTGCCGGTTAGGGCGCCTCCGAGAGCAGCCACAATCCGCGGACCGAATTTATCCTGTGCCCGTCCGGCAAACACCATCATGACAGCAAAAACACCACAAGCAACGGCATATGGCACGGAAGCCTCGGTTGCGGTCCAACCCCAATCTTTTGTAAGGGACTTGGCAATTACGCTCCAGGCATATAAAACACCGAGAGCCAAATTGATACCTGTACCTGCGAAGGTGACTATCCACCCACTGTTAGCAGACTTTGGACTCATTAATATACACACCTTTCCCAAGAAATTTTTGCAGAAGCAAATACGCCTGGGATATTACCGATACTCTCCCCCCAAGGAACCGGTTAATACCGACAGGTCATTCATGCTTCTCGGTTGATAAAATACTCAGTAAAGATTAGATATTTGTTTGGAAACTGCCTCTGAAAAAAATCCCTCCTTTCAAAAACAGTCTAAGGAGGCGGACCTGTGTCCGCCCAGCCCCCGTAGATAATTCCGCCTGCGGTTCAAAACTAAGCAAAATAAAAGTGGAACGGTTAAGGGGACCATCTACTATATAAGTAGTAGATACTCTTTGTAAATGATTCTATCACTACATCCTGCCGATTGCACTTAATTATCCTTTAACGGGCGCTCTTGAGGGGGGAACGGTCGTTTTTTATGGGTAAGCGGGCGATGTCTGTACATTTCAGGTCGCAAAATCAAATTTTCTTTTGGTGAACGGTTGCAGCCTACAAAACTGACTGTTGACATCAACTGTAAGTTGAATTATTATTTAACTAGGTTAAATAATGGGAGAGATAGAACTTGGATAATGAAACATTACAAACTATAGACAGAGACATCGG
>DDKP01000098.1:1476-17490 GCA_002339745.1 Firmicutes bacterium UBA2595 | reverse complement strand
AACCGGTACCCCGGATGTTCAATTGCCTCAATCACTTCGTCACTGCTCCTGGCACAGGCGGTAAACCCGGGGGCCGGCTGCCTGACTGCCTGGTGGTGGAAGCTGTTAACCCGGGCAACCCTGATTCCCATGATTTTAGCCAAGCGGCTGTTGTCAGCCACTGTAATTTTATGGGTCGGATACCACCTGGGCGCGGATTGGAAATGCTTTAACGGTTTTCTTACACCTGAAGGTATATGCTGTATTACGGTTCCACCGCAGGCGATGTTTAATACCTGGGCTCCACGGCAAATCCCTAGAATCGGGATGTTTTTTCTCAGCGCGGCTTTGACCAGCATTATTTCAAACCTGTCCCTGTCTGGAGTAATCTCCCCCAGGCCCAACTGCGGCTCTTCGTTGAAGTACACAGGGTCTACATCTCCGCCGCCGGTCAGGATAAGTCCATTCACAGCGGCAAGGTAAGGCCTGGAGATTTTTACGCCTGCGATTCCCGGCAGAATTACCGGATAACCGCCTGATTTGACAACAGCCTCACAGTAGGCATCAGCAATAAAGAACCGTTCTTCTTTCTGGTCGTACGAACATGATATTCCAATCAGCGGGTGCATGAAAAACTCCCTCCGTCCAGGTTACTGGTTTATCTATACTATGGTTGGGTTCGAAAAATGTGCAAAAAAAAACTACCTTAACCGGTAGCTGCTTAAAATTGCTTTTTTAATAATTTCTTGCCCTGGAAATGGTTATACCCTTCAATAATAAAATACGCCGCTAAAATTACTATCAACTGTACAACAGGATATGAGTACCGAGGCGCAGCCAGGTAGACCATGTGCAGCAACGTAAAATACCCCGATACAGCCAGGAACAGCAGGGCCAGTCGCTGGCGCCGCAGAAGACCGGTTACCAGTCCGGCCGCCCCGGCTGCCATTAAAACAAGGTGAACTACCCTGACCAAAGGCTTGGGCAGGTATGTAAGTTCTTTGTAGTAATAAGGCCCCTCCCATAAATCCCGGAACTTCCCCAGAGTATACCAGCGCAGGTATGCCCAAAAATCGGTACGAAAGCCCTCTGCAAAACGTTTGAGGCCATATTCCATCTGGGCCCGGTCTGACATAACGCGATTTCCTTTTACCCAGGGAAATTTTTCATATATTTTACCGTCAATATAAGTCCCTCGCAAGAACGGGTTGCCTCCTGCCACCGTAAAGGGTATAAACTCTTTGTAAAGCAAATAGTTCCTGGCAATCCAAGGCGAGAGACATACCACCATGGTAACCCCCATCACGGCCACAGCGTACACGGTCCGTTTCCATGAATACCCCCTCAGAAGGAGGTATAAGCCGTAAACAACGGGCAGGAGCCCGCTGGTGGGTCTGAAATAAGTAGCCAGGCCCAGTATAAACCCTGTCAAGACAAGATGCTTGAAGTTTCCTTCTTCTTCTGCCCTGATAAACAAGTAAAGGCCGGCCAGCAGTAAGGTTGCGAACATAACTTCGGTCATAAGAAAGCCCGGCGCTGTCAAATTGGGAGGGTAAACCGCCAGGAACAGTCCTGAAAGAAGGCCTACCCGACGCCCGCCTAAGCGGTCGCCAATCTTAACGGAAAGCCATACCCCCACCAGGCTGATTAGCACCTGGAAGAGCCTTGCCGCCAGCCAACCGGTTGAACCGGCCAGGGCAAATATCCCGGCCAGAACTAGAGGGTAACCGGGCATTATAAATACGGTAGGTTCCGGCCAACCTCCATAGGTAAGCACTCCCCTGCGGAGCAGGATCTCAGCGCTTTCCCGGTAATTATCATCGTCCGTACCAAGAAACAGGCGGTTACCTTCGGTAAACAACACAAACAGGCGGAGCGCCAGGGCAACGGCCAAAATTATTAACAGACCCCAGTCAAAAACAAATACCAGTGCATTTTTCTTTTTTATTGCCACTTTGGATTCCCCACCTTAAATTCTTTCAGCCGGCTAAATTCCACAAGATATTCCAACGTCTTTAGTGTGAACACCTTTCCTCGCGTTGCAATCAATAATTTCTTCATATCTTCACGGCGAACACCAAATCCCCGGCCCCCGATACAAGCAATAACTTCAAATTTGGGCGAATCTTTGGGGCGCCCCATAAGACTTAGAGAAGCCAAATGCTGAACCCGTGTCACCTTATCACGGGCTGTACCATCATCTTCTGTAATTTTCGCTTCAATAACAATTTGTGGATTAAACTCACTGGGAATGATAAAATCAGGAGCCTGATCAAATCCGACAATCCGTTCCGCCCTTTTGGTCTTTCTGTAACTGATACCTGCCCCGGAAAGAACATCTTCAATGGCTGACTCGAGGCTGTCTCCAACCAATTCTGATACGGAGTCTCTATGCCCGGCAAAAGGCCTTCCAAGGAACCTTTCGTACAGTAGCATGGCATATGGTACTCCCATTCCCGCAAGAGCCCTGATTGCAGCCGGGCCGTCACGAGTGTCTGCTTTATCCAGGGGTTACTTCAACACCCGTCCTTTGTGTTGCCACATAAGCCCACTCCGGTGGAGTAAATCCCAGCATTGTCCTTAGGACAATAATAATCATTGGATTTTGAAAAGCTGCTTTAGCTATAGGCTCTTTATCAATGTTATTGAATCCATTTGTTGCCTGCTTAAGGATTTCGTATCCTCTCTCGAAAGTAGGATAATCAATAAATCCATCACCCTTGGGCATAATCAGAAACTCTGATTCAAGACATGAAAAAACTGCAGAAATAAAAATGTCCGGGTCAGCCTCAATTTCAGGCAAGTCGTACAAGATGGCCGTATGCAATACAACGTATATCACCTTTCGTTGCCTTAACGTTCCCAGCCTTCAAATGTTTTAAATCGTCCAGAACCAGTTGCGCTATCTTATCAGGCGAAAATACTATTATACGTCGTGGAACGGTCCCAGTTACCCGGCGTCCAAAACGGCTACCGCAATAGGCAAATACGCTTCAATTATATTATGGTGATAAGTAAAAACCAAAGGGGCCCCCAGTTTTGCGCCACATTCATGACAATTTCCGGGATTTTTCCGTTCTTCAAATTCGTTTATTGCTCCACAATCGGAACAAATAATGACATTTTGGGGATGGCGTCGGTTTTCAGCCAACAAATATCCCGGAAATAAAGGAAAAGTCTCTCCACATTCATGACACCTATAGGTTTTTACCCATATAAAATACTTGACATGGGCGTCAGGAGAACCACACTTTATACACCTGGTTCTATAAAATTCGCCAATTTTTTTGTCTAACCATCCTCGAAGATTTGAAGCTGCTGCTTGATAGGCTTCAAGGTCAAGATGTTCAATTTCCTGCCGGACAATCCAATAAGCCATTGGATTAATGTCGTACCCAATAATATCACAACCAAGACGATTAGCCTCAATAAGCGGCGTTCCCCCACCCATAAAGGGATCAGCTATCTTAATCCCTTTAAGGTTGTGAGATTGATAAAACACGTCTCTTAAATTACCTTCGACGAACTCTGACAACAAAAGCCCACGGAATAAAGTGCCCGGTCGCCTGGCAAACCATTTATGTACCGCTATAATTGGACGATAGTTTTGCTGAATTTGCTTTTCCCGCAGAGCCAAATCAGCAATAAATGAAATATCGAAGTTTTTTTCAATCATTATTTCCTCCGCATGTTACTCCTCTAAAAAGACTGGCCCATAATTTTTGATTATACAAAATAATCACTAATTCCACATTAAACCTACTATTTCCTGCATTTGTACTAGTATTGTTCTCTTAAATGAAGATTTGAAATTGGGTTACCATAAAAGAGACAACTTCTTTGTTGTTAGGAAAAACGTCATGAGAAAGGGCGGTGTAGTCCTGCAATATGTTGGTACCGGTATGTACGTAAGTACATCAAAAGAGCAGGTGGTTCACCTGCTCTAAATGTCTATCAGCCCCAGCGAAATCTCAATCGCCTGGGCCACTTTTCCCATCAACTCTTCATTCAGGGAGGTAATCTTTTCTTTTAACCGGCTTTTGTCGATAGTACGGATCTGCTCCAGGAGAATCACAGAATCTTTTTCGAGTCCGCTGCTTTTGGCGTTGACTTCAACATGTGTTGGAAGTTTGGCTTTGCTAATCTGAGAAGTGATGGCTGCTACAATGGTGGTCGGGCTATACTGGTTACCAATATCATTTTGCAGAACCAAAACAGGTCTTGTCCCACCTTGCTCCGAGCCGACAACAGGGCTCAGGTCGGCAAAAAAGATGTCACCGCGTCGAATCATCATTATTTATCTGTCCTCCGACAAACGTCCGTCATACAGCTCACTGACCTCATGCTCCAAGGCAAAGTGTTCCCCCGCCAAGGTTAAGTTTATTTTGGCCATTTCCATATAACCCTTTTTCATCTGTTCTCTCAATGTTCTCCTTTTACGTTCCTGAATGTAGAGCTTCATAGCTTCACGGATGAACTCACTCCTGTTGAGCCTTTCCGCAGCAACGATACCATCCACTTCTCGCAATAAATTATCCGGGAGGCTGATCATAATTCTCTTAACTTCCGCCACTTAAAGGGCACCTCCTTAGCAAAGCATACAGACAAACAACGATATACATATTGTTATATACTATATTATATATTTCTGTATATATTACTGTCAATAAACCTGCTGCTGTTAGCTCGTCCTTTCAGGCCTGTATTTAAGTACAGTGGGGGGCAACAGGCAGCCGGAAGTCAGTTTCACCCCAACTGTCCACTACGAAACCCATTAAGCTTTTGTATACAAGTTCCCGTAAGGGCGGTGGGAAACCGGTACAAGTTTAACAAACTTTTCTTTTCTCACCTGTTCATAGTCTATACCCAAATCATCACAATATTCACGCAGGAACTGGTCAAGTTTCATGTTATCTTCTTCATCCAGGTCGAAAACGGATACTTCCTTGCCCAGTCTTGTTTTGTCCACCTCGCCCCTTAAATAAATAACTCCACCGTGCATACCGGTACCAAGATAGTCACCCGCAATTGGCTGGTCAGGTTTACGGTTAAGCCCCAACAGTATAAGAATACCTCCGGCCATGTATTCCCCCAGGAAACTTCCCGCAGTACCGCCAATGATTAATACGGGCACCTGATCCTCATACTGCTTCATGTGAATACCCACACGGTAACCAACATCACCCTTGATGAAGAGTTTCCCTCCCCGCATGGCATATCCAAGCACATCGCCAGCATGACCGTGAACCACAATTTTTCCGGCATTCATGGTATTGCCTATAGCATCCTGGCCGTTATCGCGGACGATAATTGTGGACCCGTTCATAAATGCTCCCAGGTCGTTGCCCGGAACACCCCGTATCTCAATATCTACCGGCTTATCAATCCGGGTAGCGATGTAACGTTGACCGTTGACGTTTTCCAGTACTATTTTATCGGCGCCTTCCCCCACAGCTTGCAGTATCATGTCATTAAGCTTTCTATAGTATATGCCTTTAGCATCTATCGTCACTTCCATTAGGCCGCCCCCCCGCTTAACCTGGACTTCCTGAGTTCTTCGGGGAAATCAACATATCCGAAATCGTAACTCAATAACCTGTCTTTAAAAGAACTGACGTCCACCTTTTCCCTCAACAGTCCTGTCAAGATACCGGCCCGGTCAACCCTGTTGAGACAGATGTACCCGACAATTCTCCCGTCCCGCAAAACAATCTTCCGGTATGAAGCGGTTTCGGGTTCGGCCTTGACCAGTACCTCGAATTCTTCTGAAACGGGTTTTATAATCCCCGCCGTGAGCATGGGAAGGTCCCCGAAACCAATGGCATTCATCGCCAGGCCCCCGGCAAAGACAGTCTCATCCCCGGCCATGTTGCGACCCGCTGCTTCACCCTGCTGGTAAGCATTCGGCAGCAGCGGCAATACCCTGTTGGCGCCATGTACGATATCGAATCCCTCGGCAACATCTCCCGCCGCATATACCCCGGTGATATTTGTCTCCATCTTCTCGTTTACAACAATTCCCCGGTTGATAATAATTTCTGTGTCTTTAACCAAATCGGTGTTGGGCTGCACGCCAATGGCCACCACCAGCAATTCACAGGGAATTTTGGTCCCGTCCTGCAGAATGACTCCCGACACCGTGTGGTCCCCCTGTACTCCGGTCACAGTATTATTCAATTTAAACTCGATCCCGTGTTTCTCCAGATATTCCTGTACCATGGCAGCAGCCTGTTCATCGAGAATGGCGGGGAGTATCCTGCCGGCCAGTTCCACCACTGTCACTGCCACACCGGCTTTGATTAAAGCCTCGGCAGCCTTCAAACCTATCAATCCCGCACCGATAACAACAGCCTTTTTTCCGCCGGCTGAGACAGCCTCTTTAATTTTCTTTACATCGTCGAATCTCAGGAACGAAAAAACACCACGTTTATCCAGTCCTTCTACCGGAGGAACAATGGGCTTACCCCCGGCGGCTATCAATAACCTGTCATAAGATATATCGGCGCCATCAGCCAGTTTCACTTTTCTACCTTCAAAATCGATTTTTTCAGCCTTTACCCCCAATATAGGGTCAACACTATTGTCTTCATAGAAGCTCTTGTCCCGGTAAACCATCTTATCCTCGGTAACTTTCCCTGCCAGCCAGTATGAGATCAGCGGTCTGGAATAAGTGTGGTAAGTCTCGTCTGAAATAACCGTGATCCGGCCCTGCCGGTCAACCTGCCTGATACCCTCGATGGCGCCGACGGCGGCAGCGGAATTTCCTATAATCACGTAGTTCATGTTCTATCCTCCCTCGGTTTAAGCCCGTTAATTCCTGTCCTCGAAGATCAGGGCATCATTGGGACAGTTGGCTACACAGACTGGCACCCCATCAGTCTTGCTGCATAAATCGCACTTGGACGCCACCTTCCTGCCTGTCTCGTCCCGCCTGATAGCCCCAAACGGGCAGGCCAGGATGCAGGTCCAGCACCCGACACAGCGCTCTTCCCGGTTGGTCACGATCCCTGTTTCCGGGTCCCTATGCATAGCCCCTGTTATACAGGCCTTGGTACATGGGGCGTCATCACAATGACGGCATTGGAGGGCAAACGAAATCGGCCTGTTTTCTTCTACTATCACCCTGGACACCGGTCTGGTCCCTTTTTTGAAAGCCTTGATAATATCCCCTGGATATTCGGAGTGGGCAACTATGCAATGTACTTCACACAATTTGCATCCGGCGCAAACGTCTTCTTTGGCATAAACTCTCTTCACAGTATCCCCTCCTTATTCTCCGGCGTGTTTAACACCGAGTATTTCCAGTTCCTTTTCGGAAAGGTTTACCCCTCTCAGCATTAAACGGTTTCCTCTGAGGCTTTCCAGGGCATTGATACCCATGCCGCCAAGGAGTTCCTTAATTTCATGCGCCCATGCCCTCAACAGGTTGGCCGCTCTCTTGGCTCCTATATCAGGATTCAGCCTCTTCACCAGGTTGGGGTCCTGGGTGGCAATCCCCCAGTTACACTTGCCTGTATAGCACTGCTGACACATGTGACACCCAAGAGCAATCAGGGCAGCGGTTCCGATGTATACAGCATCCGCCCCCAAGGCTATGGCTTTTACAATATCGGCGCTGTTCCGGATGGACCCACCAATGACAAGGGATACCTGGTTCCTGATTCCTTCCTCCCGCAGACGGAAGTCAACTGCAGCCAAAGCCAGCTCTATAGGTATGCCCACGTTATCCCGGGTCCGGAGGGGGGTAGCCCCTGTCCCGGCCCGGAAACCGTCTATAGCGATAATATCAGCCCCTGCCCGGGCAATTCCGGACGCTATAGCGGCCACATTATGAACAGCCGCTATTTTGACGGAAACCGGCCTTTCATAATTAGTTGCTTCTTTCAGGGCATATATCAGCTGGCGGAGGTCCTCAATGGAATATATGTCATGGTGCGGAGCCGGGGAAATCGCATCACTTCCCATGGGAATCATCCGCGTCAGGGAAACTTCCTTACCCACTTTTTCACCAGGCAGGTGGCCCCCTATACCCGGCTTGGCGCCCTGACCGATTTTGATCTCTACGGCAGCTCCAGCCTTCAGGTAACCCTGGTGAACCCCGAAACGACCTGACGCAACCTGGACTATGGTATTGTTACCGTACCGGTACAGGTCACGGTGCAGACCACCTTCACCGGTGTTATAAAACGTACCGACTTCCTCAGCAGCTCTGGCCAGTGATTTGTGGGCATTCAGGCTGATTGAACCGAAGGACATGGCGGAAAACATAATCGGTACCTCAAGCTCCAACTGGGGCGGTAATTCTTCTAACAGACGGCCGTTTTTAAATATTAAAGAATCGGGTTTACGGCCCAGGAATGTCTTGAGCTCCATCGGTTCCCTTAACGGGTCGATGGAAGGGTTGGTAACCTGACTGGCATTCAGCAAGAGGTGATCCCAGTAAATGCGATAATTCTTGTCTGTCCCCATCCCGGTTAGCAGAATCCCTCCACTGGCTGCCTGTTTATAGATAAGATCGATGTCGGAGGCAGTCCATGTATGGTGCTCCCGGTATTCCAGGGGGTATTTTCGGACAGAAAGAGCCCTGGTGGGACAGAGAGCCACGCACCTGTGGCAGCCGATACACCTGGAGTCATCGGAAATCACCCTGCCCTCTTCCTCATCATAGATATGGGCTTCATTGGCACATTGGTTTACGCAGACCTTGCAGTCTATGCATCTGTCCCTGTTGCGGTCAATAATAAACTGTGGCATCGCATAGTTAAGATTCATATTATCTGGTTCACCCCTTCCAACAGCCCGATTACAGGTTCGCCGCCCTTGGGCACCCATACTTTCTCAGGATCAGGGCATATCTCCCTAATGCCTGATTCCTCGCTGGCTACATACAGAAAATCACCTTTGGTGGCAGCCACCATGTTCCGTAGTTTAATCCTGTCATTGAGAGCCACAATCCCGTTCCTGGTACCAAGAATGATAGAGAATGGCCCGTTGACCAACAGACTGCTGTAAACAGTCCGCAGGGCTTTAATTGTTTCTTTCTGCCCTTCTTCCATGCGGTCAATTTCCTTCCAGAGCGGCGCAGCCACCGTGGCTACTGTCAGGTCTATCGAAAGCCCCTGTTTTCTCATCAGGTAGTCAAAAATGTACGTGATAACCTCAGTGTCTGTCTGCAGGGTGCATTTATAGCCGAACATTTCCAGGAACCGGCGGTTAGCGTCATAAGACGATATTTCCCCATTGTGGACTATCGACCAGTCAAGGAGGGTAAACGGGTGGGCGCCGCCCCACCATCCCGGGGTATTGGTAGGGAAACGGCCGTGGGCGGTCCAGATGTAACCCTTGTATTCATCCAGGCGGTAAAATTCCCCTATATCCTCGGGATAGCCGACCCCTTTGAAAGCCCCCATGTTCTTACCGCTGGAAAAGATGTATGCGCCTTCGTAACAGCTGTTAATCTTCATCACACAGGCCACTATATAATCTTCTTCAGTCAGTCCTGACGAGACGATTTTAGTCTTCTTGGGTTGGACAAAATACCTCCAGATCAGCGGCGGGTTATTTATTGTCTTCACTCTTCGGGTGTGAATCATTTCGCTGGTATCTACATCGAAATGTTCATTAATAAATTCCTCGGCTGTCAACCGGTGAGACAAACTATCATAGAATACATGCATGGCGTAATGGTCGGCATATTCAGGATAGATTCCGTAAGCGGCAAACCCGCCGCCCAGCCCGTTGGATCGTTCGTGCATAAGGGCGATGGACTTCATTATATCTTCTCCCGAAAAACGATGGCCCTTTTTGTTCATCACCCCACTGATTGCACAACCCGATGGAATTCTTGGGAATTGTTTATTCATCGTATTCACCTACCGTCTGTTGTTTCAAATACATGGCTGAGCCGCCCAACCTACCCCTTAAAGTAGAAAAAATTATCAAGTACGGACAAGTAAACCGGCTAAAGTTTGTGTTAGCCGGTCCACTTTTTGTTAACAAGCAGCTTTTACTAGTAAATTGCCAGGTACTCTTCCAGTTCCCAGGGATGAACATGAACCCGGAACCTGTCCCACTCAATCATCTTCGCTTCAACGAAGCGGTTGAAGGTATGGTCTCCCAGGGCGCTCTTGATAACTTCATCTCCGCGGAGTTCCTGAATAGCCTCGTAAAGGTTCTGAGGAAGGTTGCCGATGCCTTCGGCAGCTCTCTCTTCCTCGGTCATCTCATAAATGTTCTTGTCTACAGGAGGTGGCGGCTGTATTTTATTTTTTATCCCGTCAAGCCCCGCTTTCAAAGCAACTGCTATAGCCAGGTACGGGTTGCAGGACGGATCTGGATTCCTCAATTCAATTCTGGTGCTGGCTCCGCGTTTGGCAGGGATCCTGATCAGGGGGCTCCTGTTCCGGGCAGACCAGGCAATATATGCCGGGGCTTCATAGCCGGAAACCAGCCGTTTATATGAATTAACAGTAGGGTTGGTAATGGCCGACATAGCCCGGGCATGTTTCATTAACCCGCCAATGTAGTATTTGGCAATATCACTCAGCTGGTCAGGCGTACCAGGGTCAAAAAAAGCGTTCTCCCCGTTGCTGAACAGCGATTGGTTCATATGCATCCCTGAACCGGCAATCCCAAAGATCGGTTTGGGCATAAATGTAGCATGCAGGCCATGCCGCTGGGCAATGGTGCGGACAACAAATTTGAAGGTCATAATCTTATCCGCAATATCCAAAGCATCATCATACTTAAAATCTATTTCATGCTGTCCCGGGGCCACTTCGTGGTGGGACGCCTCGATTTCAAATCCTAATTCTTCGAGCGTAAGGACCATGTCCCGGCGGGCATTTTCACCCAGGTCTACCGGGGTAAGGTCAAAGTAACCGGCCCTGTCATGGGTTATCGTGGTGGGTTTTCCTTCATTGTCGGTATGGAAGAGGAAAAACTCGGCTTCCGGTCCCACATTCATTGTATAACCCATTTCAGCAGCTTCGGCCAGAACTTTTTTCAGGTTGTAACGAGGACATCCTTCAAACGGACTCCCGTCGTGTTTGTATACATCACAGATTAAGCGGGCCACCGACCCTTCCCTGGGCCTCCAGGGAAACACCGCAAATGTATTGGGATCGGGAATCAAATACATATCCGATTCTTCTATGCGGACAAAACCCTCAATCGATGAACCGTCAAACATCATCTCCCCGTCCAGGGCCTTTTCCAGTTGTTCGACGGTGATAGCCACATTTTTCAGGATTCCGAAAATGTCGGTGAACTGTAAGCGGATAAATTTCACATCGGCTTCCTTAGCCTTAATTAACACATCTTCCTTGGTTAACGCCATTGTTAACACAACCTTTCCCATGCAAAATATCAATTATGTTTAAACAAGCCAAACTCTATCACCCGGGGTTTTCCGGCACCTCCCTTCGAGTGTTATGTAAATGGCGTGGAGCCAAAATAAAAACGCCCACTAAAACAGGCTGCTAAATACCTGTTTTACGTGAGCGCCGTTGCTCAGTCTCCCCTCTAAAATACACCATTGTATTTTGGGGATATTTGGCTTTTTCAAAACATAATTTGTATGAAATAATTATATCACAGGCGCCGTCAAATGCAATACTTTTTTATTGATTATTGTATATTTTACGATAAATTGACGGCAAATGTCGAGGCTGTTATCCAATAATTTTTGCCGCTTCCTCGGCATCGTGATCCATAACATACTTGATGCCGGTAATTTCAGCAGCTTCCCTGGTAAGAGCAAAGATATCATCACGGGTGATGAATTCAAGAGCAAACTTGCGGGCGCCGCACATCAGCTGGCGGAGGCCCTGGGCGAGACGCTCGAAATAGGTGTAGACGCCGATAGCTCCGACAGGAAGTTTGGCAAAATCTTTGCCCAGCTGGTTCTTCAGGTCGGATGCGTAAATAAAGATCTGTTCTAAATTTTCACCGTACTTCTTGTACTCATTGGGAACTTTACCTCCCTTGATGGCTTCACCCACACTCTTGCCGACCATCGCAGCCGTTAGCGGTGAACGGGCCATCCCAACTGCCTTAACATAAGGAGCGCTCATGGCGATTGCCTTGAACATGTGGTCTTCCAAGGTGAAACCTCCGGCAATAGCAACCTTGGGCACGAATGCGCCTTTTTCTGCCAGCCGGTCGAGGTACTTAGTCAGTAATGCCTGGATATACAGTGTCGGGATACCCCACTCGTTCATCATCCTCCACGGGCTCATTCCGGTCCCACCGCCGGCTCCGTCTACCGTGAGCAGGTCAATCTTGGCATCAGAAGCAAACTTCACTGCCCGTGCCAGGTCTGCTGCCCTGTATGCGCCCGTCTTCAGGAAGACATACTTCGCTCCGGCTCTGCGCAACTCGGCTACCCTGGCATGGAACCCGTCCTCGGTAACCATTCCGATACGGGAATGCCTTTCAAACTCGGCGAACGCACCGGCTTTATAAGCCTTCTCAACTTCCGGATCCTCCGGATTAGGAAGCACTATGTACCCGCGGCTGTAAAGCTGTTTGGCGCGTTCCAGGCTGTTGAGCTTAACTTCACCACCGATGTCTTTGGCCCCCTGGCCCCATTTCAGTTCAACCACTTCTACGCCCAGCTTCTCTATTGCGAATTCCTGCACGCCAAGCTTGGTGTCTTCAACGTTTGCCTGAACGGCGATGAACCCTTTGCCATTGTACCAATCGGTGAAGGCTTTAATTCTCTTCTCCAGGTTTGGCGCCTTTACTACGCGGCCGTCCTTAATCTCAGACTTGGGGTCCATTCCCACCACGTTTTCACCGATGACAATTCCAACTCCAGATATCGCCGCACCAGCTGCCAGGTGCTCCCAGTTGTCTGCAGCCACGTTGGTAGAACCCATACCGGCAATTACAATCGGCAGGCGGAGGGGAATTTCACCGTAAGCTCCCACGGCAGACTCGATGTTAACGTTGGGGAAGGTAGCCACGTCAGGATCGGCAGGCAGGCCTTGAGCTCCCACTGCCGAACCGGCAATGTTGAAATGTGAATAGTCAACCGGGTAATCCTTTTCGGCTGCGGCAGTGATTTTACCGAAAGGCTGGGGATAGAGGGTTTCCTTCCCCCTGACGGATGATTTCCCGATTTCACAGAGGCCCGGGCAGCCGTCGAGACAGGTTACACACATACCGCTGAACGGGCAGTTGCTGTCTCCTGTGCGGAGCTTTGTCAGTGTTGCTGCACTGGCATTAATTCCCTTACTGAAACTCATTTTTTCTTCCTCCCTTGTTATGTATGGTTTTTTTGAAATAAAAAAACGCCTCCATAGCAGGCCATAAGACCCGCCACGCGAGGACGCCGTTGCCCTTACAACTGCAGTTTCGGTGATTAGAACTCGTGAAAACAGTTGCATATATTGTTTTACAAAAACAATTATATCAAAAAATCATATTTTTTCAACACATTTTTTCAGTAACAATTTATATATGTTGGTCTACACTGTTTAACCGGAGTGTAGCGGAAATTGTTTGAAATTAACCTAATATATTGCCAGATACCTGTCAATCTCCCAGGGATGGACATGATTTTCGAACTGGGACCACTCCAGTTCTTTTGCAGTAATGTATTTATCGGCCAGGACTTCTCCCATTGTATCGAAAATTAGTTTATCCTGTTTCAGCAGCTGTAGAGCTTCCCCCAGGTTGCGGGGAAGCCTGGTGACGCCGAGGTTCAGTTGTTCCCCGGGCGGGAGGCAGAAGAGGTTACCGGTCACCGGGGACGGCGGCTGTATTTTGTTGCTAATCCCATCCAACCCAGCCTTCAACATGACTGCTATGGCCAGATAAGGATTACAGGCCGGATCGGGGTTTCTGACTTCCACCCTTGTTTCCTCGCCTTTATCCGCAGGGATTTTTATAATCGTATTCCGGCTGCCGGCAGACCAGGCTACAAAACAGGGACTCAGGTCACCGGGAACCAATCTCTTATATGAATTCACAAGAGGGTTTGTGATAGCTGCAAAGGAACCGGCGTGTTTAAGCAGTCCTGCTATATAGTAGCGAGCCTGATCGCTAAGGCCGTCGTCCTGCCCACGGTCACAAAATGCATTATCATCTCCTGTAAAAAGAGACTGGAATATGTGAAGCGCCGAACCGCTCAACCCGTCGGCAGGCTTCGGCATAAACGATGCGTGAAGGCCGTGCCTCCTGGCAATAGTCCGCACCACAAACCTGAATGTGACTAGCTTGTCACATATGCCCAGCGCATCGTCACATTTGAGGGAAATCTCGTGCTGTCCCGGGGCAAATTCATGGTGTGAAGAACTGATTTCGAATCCCATCGCTTCCAGAGTCAGCACCATATCCCGGCGGGCGTTTTCCCCCAGGTCCACCGGAGACAAATCACAAAACCCGGCTGTGTCATGAGCAGAAGTGGTGGGGTTGTTATTGTCATCAGTATGAAAAAGGAAAAACTCCACTTCAGCTCCGACTCTCATCCGGTAGCCGGAAGACCCAGCTTCATTTAAAACCTTCTTCAGTACACTGCGTGAACAGCACTCATACGGAGTTCCGTCGTGATTTGCGACATCACAGATAAGCCGGGCCACCGCACCTTCCCTGGGCCGCCAGGGAAAAATTACAAAACTTGACGGATCGGGTATCAGACGAATTTCTTTTTCTGTATTGACCGCCTTTCCGTCAATCACGGAACTATCAAATGTGATTTTACCATCCAGGGCTTTTGGCAGTTCTTCCACAGTAATTGCGATATTTTTAAATACTCCGAAAATATCCGTAAACTGCAGGCGAATAAACTTCACATTATGTTCCTGGGCTTGTTCCAGGACTTGCAGTTTCGTCAGTTCTCTCATACAAGGTCACTTCCTTTCTTCATTCTTTTTCCCTCAAGCCCCATAATTATCTGCTTTGCTATGTTTTGTATGGGCAGGCATTTATCCATGCTGAGTTTCTGGATATATTTGAAAGCCTGCTGTTCTGTCATTCCCTTAAACTCTATCAACAGGCCCTTGGCTCGTTCAAGGATTTTTCTTGTTTCAAGGTTCTGTTTCAGCTTTTTGTTTTGCTCCTCCAGTTGGCATATCTTCTTGAATGTAGCCACGCAAACTTCTATAGCCGGAAAAAGGTTGACTTCGTCTACCGGTTTCAGTATATATGAAATCATCCAGTGTTCCATGGCCTCTTTCAATTGGTCCTGCCTATTGATTTCAGTCATTAAAATCACCGGAGCAACCCGGTGTTCCTCGATTATTTTCGCAACTTCCAGCCCGTCGCGTCCTGGCAGCTCACTGTTCATGATCACCAGGTCTGGTTGGATATTGAAAATAACCTGCAGAGCGTTTCTACCGTCAGAGGCTTCTCCTACCACCATATATCCGCCATTAAGGAGTTTTTCTTTTAAATGCTTTCTGAACAGAGGGTCACTGTCAGCTAACACAATTCTTAACCCGTACATGTTCCACCTCTACAGCATGCTATTCAATAGATAATTCTGTATATATTCCGATATGCATTTAGTTGCATATTTCGATATAAAATTGTATTCTCCTGCCCTTAAGGTTAACGCAGTTGCATGGTTTACAGACTAGAAATTTGTTAACAGGCCCTGAGGGACAGCCCTTCTTGTTATGTAAATTACCAAGAATTACATAAAGGTATTCTGTTAACTCTAGTTGAATTTTAGTAAAAACAAAAAATTATGTAAACCACCTCGCCGGGACCGCTGAATTCCAAAAGAAGCGGGGGAACCGATTTTATGGGGTGAAGCCATAAACATTATGGCCGGGTTACTTTTCGACCCGAACCCGTCAGCTAACCTCGTAAGCGTTGAAAGGGGGTGATTTTTTCATTTATTTAGCCGCANNTCTGTATATATTCCGATATGTATTTAGTTGCATATTTCGATATAAAATTGTATTCTCCTGCCCTTAAGGCTAACGCAGTTGCATGGTTTACAGACTAGAAATTTGTTAACAGGCCCTGAGGGACAGCCCTTCTTGTTATGTAAATTACCAATAATTACATAAAGGTATTCTGTTA
>DDKP01000098.1:1031-1203 GCA_002339745.1 Firmicutes bacterium UBA2595 | reverse complement strand
TGATGGTTACCGTTATTTCACCTGCCCAGGCATCGGTATTGAATTTATCCGGTAATGACTTCCAGTCAATATGGAATACGGTTCAAAGAATGATAAATAACCTCAATCAGGCCCCGGCTATCCCGCCGGCGCCAGCTCCCGCTCCCGAACCCCCCGCTCCGGCTCCGGCTCC
>DDKP01000098.1:0-621 GCA_002339745.1 Firmicutes bacterium UBA2595 | reverse complement strand
CCTACACCTACACCTGCGCCTGCGCCTGCACCTGATCCTGCCCCTACACCTGCGCCTGCTCCTGCGCCTACACCTGAATTCAAATTTACCGCATATGAACTGCGGGTGCTTGAGCTGGTGAACATAGAACGCCAAAAGGCAGGAGTTCATCCGCTGAAACTTGATCCGGCGCTGACCAGGGGCGCCAGAGCCAAGTCACAGGATATGGCGGATAACAGGTATTTCAGTCATACCTCCCCCACTTACGGTTCCTTTGGCTCAATGTTAAAAGCGTTCGGTATACGTTACCGCTATGCCGGGGAAAACATTGCCTCCGGTTACCGTACCCCGGAAGCGGCAGTCAAAGGTTGGATGAACAGTTCGGGACACCGTGCAAATATTTTGAGCTCGAAATTCAATAAGATGGGTGTCGGTTACGCCTATACAAGCCAAGGCAACTACCACCACTACTGGACCCAATGGTTTACAGATTAGGATCAAAAAGGGGCCTTCGTAAGGGACCTGTTGACAAAGGAACTTAAAATAACAGGGGGCAGGTGTATTCCGGAGAACGGCGTTATATCGTCCACCGGCCCGCGAACGCATATGCGTGAGCGGCTTGCCGGGGGAGATTGGGATCGG
>DDKP01000070.1 GCA_002339745.1 Firmicutes bacterium UBA2595 | reverse complement strand
CTCATTCATAACGTATACAAGGGTTGAACTGTCTTTCCCACCGGACAATCCTACAGCGATGCTGTCCCCTTCTTCGACAAGGCCGAAATCGGCATTGGCCTTTCCAATTCTCTGCCATAGTTCTTTGCGGTATGTCCGTTTCAACAACAAACCCTCCTGTAATCTTAATTTTTAACCCCCTGCTATGCAGGGGGTTTAGCTTCGGTGATTACCTGATTTAGTTTATCCACGAAAATAACTGAATTGATTTTTTCCTGAGGAAGGTCTACCCGGACTATAGCGTAGGGGTATTCAAATGCCGGGGTGAGGATTTCGCCGGGGTCCGACCGCTCAATCCATATTTTGAAGTTAATTCCCTTTTCATCTGATGTGCGGGAAACCTTAAAAATGTCAACAGTGTACCCCCCGGTTTTCTTCTCGCCGCGGGTAGCCAGGAAGTACAGGCTTCCATTAAAGACGCCTGCCAGGTAGTTCTCATTTATCTTGTTGGTTTCTATCCATTGGCGGATTTCGGCCGGCGCCGAGGTCAGGTTAACAGGTTCCATAACTACTTCCGTCCCGCTGTCAGGAACTATATTCTGAGCTATGAGAACCGTGATTTTATCGGTTCCTGCGTTGATTACCCGCACGTGGATTCCTGCAGATAATTGACCAACCGCTGCCGGTTTGTTATTCAAATAGATGAGGGTTTTAGCGGGTAAAGAAATTTCAGTTTCCTGCTTGTTGTCATTTGCCAATACTATACTGTTTTTCCATTGGTAGACTGATTTGACAAAGCCGGAAACTTCCCCCGAATTTACAAACGGGATCTGTTGGGCAATTTTACTTAGCAGGACCGCTGTTTCCCCTCTGGAAATCGGGTCTGTAGGCCGGAAGCTGCCGTCAGGGAAACCGGTCATAACTTTACGTTCACATGCAAGTGATACGTATCCCTTGTTGCCTTCGTCAATTTGTGATGAATCGGTAAAAGGAAGTGCGGTTTCACTTGTTTTTTTGGCCTGTTTGGCCAGATCCAAAGCCCTGACTGCCAGAACGGCCGCATCTTGCCTGACCAGCGGCTGCTGGAGAGATACTTTACTCAGTTCGTTGTAAAGGAGGAGTTCATGTCTTAGGGCAAAACCAATATAGCCTACTGCCCACCGTGGAATACCGAAATTCATTTCCAGGTAGCTGTAGGCGTCAATATCCTCTTTGGCAGGCTCGCGCCAGAGGAGCTTTTCCAGCATCACAACGGCTTCCAGGAGAGTAACCGGCCTGTTTGGTTTGAATGTATTGTCATGATAACCTTTTATAACACCCTTGGCATACATTTCGGCTACCGCATATTCATGCCAATGGCCCTTAGCGTCATTCAGGAAAAAATCAAAAGAAGACAAACTGGGTTCACCAGACTGAAGAGGTTCATATCTCAGAGATGCGAAGCACAAAACAGGAAACAAAAAAAGTGATGTCAGCGCCAGGGACACAACGGACATAACCAGGAGGGTCAACTTTTTACGCCTGACGAACAATTGCCGGAACCTCCTCTCTAACAAAAGGGTTATATATAGATATCGAAAGAAAGGCCGGTTTTATGGGGGTGGCTAAAGACCGAACCGCATAAATGTTGCCTTATTTCCATACTCTAAGATAGGATTTTATCCCGAGGAAAAACCAATCAGAGGTATTACACTCACGGAGGGAATATAAAATGATGCTGGACAGGAATTTAAAGGTCCTTTTTGTTTCATCGGAGGTTGTGCCTTTCGCTAAGACAGGGGGGCTTGCTGATGTGGCCGGGTCTTTGCCGAAGGCACTTTCGGCCATGGGAAACGATGTCAGAATAGTGCTGCCCAGGTATCGGGGTATTACCGGTGTCTCTACGGTAACCGATTTCCCCGTTAGAATCGGGAACAGGAGTGAAACCTGTATAATCAGGGAATCCCATATTGAGGCCAGGACCGAAGGCGGGGGCATAAAGCGGGTCCCCGTTTACTTTATCGATAATTACCATTATTTTGACCGGGAAGGCATGTACTGCCACTGTGATGAGGCCGAACGGTTTGCTTTTTTTTCTATTGCTGTCCTGGAGATGCTGAAAAGGATTAATTTTCAGCCCGATATCATTCACTGTAACGACTGGCAGTCAGGACCGATACCTTTTCTTGTTAAGGAGAAATTCACTGATGACCCATTTTATGACCGGATAGCTACTGTATTTACCATTCACAACCTGCTCTACCAGGGTAATTTCCCAAAGGAGTGCCTGGGACTACTTGGAGTTGGGAAGGAGTATTTCCACCCAGAGGGTTTGGAGTTTTATGGACATACCAGTTTCATGAAGGCAGGCCTTCGGTTTGCGGATGTTATAAATACGGTGAGCAAGCGATACGCCCAGGAGATTCAAACCCCGGCGTATGGTGAGGGGTTTGAGGGACTGCTGCGCAAGAGGTCCCAGGACCTTTATGGTATTGTGAACGGGATTAACTATCATGAATTCAACCCGAAAACTGACCCGAGGATTTTCCGCACGTATAACGCGGGTTCAATCGAGGGTAAATACGAAAACAAGCATGCTCTGCAAAAGGAAATGGATCTTCCGGTCAGGGATGTGCCGGTTATCGGCCTTGTTTCCCGGCTGGTTGGCCAGAAGGGGCTGGACCTGATTGCTGCCGCATTGCATGAGTTAATGCAGGAAGAACTGCAGTTTATCATACTGGGAGAGGGTGACAGGTATTACGAGGAGATGTTCGCCGGAATAAGGCGGCAGTATCCGCATAAGATAGGGTTATACCTGGGGTTTAACGGTATATTGGCGCAAAGGATTTACGCCGGGTCAGACATGTTTTTAATGCCATCAAGGTATGAACCTTGCGGGTTGGGCCAGTTAATCAGCCTCCGGTACGGCACGGTTCCTATAGTCAGGGCTACCGGAGGGCTTGCAGACACGATCGTTGACTACAATGCGGAGACCGGATCCGGAAACGGTTTTTCGTTTGAGCCGTATGATGCTGGAGCGATGTTAGAAACGATAAGAAGAGCTTTGAGACTATATTCGGAAGAACCGCAAAAGTGGTGCAGGCTTGCAATTAACTGCATGAAACAGGACTATTCCTGGAACAGGTCGGCAGCCGAATACCTCGAATTATATGACCTGGCCATCAAAAAACATACAAAGCTTGAGCGCACTGGATAAATTTATCCTTATAAGTTACGGAGGAAGCAATGGTAAAATACTGAGGATCTACCTGTATGAAGAATTGTTAATGCAGTAGATCCTTCTTTTTTAACTTGTTTACGATACAACCTGACTTGTGGGCTGTTTTTGTGATAAAGTGCCACAGATTGCAGAAATTTAAAAAAATATCTCGTCTGAGTGAAGGAATTAAGTGGTATCCGTCGAATAGTAGTGGTAACGTTGGGTACTGCTCCGGGAGGTGGAATATGGCCCGGTACTATACCGTTATTCTGATCGTAAACATCGTATTTGCAGCAATCTTCTACCGGAAAGTAAAATTCAACGGCTTATCCCAGAAGGCTTTTATTTTTATAACCGGGCTTTCACTTTTTATAGCGGCGATTTTTCCTGTTCTGATCAGCGTTTGGAACTTATATGGCGCCATCGGAATAAACCTGATTATTGCCAGTTTGGGTTCATATTATATAGTCCAGACGGAGAAGAAGATAAAAGAGCAGGTTCCGGAAACTTCCGGCGATCCGGATCCTCGATCGTTACCGGTTCTGGAAGAATCATTTCCCTGCTGTCACAATCCGGAAGAAGCAGGGCATTCCTCCGGTGAACCCGAGATTCCTGCCGATAGTCAGGAGGATACTATGCCCGGTCATAGTGAGGAAGGGGCAGTCTCAAATTCGGATGGGAAACAGGGAGAGGAGATTATGAGTATTGGGCGCCTCAGTGTACAAGACAGCACGGATCTGCTTCAATCCTACATTTTGAGAGGTTTCGATGCCAAATCTGAAGGGAAGCTGGATCTGACCGTAAAATACTTTTCCTCAGCTCTCGAACTCAACCCACCGCCAGATCTGAAGGTTATGCTGGCGTTTGATATATGTGCCGCTCTGCAGGAAATTGGACAATACCGGAAGGCTAAGGAATTTTTGGAACAGTTTGTGACAGACGGGTTTTCTGACTTGTCAGATCCGGTTTTGCGAGAAATAACAATAAACATAAAATACCTGGAAATACTTCAGGAAATGCTGTCGAAAGCAAATAGCCCCAACCTGCCGTACTCCAGGATACCGGCTCTAATTAGGGTAAGCGCTGAAGAAAAAATAAATCAATGGAAGAACGAAGCTCTTTGAGATTATAAAGCTTTATGTTAGGAGAGTAGCCGATGAAAAGAAGTGAAGAACTATTGGGTCTGTCCATTATCAGCATTGAGGACGGAAAAGAGGTAGGTTCCGTCAGCGATTTGGTGGTGAATCCGGCCGAAGGAACAGTTGAGTACCTGCTGGTGGATAACGGCATCAGGTACCTGGGTGTAAAGATTCTTCCTTTTAAAATGGTTGAAGGAGTCGGAGAATATGCGATAACGATTAAAGACTCTGCTTCCGTAAGTGACCTGGCTAAAGAGTCGGAGGTCACCGGTTTGTTGGAGCTAAACGTTCGTGTGAAAGGGACCAGGGTTTTGACCAAAAAAGGAAAGCTTATCGGTACGGTAGGCGAGTTTTTGGTTGACGATGAAAATGAGGGGAAAATAGTGGGATGCGAACTGGTCCCGCCTGACGGCTCCGGAAAGAAAGGAATCATTCCTTCCGAACAGATAATAACTTTTGGAAAGGATGTTTTAATAGTTAACGAGGGGGCGGAAGCATCACTTACCGATAGCCTGCCTGGTTCTTCCCCCGTTCATGCTGTAAAAACTTTAGACAAAAAAACGGGTGATTCCAGCGCCCAGGCTGAAAAACACGCGCCTGGTCAACAGGCACAATCCGAGGCGGCCCGACTGTTTGAAGAAAGGCAGCGGGAATACCTCTTAGGCCGGAAAGTTTCCAAGAGGATTGAAACAGAAAACGGGGAAGTGATTGCCGAGGAAGGAGATTTGATAACCGAAGAGCTCCTAGATAAGGCTAAAGCTGCCGGAAAATTCGCGGAACTTTCAATGAATTCGAAGGGTTAAAAAGTTAATCTGTTTGTGCAACAACTGGGGGAAGGAAATAATATGCCTGAGTTTTGGAAAAGATATCTAGTGATTTTAGCTTTCCTGCTAACCCAAGGATTGGTCAGTATTATCGGAGGATTGGTTTTTGCTGCCAACCCCGGGGAAAATGTCATTTTCCCTGGGGTTTCTATTAATGGAACCTATATAGGTGGCCTTACGAAGGAACAGGCATTTGAGAAGCTAAATCAAGAGATATCACAGAAACAAAAATCGGCCCGTCTGGTTTTACGATATGGAGACAGTGAATGGGTATTTTCCTATGATGCGCTGGGATTCAGGCCAGATATTGAGGCAACTGTTGACAAAGCTTTAAAAATGGGACACACAAACAACATACTAACCGATGGATTGGAAATCTTCCGCCTGCGGCGGGAAAAACCGGATTTCCCCGTAGAATACACCGTAGATAACGAAATACTAAAGAGCATACAGGCCGGGATAATGTCTCAAATTAATGTTGCAGTCAAAGATGCCGGCATAGACTTTGAGGGAAGCCGTTTAAAAATAAACCGTGAAGTAACGGGAAAAAATTACAGGGCTTCTGTCAATGATATAAAAATCAGGGAAGCCCTGGGGAGACTACAGGTTGTTCCCGTGTTGCTGGATGTTTCGGAGGTCAGACCACGGTATACGGCTTCTGACCTGGCTGGAATCAAAGAACCGGTAGGTCTGGGGGTAACCCCTTTGAGTCGCGGAAATGGGGACAGGAAGGAAAACATCTTTGTAGCTGTTGGCGCATTAAATGGACAACTTGTACGCCCTGGAGAAGTATTTTCTTTTAATCAAATAATGGGGCCGGCGGTACAGGAGGTTCATTACCGGAACATCTCCACTGTTGCAGATGGACGTGCTGTCGGGGAATCCAGCGGCGCCAGCCAGGTTGCCACTACCCTCTATCAGGCTGCGCTGTACGCCGGGTTGGAAATAATGGAACGGCATCCGCATGCCGTGGCTCCGGGATACGTGGCCGGTGGGCAGGATGCGGCAGTGGTCTTGGGCCAACTGGACCTCAGGTTTAAAAACAATTCCATGACCCCGGTCTATATACATTCAGAGGTAAAAAACGGTCGGATAATAGTTCAATTGTTGGGTGCGAGGCGGGAAGGGGAGACAGTGCAAATACTTACGGAAAAAATACTAAATACCACGTCTTCGGGAATTTCCGGGCTTCATACCAGGGTCTACCGAATCTTTTACATTAATGGGGCAGAAGGCAGGAGAGAACTGGTATCTCAGGACGATTACGTCTCAGGCCAGTAATCTGAGATTATGGGGGAAGGCCTATGATAGTGGGTTTATGTACAGTGGAATTAAGGCTCGAATGGTCTAACTCACTAAAGGACAAGCGAAGGGAGATTAAGAGCCTGACCAACAGGGTGCGGACGAGGTTCAATGTCTCTGTCGCCGAAATAGGGTTCCACGACGAATGGAAAAGAGCGGCGCTGGGTATAGCGGCGATAAGTTCGGATCGCCGGCACGTTGACAGCATTATTACTGAAGTACTCAGTTTTATCGAGCACAATACGGAAGCTGAGATGATTTCTTGGAAGACGGAAATAATTTGAAAACAGCAAAAAATCAATCGGGACGGTTACTGAAAGCCCTCAGGTGCAGGTAATTTAAGAGGTCTTCCAGGGTTGTTATATTGCGTTGGGCCAACATGTTCAAGAAATGAATAAGGATTTCCGCGGTTACCAGGGCATCTCCCAAGGATGTATGGCGTCCTTCGGGTGAAAGCTTGAAGTATTTAATCAAAGCATCGAGAGTGATGCAGTTTTTGCCGGTCAGAAGAGCGCCGGACAGGGTACATGTATCTACGACTGGATGGTAGACCTTGGTATGACATGTTTGCTTAAGAACCAGATTAATGAAACTCAGGTCAAAATCTGCGGCATGAGCAACCAGGATGCTGTTCCGGGAAAAGTTAAGAAATTCGTTCAGGACCCATAAAATAGAAGGGGCATTGCTGACCATCTCGTCGCTAATTCCGGTGATTTCAGTAGCGATAGGAGGTATCGGTCGGTTTGGGTTGACCAGGTAATCAAAGTACGGCTCTTTTTTAATAACCCCGTTTTCCACTATGACAGCGCTGACCGAAATTATCTTATCGCCTGCATAGGGGTATAGGCCGGTTGTTTCCAAATCAAAAACCACAAATCTGGCCTTCGAAAGAGGAATATCCGGAGGTATTTTGTTTTTTTCGGCCATGGTTTTGTATCTTATCTCAAGTAAGATTGCCGGGTCGATTTCTCCGTTGATTTCTTCCCGGGGACTTCGCAACCCCACGGCCCATTGCAGAATCCTAAAGAGGTCTTTCATGAGGCCAACACTTCCTCTGGTTGGTTGCCGGCTGCTTTTCCGTTAAAAACCCTCAACCCTGAAATAAGAGCCGGTAAAATTCTGAAGCCTGTTGATAGCCTTAAATGCCTCCTTTAGAACGGATTGTTCACGTTTGCTAAGTTTGTACGGGTTCAAATAATTGTCAGGCTCCAGTCCGATACTTACTTTACGCAGGTTTTCCCGGTTCCGGAAGGTCATCAGGGTTTCATAGGCAGCCTCAATAAATTCGGCGTCATCTTTAGGCAGGGTGCCGTTGGCGGTTAGTTCCTGTATCCTATCAAAAGTGTTGGTAAGGGCGATTCCGTCCCTAATGGCAAAAATACGGATACAGTCCACGATATGAACCAGCGCGGAGCCTTTTATGTCAATTTCTCCTTTGTGTTTTTCTGACCGGTCTGTAAGGAATTTTTTAAATAAGCCTAGGGGAACCCCGTGGGAAAGATCGTCGCGGGCCAGAAAATGGAGTACTATTGGATTGTCTTGAATCATCCGGATTACTGCTTGCCTAAGCTGGTCAGCAAGATTCTGGGCGCCGTCCACGGGTCTGAAGTCGAGGAAAATGGTGAAATTACGCAGCATCTCCGAATGGGGTTCCTGCACCCAGTACAAAACGGTTTCAATCCACTGTTTATATGGTTTCCGCCACTGGGGATTGGTGGCCATTACGTTTCCCTTACAGAGGGCGAAACCGCATTGGTGGAGACCATCCACAACTTTTTCCGCCAGTTTTGAAAAGTATTTTTCTGCGGCTTCCATTTTGGCGGGGTCGGAATCGTCATAAATAATACCATTATCCTGGTCAGTGCGCGTAATCTGTTCTTTTCGGCCGCTGCTTCCCATTGTTATCCAGCAATAGTCCACAGGAGGGGCGCCATAACCCTCATCGACGAGCTGTTTTTCCGATATTTGAATGACCTTTCTTGTCAGCCGGTCATAGAATTCTGTCATGACCTCGCAAATCTCCCTGGCTGAAGCCTTTTCAGCAATAAGCGCTTTCAGAACGTTGTCGATTCCGTAGCTGGCTTTTTTCAACCCTTCAATGGATGTTTCAGATTCAATGTTACTGACCGTGGTAATAGCGCCTGTACTGCGGCTCTGTACCAGGTCGCGCAGGGTCACTATCCCCACCAGCCTGTTATTTTCAATAATAGGCAGTTGTTTAATCTGGTTCTTGATCATTGTCAGGAGGGCCTGGTAAAAAAATGCGTCCGGCGGCAGGCTGACCGGATCGGGAGTCATAACATCCCTGACCTTAATATCAGGCTGCCATTCACCCCTGGTGAGTATTCTGGAGACCAGGTCAGATTCGGTGATAATCCCGACAGGAATCTTATGTTTATTAACTACTACCAGAGAACTGATCCTGTTCTTCGTCAGTACCCTGGCGGCCGAGGTTACCAGGTCGTCTTCCTTGCAGGTTATGACCGGGGAGGTCATAATATCGCAGACCCTTTTGCGAAACGGCGTGGCATCCATTCCATAGGCATCGTATGACTGTTCGACAACGACTTCGGCAAACATGTCCCTGAGCCTATCGGTAAGAAGCTGGCTGAAGAAACTGGAGAATTCGGTGCTGTTCGTTAGAAGAAATTCAAAGGTTTCCCGGTCCAGGAGCAGGCATGAACAGTCAGTTACCGCCCGCACCGACGCGGGGTATTGTTTATCAGTGAGAATTACCGTCTCCCCGAAGAAGTCATTTGGTTTCCGTAATCCAACAACGGATTCCACACCCTTTTCATTGTGTACAATTATTTCCGCGAAACCGTCTACAAGAATAAAGAGTGTCCGTAGGGAGGAATCCCCCTGTTTAAAGAAAAAACTCCCCTTAGGGAAAAGTTTTTCCTGGATTTTGGGCCTTATTTCCAAGAGTATATTTTGATTCAGAAGGTTAAAGGGAGCAATTTTTTCCAATATCTGCATTTTTTCCACAGAGAGTCCACCCCCAAGGTGTCAATAAGTATAGCCATCTTAAATATACTACAACAATAATAAAGAGAGCACAAGAATTTTGTGGGTTTCGGGCGAAAAGAGGGGGTAAATGGTCGAATAACACGGGGTATGGGTGGACTATTCACTAGTCACTTGTTTTGTGTAGTTCAGCAGCCCGCCGGCCTTGATGATTTCAACCTGTCGGTGGGTAAGACCGTGGCGGACTTTGAACTCGGTTCCTTTGGAAACATTTTTCACAGTCAGTTCGTTTTCCCGATCCAGGCCGGAAGTATTGATTTCCAGAAGTTCTCCTGCGGCTACCGAGTCATAATCCTGTTCATCGGAAAAGGTCAAGGGAAGGATTCCGAAGTTAACCAGGTTGGCCCGGTGAATTCGGGCAAAGGATTTGGCGATCACGGCCTTTATACCCAGGTACATAGGGGCAAGGGCCGCGTGTTCCCGACTGGATCCCTGGCCGTAATTGTGGGCCCCGATGACAAAGCCTCCGCCGGCTTCTTTGGCGCGGGCTGCGAATGAAGGGTCAATGCCCGAAAACACGTACTGGGAAATTGCCGGGATATTTGACCTGAGGGGGAGAATTTTAGCCCCGGCAGGCATTATGTGATCAGTTGTGATGTTGTCGCCCAGCTTCAGGAGAGCTTCACCCCGGATAGTTTCCGGAAGTTTTTGGTTAACCGGCAGTGGTTTAATATTGGGACCTCTTAATATTTCTACTGTGGAGGGGTCTTGCGCCGGGGGAATGATCATACTGTCGTCAATGAGGAATTCATCAGGCATTGGTATGTGTACTGCGTCACCGAGTTCCCTGGGGTCGGTAAGGACTCCTTTCAGTGCAGTTGCCGCTGCCACTTCCGGACTGGCCAGGAAAACCTTGGCGTCCGCTGTGCCGCTGCGCCCTTCAAAGTTGCGGTTGAAGGTACGAACAGTTACTGCTCCGGAGGCCGGTGACTGGCCCATCCCGATACAGGGCCCGCAGGCAGTTTCCAAAATTCTGGCTCCAGCGGAGATTATATCTGCCAGGGCGCCGTTGCGGGCCAGCATTTCAAATACCTGGCGGGAACCTGGAGCTATACTGAGGCTTAAGGACGGGTAGACTTTTTTTCCTCTCAGTATCCTGGCTACCCTCATCAAATCCGTATACGAGGAGTTGGTACAACTCCCGATTATAACCTGATGTACAGGGACCGGTCCTATTTCCCAGACCTTGGCCACATTATCAGGGCTATGAGGCCGGGCAGCCATCGGTTCCAATTCAGACAGGTTAATTTCAATGACTTCATCGTAAACAGCGCCTGGGTCTGCTGCAATCTCAACCCAGTCTTTTTCTCTTTTCTGTGCCTTCATGAAGGCCAGGGTGATCTCATCACTGGGAAAGATAGAAGTGGTGGCGCCAAGTTCGGCCCCCATGTTGGTAATGGTTGCCCTTTCCGGTACGCTAAGCGTTTTCACGCCTTCACCGGAATATTCTATGATTTTTCCCACTCCGCCTTTTACGCTCATAATACGGAGAAGTTCCAGGATCACGTCTTTGGCGGAGACCCAGGGTTTTAACCTTCCGCTCAGCCTGACATTTGTCACTCTGGGCATATTCAGGTAAAAAGCCCCGCCGCCCATGGCGACAGCCACGTCAAGGCCCCCGGCGCCTATAGCCAGCATACCCAGGCCGCCGGCAGTGGGAGTATGGCTGTCTGAACCGAGCAGGGTCATGCCCGGTATACCGAAACGTTCAAGGTGAACCTGGTGACAGATGCCGTTACCGGGCTTGGAATAGTAAATTCCGTATTTGGCTGCAATGCTTTGCAGGAACAGATGGTCATCGGCATTTTCAAACCCGGTTTGCAGGGTGTTGTGGTCTACGTAACTCACCGAAAGCCTGGTCTTAACCCGGGGAACTCCCATTGCTTCAAACTGAAGGTAGGCCATGGTGCCTGTTGCGTCCTGGGTGAGGGTCTGGTCAATCCTGATAGAAATTTCCTTTCCACTGAGGGCTTCTCCCGAAATCAAATGGCTTTCGATGATTTTCTGTACAATATTTTGTGCCAACCTTTAGTACCTCCTTGTCTCGTAACCTCCTAAATAATGTATCAGAAATCCGGTTGGGTGTCAACGAATAGCCGATGAGACCGCTGGGTCAGGTTAAAACCCGTTGAGTATTTAAAATAATCATTTTGCGAAAAATTTATGGTGCCAACTATTATTTCTGTTATAATAAAATCAGTAAACATATCAGGTGGGAGGGTGATAATATGGCAAAATTTGTTTGCAGACACGACGAATTCGGCGATATTTGTAAGATTCTTGACCAAATTTCGCATAATGCCGAAGATATGGCAGTAAAAGCTTTTGACGGGTTGATGAGGCACAGCCGGAAAAGCTTGGACGAAGCCGAAAAAATCGGGGCCAGCATTGAGACCGGGGCGAAGCAGTTGACTCAACTGGCGCTGTCCGCCAAGGATATGGAAGAATCCCTGGATTCGTCCACAATAGTGGAGGTATGCAGCGAGTTAAAAAAGATCAAGTACAGCCTCGATAAAATTATCGGCAGCATTCGCACCAAGGCGGATGAAGGAGTCCTCTTCAGTGACAAAGCGATGCTGGAGTTGAAGGACTTTTTCTCAACAGCCATTGATGGCCTGAAACATGTTCACGACCTTATCCTGACGCAAAATCCGGTCTTGATCAGCCATATTATCCAGAGAGCAGAAAATTACGAAGAAGTGGCACGCAAATATGCCGAAGAGCACCAGGACCGGTTAATCAGGGGAATTTGCCTGCCCAAGTCCTCATTAGTTTATCTTTTGATCCTGGATTCCCTGAAGGATATCATCTGGTATATCAAGACCATCGCGCTGGCTTTCAAAGAGGAATAGTAATTACCACATAGGGGAAGTAATTATCCGGTAGGCGAACGTTGTGTTATTATTCTCCGGTTTGTCCGAACTGTCTGAACAATGAAGTGTGAAGTTTTTCTACTAAGTTCTAAAGGCTGTTAAGAACATATGGTGGCGAGAACTGGTTAACTCCAGGCGGTAAACCATACTTGTTTGTAAACAGCCTTTGTTGCTGTCTTTGAATTTCGTAATAAAGTTAAACAGATTGTGAAAAATTATGCAATTCGTCTTGATAAAAAAGAAGGAATTTTCAAAAAAATTATAGAACCCTTTATAGCAGGTACTTTGGACAACGGTTAGTTTTAGGGTAGGTGGGTACTGTATGCAGGAGAGATTTATTTTAACTTTTTTGTTTCACCTCTTCAGTTTGTCTCTTTTGCTGATTCCCAACCGTTTCCAGGGCCCTGTAGTGATAGAAGCCTTCGGTACAAACTTCAGGGTACTGGATCTAACGTCGGTGGTTTTGATTATTGCCGGTTCGGTCTTCCTCTACGCGTCAGTTTACCGTTTTCTGCGTACACAGGACAACCCGGGTGCCATGAAGTCACCGGAGAATGGTGGCGAAAAAACCGAAAATCACGTTTGATAGCAATTTTCAGCAAGGTGGGCCAAGCGGTAATGAATATTGTGCTTGTCGAACCGGAAATTCCATATAATACGGGGAATATTGCCCGTACCTGCGCGGTAACGGGCAGTGTTCTGCATCTTGTAAAACCGCTGGGTTTTTCGGTTGAGGACCGGTTTCTGAAAAGGGCCGGGCTAGACTACTGGCATATGGTAGAAATCTGTTATCACGACAGTTTCCAGGACCTGTCTTCTCAGTATGAATACTCCAGGTTTTTTTACGTCACCACAAAAGGCCGGAAGCTTTATTCAGAAGTCCGGTACAAACCTGACGATTTCCTGGTTTTTGGCAAAGAAACAGCTGGTTTACCGCAGGAACTGTTGGATGCGAACCCGGACTGTTGTATACGCATCCCGATGGCTAACAATGCCCGTTCTCTTAACCTTTCCAATGCAGTGGCGATAGTTCTTTACGAAGCTTTGCGGCAGCTTGGTTTCCCAGGTGGAAAATAATTACTGTCCGGAAACTCCGGCATTTCGACCGTGTGGAGTTGTTTTATGTCTTTCCGGCCGAACGGAATTTGACTGTATACTCTGATGATGATATAATTAAGTAATGAAAAAAATACATATGGAAATACGCTGAATTCTTGGTAACCAAGAAACGGGGGAACCAACCTTTGGGGTGAATCTCACACTTGTGGGTAGGGAGACTCTTCCTTCCGAATCCGTCAGCTAACTTCGTAAGCGTGGCGAGAGGGTTGCCCTTATGTCTAAGGGCAGCGCTGAGTTTCCATTCTAACTCAGGCATCCTCTACCTGAGATTTTTTTTCCTTTTTTTCGGGTTGCCGGGAGGCTCTATTACAAAATAAGGAGGGGTTTAAATGGAGTTTATCAACAAGTTGGCCAAAGGGAGTATACTTGATTTAAACCGTGTAAAGAGCCATACTTACCAACAGGAAGCATTCAATAAACTGTTGGACCAATTCTGGACGGAGAACCCTGTTTTTCATCAACTGGTTGTACAGCATGTTGATATTGAAGCGACCCGTAAAAGAATCTTCAACTACTTGGCAGACTACGAACGTAAAACCCTAAATACCCATGTTTATGTAAACATGGTGGACCGGAATATTGCCCGTAAGTGTATTCACGTCTTAAAAAACATCTTTGCCAGGAGGAGCGAAGAGATTACAGGCCACAGTGTTCTGGAAATTTTGATAAAATTGGCCCAGCGCCAGCACATTGATGTCTCTCTCGGATTTATTGAGGAGCTGCGGCAGTTATTTATCGGAATGAAAGGCAATACCGGACTGGCAGACAGAGTAGTTTCCGCGGAACATCCGGAGAGAGTCGAATCCAAGTCATCAGCCCGGATGAGATCCCAAACTTTAAATGCAGTTGCCGTCAGTATTTACGACAGGACCAGCTGTTATGTCAGCGGATTGGATGAAGATATCGTTTCCAAGAGAAAAGCGAACCGCGAAAGAATCATGGGCATTTTAGGCGCCACCCGCGAGGATTGGTCCAATTGGTCGTGGCACTGCCGGAACATTATAAAGGATCCGGATCTTATTATGAAAATCATCCAGTTAACACCGCGCGAGAAAATTGCCATCGAAAGGGCGGTTTCCAACGGGCTTCCTTTTGGCATAACACCATACTACCTGTCACTGATGGATTTTCATCCGGACAGGAAAATGGACCATGCGGTAAGGGCTCAGGTTATCCCGCCCCTGGATTACGTTGAAAATGTCATATTAAGCAAAGAACTGGGCCACGATCTGGATTACATGGGCGAAAAAGATACCTCTTGCGTAGACCTGGTTACAAGACGTTACCCGATGGTTGCTATTTTTAAACCATATAATACTTGTGCCCAGATATGCGTATACTGCCAGCGAAACTGGGAAATTACAGATGTTCTCGCTGAAGAGGCCGAGGCGCCGAAAAGCAAACTGCAAACGGCGTTAGACTGGTTTGAAAACAACGAAAGTATCAGTGAAGTGCTGGTTACCGGTGGGGATCCCGGCATAATAAGTGATGAAATGACCAACAGAATCCTGGGCAGGCTGGCCAAAATGAAGCACATCAGGCGTATCAGGATTGGAACCAGAGTCCCAGTGGTTCTGCCGATGAGGATTACCGAAGACTATGCCGACATCCTGGCCAGTTATACAGACCCGGGTGAGCGGGAATTATGTGTCATGACGCATTTTGAGCATCCATACGAAGTGACGCCGGAAAGTATGGAGGCTGTTCAAAAGCTGCGAGTCCGGGGAATACCTGTGTACAACCAGACAGTATACACAATGGAGAATTCCCGGAGATTTGAAATGGTCAGCCTCAGGATGGCCTTGCGCAGTATTGGGGTAGACCCCTATTACACCTTTAATGCTAAGGGCAAGAAGGAGACGCGGGCTTACAGGGTTCCGATAGCCAGGCTCATTCAGGAACAGGTAGAGGAAGCCCGTTTGACTCCAGGGCTTGACAGGACCGACGAGGCTGTCTTTAACATACCAAGGCTTGGCAAGAGTTACTTAAGGGCCGGGCATGACCATGAAGTGGTGATGGTTTTACCGAACGGAGCGAGGATTTACGAGTTTTACCCGTGGGATCACAGTTTTGCGGATACCGCGCCTTACCTTCACGAAGATGTGCCTATTCTTGATTTTCTCGCCGAAATGTCCAGGAGGGGAGAAGACCCCGCCGAATACAGGAGTATATGGTACTATTTCTAAGCCGTTTCAAAAGACAGCCTCTCAAAATCAATCAGAAGGGAAGTGCCCCATAAGAGCTTGTTGACAAACCCTTGAAGTATTGAGAAACGGGATGGGCGCTTTCCGAAAGGGCGGACTGAAATCAGCTGTATGTTTGAGAGGCAGGTGTGTTGCGGAGAGCGAAACTGACGTCCGCTGGCCTGCGATCCGCCGTCAGGCGGAAGCAGTTGCCAGTGGAGT